>JBKDZW010000001.1:0-9024 GCA_047971685.1 Rhodoblastus sp.
GACGGCGAACACGAAATCCATGACAGGAGCACAGTGTCGGGCGAACTCCTCCCAGCTCTTCGACCGGAAGCCGTCGGTCGGGTGCTCGAAGCTCACGAGAACCTTCAGGGCAAACGGAATGACCGTCCCCTTGGGCTGCGACCCGGCAGAGAAGGCGAGAAAGCGACCCTCGCCATCCCTGTTCAGGATGCTTTCCGCGAGAATCGAGCGCGCCGAATTGCCGGTACACGCGACAAGGACGTTGAATACGCAATGCTCTTGTCAGTCAGACACGGGAGATTCCTATCATTAACTCGCAGCATGAAGACAGCGCCGCCATTGCAGGATTGCAGACGTCCGGGTGGCCTTGGCAGCAATCGCGCATCAGGAATTCCACGAGACCCGACAGCGTGCTCAGCGCGGCGCTGTAGATGATCGAGCGCCCCTCGCGGCGGGACGCGACAAGTCCGGCCTGTTCGAGATGGCTCAGATGAAACGACATGCGAGACGACGACGCGCCATCCACAGCTTCGCCAATCGCTCCGGCCGACATGCCCTCCGGTCCAGCAGTCACCAGCAACCGGACGATACGGAGTCTCGTCTCCTGCGAGAGTGCGGCAAAGGCGCTGAGGGCTTGTTTCTCGTTCATCGTAATTTCAACAATTCAAGAATCATTGAGATAATAAATATGCCAAAGCCGCTCGATGCGCCAGTGAAAATCTTTAGAGCAATTCCAGCAAAAGCGGATACCGGTTTTGCGTCCGGAATTGCAGAAAATCAAATAGTTAGAGCGTCGCAACGATTCAATGAAATGCGGAAACGCTCTAGCGGCCCACCGGGCAAGGCCGCGGCAGCGGCCAACCGGGCGAGGCCGCGTCAGCGGCCTTGGCGGCATTAAGGAGGACTGTGAGGGGAATAACGCAGACAAAATTGTCATCTTCACCCGGTGCGGCGCGCCAAAATTCGAGAAACGGACCTCGATAAACAAGCTTCAAAAACCCGGCGGTCCCGCAAACCGAAAGCGCGTTCCGGCGCCGCCCGGTCGATTTTTGCGTGAAAAGCCGCCATCGCACTGTTCGGCTTTCGGATTCCCGTGCAATCTGGCTTATAATGTTTCCACATATGCATTCGTCTCGAAGCCCTTTGGCCGTCCGGCCTGAAACGGTGGAACGTCCGGGGGAATTCCGCTCATGACCAAACCGCCCCGGCGCCGTCTTGGCGCCGCGCTGCGCAGCCTGCTTTCGAGCGAGGCGGGCGGCGGCGTTGTCCTGATGGCGAGCGCAGCCGGCGCGCTGCTGATCGCCAATTCGCAACTCGGTCCCGATTATTTTCGCGCGCTCGAAGCCCATGTCGGCCCTTTGAGCGTTCTGCACTGGATCAACGACGCGCTGATGGCGCTGTTCTTCCTGCTGGTCGGCCTCGAGATCAAACGCGAGATGATCGGCGGCGAACTGTCGTCGTGGCGCGCGCGCGCCCTGCCGGGGCTTGCGGCCGCCGGCGGCATGATCGTGCCGGCGCTCGTCTATCTCGTCTGCGCGCGGGGCGATGCAATGCTGTCGCGCGGCTGGGCGATACCGGCGGCGACCGACATCGCCTTTGCGCTCGGCGTCCTCGCGCTGATCGGGTCGCGCGCGCCGACCTCGTTGAAAGTCTTTCTGGCCGCGCTCGCCATCATGGACGATCTCGGCGCGGTCGTGATTATCGCCCTGTTCTATTCGGCGGGCCTGTCGTTGCCGATGCTGGGCGCCGCCGCGCTTTGCCTGGTCGCGCTTTTTGCGCTCAACCGCTTCAAGGTTTCCAGCCTGTGGCCCTATCTGGCGCTCGGGCTTCCCTTATGGATTTTCGTTCACGCCAGCGGCGTCCACGCAACGATCGCCGGTGTCCTTCTGGCGATCTTCATTCCGCTGGAACTGCCGACGAAAAAGGGCGACGAGACCCATTCTCCGCTGCACCGGCTCGAAACCGCATTGGCGCCATGGGTCGGCTTCGTCATCACGCCCATCTTCGGCTTCGCCAACGCCGGCGTGTCCTTCCAGGGCTTTTCGGCCGACATTCTCGCTCACCCCGTCACGCTCGGCGTGGCGGCCGGCCTGTTCTTCGGCAAGCAGATCGGCGTGTTCGCGGCGGCGCGCCTGGCCGTCGCCTTCAAGCTCGCCAACCGGCCGCAAGGCGCAAGCTGGATGCAGGTTTACGGCGTGTCGCTGATCTGCGGCGTCGGCTTCACCATGAGCCTGTTCATCGGCATGCTCGCCTTTCCGCCCAGCGCCAATCTGCTTGGCGAAACCAAGATCGGCGTGTTCATAGGCTCGTTCGCCTCCGCGCTTCTGGGCGCGCTCGTCCTGCTGCTCGCCAACAGCGCGCCGCGCCGAAAGGCGGGAGATTGAAGCGCCCGGACATCGCCTGAGGCGCATCGCCTGTTACGACGCCCGCCCCTTGAGGTCGTAGGCGTCGGCGGCCTCCACGCGCACATCGACGATATCGCCGGGCCGCAGGCGCCGCGCCGACGCAATATGGATCGCGCCGTCGATTCCCGGCGCGTCCGCCATCGTGCGCCCGCGCGCCACGCTCGGCCCCGCCTCATCGACGATCGCCTTCACGCGCCTGCCGATCTTTTCCCGCGAAATCCTGGCCGAAATCTTCTGCTGCGCCTCCATCAGCCTGTTCCAGCGCAGCTTCCTCAATTCCGGCGCGACAGGCTCGAGCCCGAGATCGTTGGCCGGCGCGCCGGCGACCGCCTCGTATTCAAAGGCGCCGGCGCGGTCGATTTTCGCTTCGCTCAGAAAGTCGAGAAGCTGGCGGAAATCCTCCTCGCTCTCGCCGGGAAAGCCGACGATGAAGGTCGAGCGGATCGCCAGATCCGGCACGGCGCGCCGCCAGCCGCGGATGCGCTCCAGCATGGTCTCGTGGTCGCCGGGCCGCTTCATCGCGCGCAATACGCGCGGGCTCGCATGCTGAAAGGGAATGTCGAGATAAGGCAGTATCTTGCCATCCGCCATCAGCTCCAGCACATCGTCGACATGGGGGTAGGGGTAGACGTAATGGAGCCGCGTCCACACGCCGAGCGAGCCGAGTTCGCGGGCAAGATCGATGAACCTGGTCCGTACCTCGCGGTCGCCGAAGCGCGATGCCGCATAGCGCGCATCGACGCCATAGGCGCCCGTGTCCTGCGAGATGACGAGCAATTCCTTCACGCCCGCGCGCACCAGCTTTTCAGCCTCGCGCAGCACTTCGCCCGCAGGGCGCGACACCAGTTTTCCGCGTAATTTCGGGATAATGCAGAAGGAGCATGTGTTGTTGCAGCCTTCCGAAATCTTCAGGTAAGCGTAGTGGCGCGGCGTGAGCTTCACGCCCTGTTCGGGCACGAGATCGACAAAGGGATCGTGCGGGGCGGGCAGGGCGCGATGCACGGCCTCCATCACGCTGTCGTAGGCTTGTGGCCCGGAGATGGCGAGCACATCCGGATATTGGCTGGTGATCTCGCCGGGTTCTGCGCCCATGCACCCCGTGACGATCACCTTGCCGTTTTCTTCGAGGCCCGCGCGGATCGCGGCGAGCGATTCGGCCTTGGCGCTGTCGAGAAAGCCGCAGGTGTTGACGATGACGGCATCCGCGCCCGCATGCGTCCTAGATAGCTCGTAGCCTTCCGCGCGCAGGCGCGTGAGAATGCGCTCGGAATCGACCAGCGCCTTGGGGCAGCCAAGCGAAACGAAGGAGATTTTCGGCGCGGGACGTTCGTTCATGCCGGCCAGATAGAGAAGGGCGGGCGCAAGGGCAAGAAAAAGATCGCCGGCAAACAAAAACCCGGGCGCATGGCCCGGGCTTCTGTCCGCGAATGCGGAAGACTTCGTATCGTTCGGTACTTGGCTCAGTACCTGGTCAGCATTTGGCTCAGTACTTGGCGACGACCGGAGCAGCCGACATGCCGCCGAAGCGATAGTTCAGGCCTACGCGAAGCGTATGGAACTTCGTCTGCGAGCTGTGCGAACCGGCATAGGCCGGAGTGTTTGCAAAATACGCGCCAGCCGTCGCCCCGGCGCCGTCCAGCGGAACACGGACCGAGCCGAGATCGGTATACAGATATTCGAACTTGACCGACCAGTTCGGCAGGCTCATCGGCGCGTATTCGGCGCCGGCGCCGACCGTCCAGCCGATCCTGGTGTCGCTGAAGGACGAACGCACGCCGAGTATCGAGCCGCCGGTCGCATTCACGAAGGTCGGGGTCGCGCTCGCCTTGACATTGCCATAGGCCAGACCGCCGGTTGCATAGACCAGGAAGTTCGGCGCCGAAGGCAGCGCAAAGCCGAGGCGTCCGCGTAACGTGCCGAACCATTCCAGCTTGGTCCGTGCGTCGACGGAGATGAATTGCGGAGCGCCATTGTTGCCCAGCCCCATCGCGCCTGCGTAATTCTTGGAGCCCTTGATATCCGAGCCTTGGAAATCCGTCTCGAGACCGACGAGGAAGCCGCGGAAGTTGAAGTTGTAGCCAACCTGGAGGCCGCCGAGAATGCCCGTGGTGTCGCTGCTGGAGCCGCCCCACCAGCCCATATGCTGGGCGGTTGCGGGCGGCAGAACCATGCCATAGCCCTGGGCCTTGTTGTCGCCGCGGAAGGCATAGCCGAGATTCACGCCGACATAGAAGCCTGTCCAGGTGAAGATCGGCGCCGGCGCGATATAGGCCGGAGCCATCTTGCGCGCGGGCAGGTCGGCTGCAAAAGCGGAGCCGGCGATGGTGGAAGCGGCAAGCGCCGTTGCGAAGATATTGACGAGTTTCATACTGCCCCCTGGCTAAAAATTGTCGAGCGGCGCACGGTTCATTGCGACCAGATGCGGCGCTAACCCTATACGACGTAACGCAAATTGACTCGATGACTAAAGCCGATCGCCTCAGATCGGACGAACCAGCGGAAACTAACCCAACTTAGGCAGCACGAAAAGCTGGAACACACGGTTTCCTGTATTTCTCTTCGTGTTTACAAGCTTAGTTGTTATTATGTCACACGGTATTTTCTTGGATTATTGCAAAAAAAAATGGAATTTTGGTTTATTTATAAATAGATAGGAATTTGCGGCGGCATTCGATTGATCGAGATCGCCGCCAGGCCGGGAAATCTGCGACAGGGACCGGCTTGAGCAAGAATTGCCCGGCGCTTGTCGAAATCGGCAGATTCCGCCGGCGAATCGCGGCAACAGCATAAAACCGAATCCCGGCGACAGCATAAAGAAAAAGCCCGGCCGCAAGGACCGGGCTTTCGTTTGGTTTGTTGTGGGTTTTACTAGAAATGGTAGTTCACGCCGACACGCGCCACATGATCGGAATTGCGCGAGCGCAGCGTCACCGGCATGGCGGTCGGAATATCCACATAGTTCGCGGAATTGCGGCCGAGGTCGACGTAGAGATATTCGGCCTTGACCGACCATTTCGGCGTGATCGCATATTCGACGCCGGCGCCTGCCGTCCAGCCGGCCTTCACGCCGCCGGAATTGCCGAAGCCGCTCAGCATATACGGCCCGACAGCGGCGCTGCCGGGAAATTCGACATTGCCATAGGCCAGACCGCCCGCGCCATAGAGCAGAACGCGGTCGAAAGCGTAGCCGATGCGCGCGCGCGCCGTGCCGAAATAGCCGGAGCGGGAGCCCAAGCCGCCGTAATACCCGCCGGAACTGCCGGAGGAGCCGCGATAATTGATGTCGGTCTCGACGCCGAGCACCAGAGGGCCGGTCTGCCAATTATAGCCGATCTGGCCGCCGCCGGTGAAGGCGACGCCGTTCGGGCTCGCGCTTCCGCCGAACGGTTCGATGTCGAAGCGCCTGTCGGAAATCGCCGCGCCCGCGTTCACGCCGGCGTACAGACCGGTCCAGGTAAAGACCGGCGGCGGCGGCGCATAGACGACCGGCGGAGGGGCCTTCCGGCTCGGCAGGTCCGCCGCAAGCGCGGTTCCCGCGCTCAGCGCCAGAAGGGATACGCCCAGCAACGGACGAAGAATGCGTGACATAGATATGCTCCTGTAATCCCGTGAGACGGCCAGCCCCCCAGGCCGCCTCGACACAACCGGAGTCTCGAACCCGAAACCGGCCTAAGCTTGAAAAAAACGCGGCGCACGGGGTAGAGCGATGCAGGTGTGGTAAATTTGAATCAATTGTTGAATTCAAAGCGATTTTTAATACAGCCAAGTTAAAGCCGCCTCGATTGCGCCTGTCGATGGCCGTATTGGCGGGCGGCAAATCCGGCGCGACTGCGGCAAGCGCGCCCCGATTTCTTCGCGCGGACGATGCGGCGGCGCTTTCGCACGGCGCGGGGCTGGGCTAGTTTCCGCCTTCGGCAAACGCGCTCCTGAAGGAACCAAACATGATGCGAGCCAAAACCATGATGCGCGTCAGAACGAACACTTTTGCGATTCTGGCGGCGTTTGGCCTGGTCGTGGGGGCTTCGGCCGCACAGGCCGCCGATTATCCCGGGCAAAACCAGCGCTATGGATATGCGCCCGCAGTCTGGCAGGGGCATTTCACCGGCGGGCGCAATCTTGCGCCGGGCAGGCAGCCGACCGCGCTCGACTGGGTGGATACGACCCGGCGTTTCGCGACGCTGCGGGAATGCGCGGGCTGGATGCGCGCCATGAGCCGGGAATATTCGACCTACGAGGGCTGGAAGGGCTGCCTGCGCATCCGCTGACGCTTGAAGAAAGTCGCCCCCCGTTAACCATGCCCCGTTACCGCACTATCCGGCGCGTCCGCCACAGCGCCGCCGACATGTTCGCGCTGGTCGCCGATTGCGAGGCCTATCCGCAATTTCTGCCGCTCTGCACGGGCATGCGGATTCGCGGGCGGGAGCCGAACGCGGCCGGCGGCCAAACCATGCTCGCAGAAATGGATATTGGCTACAAGGCGATACGCGAAAAATTCACCACCCGCGTCACGCTCGATCCCGCCGGCGCCGAAATTCTGGTCGAATATGTCGACGGCCCCTTCCGCCACCTGCGCAATCGCTGGCGTTTTCGGGATATCGAGCCGGAAGCGGCCGTCGGGCGTTCGGAAGTCGAGTTTTTCATCGACTACGAATTCCGCTCCCGCACGCTCGGCGCGATCATGGGCGCAGTCTTCGACGAGGCCTTCCGCAGGTTCGCAGCAGCCTTCGAGGAACGCGCCGACAAGATTTACGGGCGCAAATGAAGGGTCGGACGGGCAGGAAGCGTTTGCGTCATCGCAGCGTTCCGGCTCCGGCCGGAGGCGGGGTATACTCCCGCACCTGGCGGGGCAGAATCACTTGACCAAAGCAATTGTAGACAAGGCGGGTTTCAACCAAGACGCCGTTTATCCCTTCGTTTTAAGGGAAAGCGACTTCGAGCACGCCATGCAGGATGTTTACGATTTCTTCCATGACGTGAATTCGATGTTGCTGGCCAAGGGGCTCGATCGTCTCGATGACATGACGCGCCCGGCCGCGCTGTCGGGCATGATTTCGGACATGATTACGAGCTCGCTGGCGCGCTTCTCGCGTTCGCTCGTGCCCAACGCGCATTTCAACGGACACCCTGATCTGGTGGTGCGCGGACGCTATCCGAACAACGATGTTGCGGCGGGCGCGGACGGTATCGAAATCAAAAGCACGCGCAACGAAGGCGGTGCGGTCGACACACATGGCGCACGCGATCAATGGATGTGCGTATTCGTCTATGAGGTCGATGACGAAACCGAACCGGCGTCCGAGCGTGCGCCGATGCGCTTTACGGAAGTGTATCTTGGCCAAGTCGTCACATCGGATTTCCGGGCCAATGCGCGCAAAACCGAAAAAGGCACGCGCACGGCGACGCTCCACAGAGATGGCATAACGAAGCTGCGCAGATGCTGGATTTACAAGATCGAGAGCCGCGCGCAGAAGGCGCGGGCGCAAAAGAAAGCGGAGCGCGAGGCAGCGGCGGCAGCGAAAAAAGCCGCGAGGCTCGCTGCGAAAAAGCCCAAGGGCAAGTAGGCTATTCTGCGTCTTTGACGGTCAGCTTGGCAAGCTGCGGAATGGCCTTGCTGGCTACGTTGTAATAATGCCTATCACGTTCGAGGCCGATACTGTCATAACCGACCGCGTTGGCGGCTGCGAGCGTTGAACCGCCCCCCATGAACGGGTCGAGAATTGTGCCGGCGCCAAGCGGAAGCGCGGCGCGCACGATCTGCCGCATGAGAGCTTGAGGTTTCAAGGATGGGTGCGGAGCAAGTTTACGCTCATGCGCGGGCGTGGGATGCGAGCGGATCATATCGCCGAAAGGCCGCTCTTTCGATGGCCGCCGGAATCCTCCGGTCCCCCAGCGCCGGAGGTTGTCTTGCACGCGACCGTCGAGCGCGGTGCGCAACACAACCCAAGGCTCCCATTGCGAACGCGGCATAACCGACACCTCGTCAAATTCCTCATGCGCGTTTTTCGGCCGATCGCCGCCCCGCATCGTCATGACCTGGCGCGCGAGATAGCCGCGCAATTCCAGGCCGCCCTCCACCATGGCGCTTGCAACGATATGGGCAAGCAAGGGATTGGAGGCGACGAGGACGTTGGCGCCGGGCACGGCCACGCGCGAGACGAGCAAGGCGAGCCGCTTGAAAAACTGATGCATTTCGAGCCGGTCGGCGACCGTGAGCACAGTGAAGCGCGGCAATGGCGCGCGCTTGTGACCGTCGAACGCTGGCGGAATGCGCCACACGCCGCCCTTGCCGGCGCGCAGCTTCTCGGTTTCCTTTGCTGTGTATTCGACCAAGCCGTAAGGCGGGTCGGTGACAACGGCCTGGATGGACGCGGGCTCTTGCTGCGCCAGCCACTCGAAACAATCGGCGTGATAGAGTTGCGCCTTGTCGATCTGCTCAGGCTTGGCGACGGCTAGAGCGTTTCCAGCAAATCCAGCGCCTGTTCGATCGCCGCGCGCCGCACCGCCGCGCGGCCGATATCTCCGAATCTGCGTTCGACGTGAACGATCGGGCGATTGCGGCGCGCACAGGAAAAATGCACGAGGCCGACGGGCTTGTCCGCCGTGCCGCCGCCGGGACCGGCTATGCCCGTGATCGAGACGC
>JBKDZW010000002.1:0-9190 GCA_047971685.1 Rhodoblastus sp.
ATCGATGCGCGCGTGACGACGGGCTACGCCACACATCTCTGGCGGAAGTAGCGGCCAGGGATCGCATCAAGGATCGCATCAGGGATCGCTCAGGGACCGCAGTCAGGCGCCGCCTACAGTCGCATTCCCGCCTTCCGGGCGCCGCCCGCAGCCAATTCAGATAAGCCGCGTAATGCCCGCCGTCGCAATCGGGATGGCGCTGGCGGCAAACGCTTCCTGCAATGACGCAAAATCCGCCAAAGCCCGGACGGCATCGCTTGCGGTGTATTGACACGTATACTGATTATCAGTATACATTATAATTATAAATCATACGATCTTTGCAGCAGGCGGGATCGCCATAAAAATCAGGACGTTTGGGAGGACACATGCAATATCATCTGAACGGATTTCGCGCGGGCGATCCCGAACTGGCCAGCCCTTCCGCCAATGTCGCCCCCACTGACAGGCCGCCGGCGGAAGTCGATGTGCTGATTGTCGGCTGCGGTCCGGCAGGCTTGACGCTTGCGGCGCAATTGGCGGCCTTTCCGGATATTGCGACCTGCATTGTCGAGCAGAAGGACGGGCCGTTGCAGCTTGGCCAGGCCGACGGCATCGCCTGCCGCTCCATGGAAATGTTTGAAGCATTCGGCTTTCGCGAGCGCCTTCAGAAACAATCCTATTGGGTCAACGAGACGACCTTCTGGAAGCCCGACGATTCCAACCGCGAAAACATCGTACGCTCCGGGCGCATTCAGGATGTCGAAGACGGCCTGTCCGATTTTCCGCACGTCATTCTCAATCAGGCGCGCGTGCATGATTTTTATCTCGAATTCATGCGCAAGTCGGCCAATCGTCTCGAACCGCTTTATTCCCGCCGTTTCGCAGGTCTGGAAATCGCCGGCGACGGCGATCGTCCCGTGACCGTCACGCTCGAACGCATCGACGACAAGCACAAGGGCGAGACCGAAACGGTGCGCGCGAAATATGTCGTGGGTTGCGATGGCGCGCGCAGCGGCGTGCGTCAGGCGATGGGCCGCGAGTTGAAGGGCGATTTCGCCAATCAGGCCTGGGGCGTAATGGACATTCTGGGCGTCACGACCTTCCCCGACATCAGGCTGAAAGCGCTGATCCAGTCGGCGGACGAGGGCGCGATCGTGCTTATCCCGCGCGAAGGAGGCTATCTTGCGCGCATCTATGTCGAACTCGACAAGGTCGCCAAGGACAAGCGCGTGCCCAACAAGGAGGTGACGATCGACTATCTGGTCGCCGCCGCCCAGCGCATCCTGCGTCCTTATACGCTCGATGTGAAGGAGGTCGCCTGGTGGTCGGTGTACGAAGTGGGGCAACGCCTCTGCGACAGGTTCGATGACGTGGCCGAGGGCGAGACAAGGGCGCCGCGCGTCTTCATCGCCGGCGATGCATGTCACACGCATAGCGCCAAGGCGGGGCAGGGCATGAACGTGTCGATGCAGGATACGTTCAATCTGGGCTGGAAACTGGCGGCTGTTTTACGCGGTCAGTGCGCCCCCGATTTTCTGCACACCTATTCCGCCGAACGCCAGACGATTGCGAAAAACCTCATCGACTTCGATCGTGAATGGACGCAGATGCTGTCAAGGCCGCTGAAATCGCCGGAGCGCCCGGATGGCGTCGAGCCTGCGCAGGTGCAGGATTATTTCGTGCAGCACGGCCGCTATACGGCGGGCGTGGCCACCGTCTACAAGCCCTCTCTGTTGACGGGAGAAAGCACGCATCAAGACCTCGCCAAAGGTTTCGAGATTGGAACGCGCTTTCATTCCGGCCCGGTCGTGCGGCTTGGCGACGGCAAGCCGGGACGGCTCGGCGACATATTGCTGGCTGACGGGCGCTGGCGGCTTCTTGCATTCTGCGGGCGCGAGGATCCGATGTCGGAGCGCGCGAAAATCAGGACGCTCTGCGATTTCCTCGCCAATGATGCAAATTCGCCGATCAAGCGCTACCGCGCCAAAGGCGCCGATATCGACAGCGTCGTCGATTTTCGGGCGATCTTCCAGCAGAGCCACAGGGATCTAAAGCTCGAGGCCATGCCGGATTTCCTGCTGCCGGCGAAAGGCAGGCTCGGCTTGCGCGATTACGAGAAAATGTTCTGTCCCGATCTCAAGAACGGGCCTGATATCTACAATCTGCGCGGCATAGACCGCGACCACGGCGCGCTTGTCATCGTGCGCCCCGATCAATATGTCGCGCACGTCCTGCCGTTCGACGGGCGCAAGGAGCTGGCGGCCTATTTCGACGCCTTCATGAAGGCGCAATAGCAACGAAGGCGAAATGGCGACGAAGGCGCCGCTCTCCGCCTCCTGCACGAGAGCGGCGCGCTTCCGCAATCGTTTCGGCAGGTTTCGCGACGGCGGGGATCGGGAAGGCTGATAAAAATCAGCCTTTCTTCTTATCTTCCTTCGGCAGCGCCAGCGCCTCGAAATCCGAACCGCCCAGCAGGCCGACGCCGTTGTAGAGCCCGAGTTTCTCGCGCGTGTCGGCGATATCCATGTTGCGCATGGTCAACTGCCCGATGCGGTCGGCGGGCGTGAACGAGCCCGCGCCGCTCTCCATCGTCAGGCGCTCGGGATGATAGGTGAGATTGGCGCTCGTCGTGTCGAGGATCGAATAATCGGCGCCGCGCCGGAGTTCGATCGTCACTTCGCCGGTGATCGCGCTCGCCACCCAGCGCTGCGCCGTCTCGCGCAACATCAGCGTCTGCGGATCGAACCAGCGGCCCTGATAGAGCAGGCGGCCGAGGCGGCGACCGTTGTTGCGGTACTGCTCGATCGTATCCTCGTTGTGGATGCCCGTCACGAGCCGCTCGTAGGCGATGAACAGCAACGCCATGCCGGGCGCTTCGTAGATGCCGCGGCTCTTGGCCTCGATGATGCGGTTCTCGATCTGGTCGCACATGCCAAGGCCATGCCGTCCACCGATGACGTTCGCCTCGGTGAACAATTCCAGCGCGCTCGCAAACTCCTTGCCGTTGAGCGCGACCGGCTGGCCCTGCTCGAACCGCACCGTCACGGTTTCCCGCGCGACTTTCACCTCGTCTTTCCAGAAGGCGACGCCCATGATCGGATTGACGATGTTCACGCCCGCATTGAGATATTCGAGATCTTTGGCCTCGTGCGTCGCGCCGAGAATATTGGAATCCGTCGAATAGGCTTTTTCCACGCTGGCTTTGTACTCGAAGCCGGCGGCGGCCATATATTCGCTCATCTCCTTGCGCCCGCCCAGTTCGTCTATGAACTGCTGGTCGAGCCATGGCTTGTAGATGCGCAAGCGGGGATTGGTCAGAAGGCCGTAACGATAGAAGCGCTCGATGTCGTTGCCCTTGTAGGTCGAGCCGTCGCCCCAGATGTTGACGCCATCTTCCATCATCGCGCGCACGAGCGTCGTGCCGGTCACCGCGCGCCCGAGCGGGGTGGTGTTGAAATAGGTCGCGCCCGCTGTGGTGATGTGGAAGGCGCCGCACTGGATGGCGGCTATGCCTTCGGCGACAAGCTGCGGCCGGCAGTCGATGAGCCGCGCGGCGGCCGCGCCATAGGCCAGCGCCTTGCGGGGAATGTCGTCGTAATCGGTTTCGTCGGGCTGGCCGAGATTGGCGGTATAGGCATGCGGCAGGGCGCCCTTGGCGCGCATCCAGTGAACGGCCGCCGATGTGTCGAGCCCGCCCGAAAAAGCAATGCCGATGCGCTCGCCGGCAGGGAGTTTCTGTAAAATCTTGCCGTCCACGCTTTGTCTCCTGACTGAACCTGTCATCGCGCCTCGAACGCCACCCCTGCGAAAGCGGGGATCCGGCAGGCCCGGGGAATTGTCGCTCGTATATGGCCGTTCGTATAAAGCCTCGCGCCGCGCTAGGCTACCTTGGCCCAACCTGCCTTGGTCCAACCTGCCTTGGCCCGCCGCCCGCGGGCCGGGTCGCCATCCAGATGACGTGCCTGGCCCCGCCGCGCTTGCCATTGGCCCGCACGCGAACCTCCTCCACCGCAAATCCGGCGTTCCGCAGGCGCCTGGCGAAGGCGGCGTCCGGGCCGGACGACCAGACCGCCAGCACGCCGCCCGGCCGCAGGGCTGTAAAGGCGTCCCGAAGTCCGCCGACCGAATACAGCCGGTCGTTGGAGGCCCGCGTCAGCCCGTCCGGGCCGTTGTCGACGTCGAGCAGGATCGCGTCATAGGCGGCGCGTTCGGCCGCAATCAGCGCGCCGACGTCCGCCTCCCGGATTCTCACGCGGGAATCGTCCAGGCAGCCGCAAAAGACCTCCGTCATCGGCCCGCGCGCCCAGGCGACAACGGCCGGCACGAGTTCGGCAAGGACGACCTGCGCCTGCGGCCCGAGCCGCCCTAAAGCCGCGCGAAGTGTGAAACCCATGCCGAGGCCGCCGATCAGCATGCGCGGGGCGGGGCCTGTCAGGCGTTCGCAGCACAGGGTCGCCAGCGCCTCCTCCGAGCCGCTGAGCCGCGAATTCATGAGTTCGTTGTCCTCGAGCCTGATCGAAAACTCGGCCCCGCGCCGCATCAGGCGCAAGGAGCCGCCGCCGGGAACGGCCGCCGTGTCGATATGAACCCAGGGTATCATCCGCGCTCATTACGCACGCGGCCGCGCCGGGGCAAGCCCGGCCGGAAGCGCTCGGACTAGCCCGAATGCCTGCGCCCCTCTATGAAGCCGCCATGACGGATTTTTCCATGCATGTTTCCGCAACCGACGGCGCCGCCCGCACCGGCGAAATCGCGACGGAGCGCGGAAAAATCCGCACGCCCGCTTTCATGCCCGTGGGCACGGCGGCCACCGTCAAGGCGATGTATGCCGGACAGGTGCGCGAACTTGGCGCCGATATCGTGCTCGGCAATGTCTATCACCTGATGCTGCGCCCCGGCGCGGAACGGGTGGCCGAACTCGGCGGCCTGCACAGGTTCATGAACTGGTCGCATCCGATTCTGACCGACAGCGGCGGCTTTCAGGTCATGTCGCTCGCCAAATTGCGCAAGCTCGACGAAAACGGGGTCGTCTTCCAGTCGCATATCGATGGCGCCAGACATGTGCTGACGCCCGAGCGCTCGATGGAAATCCAGGCCCTGCTCGGCTCCGACATCCAGATGCAGTTCGACGAATGCATCCGCCTGCCGGCCTCGCGCGAGGATCAGGAACGCGCCATGCGCCTGTCGCTGCGCTGGGCCGAGCGCTCGCGCAAGGCGTTTCGGGAGCGCGAGGGCAGGGCGGTCTTCGGCATCGTTCAGGGCGGCGACGACAGGGCTTTGCGCGTCGAAAGCGCAAAGGCGCTGGCGGACATGGATTTTCATGGCCTTGCGGTCGGCGGTCTTGCGGTCGGCGAGCCGCAGGATGTCATGCTCGCCATGATCGAGACGGTCGAGCCGCATCTACCGGCCGCAAAGCCGCGCTATCTCATGGGCGTCGGCACGCCCGACGATATTTTGCAAGCGATCGCGCGCGGCATCGACATGTTCGATTGCGTCATGCCGACACGCGCCGGCCGCCACGGCCTTGCCTATACGCGCTTTGGCCGCGTCAATCTCAGGAACGCCCGTCATGCCGGCGACCCGCGGCCGCTCGATCCGGAATCGTCATGCCCTGCTGCGCGAGACTATTCGCGCGCCTACCTGCATCATCTCGTCAAATCGGGCGAGATACTGGCGATGATGCTGCTGACCTGGAACAATCTCGCCTATTATCAGGACATGATGGCGCGCGCGCGGAAAGCGATCGCGCAGCGCCGTTTCGCGGATTATTCCGCGCAATGCCGCGCCGGCTGGGCGGCGGGCGAGGCAGGCGCGGCGTGAGCGCTGCGCGCCATCACGTATAGCCCGCGCATTTCGCGCCGGACCACCAATTGGCGACGCCGTCCCACGGAAGATAGGCGCCGCCGATGGTGTTGCGAACGGGAAAATAGACCGAATAGGTGAATGTGCGCGCGGGCAGCCAGCTCAGATTGAGAATGGAGGGATACTCGACCTTCACATCGACCACGACGACCGCGCCCGCTTGAAACGCGCCGTTCGGCAGTTTGGCCTTGTCGTAGGCCGATCCATCGGTCACCGAACCTAATTGTCCGCAAGACCGGTTCATATCGCCCCAACTCCAGGCGACATTGGCGATGTAGGTGCAATTGCTTGAGCAATTTGCGACCGTCGGCGTCATCTGCACCATCGTCATGGCGATATTGTAGCGCGAGTGCCCGGCATACACCGACACGCCGGGCTTCCAGACTTCCGGCATCAACAGGCCGAGACGGGTCGCAAATTCATAGAGACGAAAGCCCTTTGCAATGGTTTTGCCATTGGCGTCCTGGTCATTGGTCCCGGCCAGATCCCAGGCGACCGACGACGTGAAAGTGGCGAGATGGCGTTGCGCGGCGACCATGCGCGACACCTCGAAACCCGCAAGCAACATGATGATCAGCACCGGCGCGAAAATCAAAAACTCGACGGAGGCCGCCGCATTCGTCGAAGCGAGGAATGCGGGCAGCCGGGCCGGCGTCTTGGAGGAGGAGCGAGTCATTGGCCTAGTGCTGCGCAGCGGGATCGTTGATGAATATTTCGGTCGACACAATGGCGCGGACAGGCACGCCATTGATCTTTGCCGATGCGATAGTCGACCAATATGTGAAAACCAGCGGCATCGGATAGACGACGGTCATGTAGAGCGAATTATTGGCGACGCCCGTGCTGTAGGAACTGGAATCCAGGGCCGGCTTGTTGCGGGCGGCCTGTGTCCAGTTGGAATAATATGACGACCAGCATCCGGCGCTGTTTCCGGAGGTTGTCGCGCAATCCGCATTGGCCTGCATGCCGACCTGTATTTTCGAGCAGGTCATCGCGCGGGGGAGAAGCGGGCAGAGATATTTGGTTCGCATGTCCGCCTGGGACGTCTCGGACAATTGAATCGTGCCGTTGCGGATTTGCTGGGCGACGTTGTGCGTCGCCTGATCCAGCGAGGCGCTGAAGTAGAAGGTGGTCGCCATCTCCAGGACTGCGAGCACCAGGGCGATGAAGGGCAGGGTGACGATTGCGAATTCGACCGCGCTGGCGCCGCGCGCATCGCGCAGGAAACGTCCTGCGCGCGAGCCTTGGTGCGGTGGAAACATCTCAAACGTCCTGTTGGCGAACCGGGGGGCCGAAGGGTGCTTACTGCGCCGCGATATAATATCCGCCGAGCGTGACTGTCTCGCCTGTGGTGGGCGCCGACGTCGGAACGACGGCGAGCGGCGAGGGTTTGGAGGCCATGCTCAGGCCGCCGAGAGCCGTCAGAACCACATTGCCCAGTCCACCGCCGTAATTGTCGGAGGAGCCTTCCGCACGCCATGACAGCCAATAAGCGCCAGGCTTGTCGATCCGGAATTTGACCGTGCGGGTCGCCAGGGTCGGCGAATAGAGGCAGGAGTCGAAGACGTTCTGCGGCAGAGAGGCAAATGTTCCATTCGTCGCCGTGCCGTTGGGATTGGCATAGGTCGTCACGCCGTAGTAATCAGCGGATCCGACGGGATGTGCGTAGGAACGGTTGTCGTCGATGTAGAAAGACACAAGGTTCGTATCCTGCTTTTTATTAATTCCCTTGACCGACTCCGCCAGAACGCTTGTGGGGAAACGTTCGTTCGTCGTGGACAGTTTCGTGGCGTACACGCTCGCGTTCACGTCCTCCGGGCTTGCGCCGCAAACCGTCGTGGTGATTTCGTTTTTCATGTAGGCGCGCGAGATATATTTCCACGAAATGCTGTAATAGCCGGGGTCGAGGTTGAATTTGCGGAATATCGTCCGATTGCCGAGGGTCGCGTCCATTTCCAGCAAATTTCCCGAGGTCAGACCGGCGACGGCGGATGATATGAAATCCATCTGGTTGACAGGCGCAGTCACCCAGCCTTCCCCAGGCGCGGTTTCCCAGGCGGAGTTCTGGACCGAGCCGGATTTGTCCAGCGTGGCGAGTTTCGTCGAGCCATAGTCGCCGGGCCCTGCCGGGGGGGTGCTTGCCGAACCGGCCGCCGGATATTGCGGCGTGCTGAAATCGTCCGTGAACAGAACCGTATTGGCCGCCCAGGGGAAATTCTCGTGCAGGCTTTCCTTGCAGGCGACGGGGCAGAGCCTGATGTCGTCCAGAAGGCCGCCATAAGTGTCGTTGCGGCCAAGCGCGGAGAAGGACAGCCAATATTCGCCGGGCGACACGATATTGATCTTGATGCTGCGCTCGATCCACTTCTTCCCGGACCAGGTGCATGTGTCGATCAGATTTGAACCGACATAGCCGCTCTTGGCCTCCGACCAGGCAAGGGCGGCGGTGTCGCTGGAGGACTGATCGAGATAAACGCCAATTCTGTTGCTCAGCGCTGCGCCGCCGTCGGTGGACCATTCCACATCGGCGTCGGTCGAACCGCATACCCAGACCGGATTGAAGGCAACGTTGTTGTTGCGTCCGTAATACCAATAGCGCAATTCGTAAGCGCCGACCGGCAGGAAGACCTTTTTCGACATCGCGCTGTTGCCATGGGAATCCAGTTCGCCGTGATTGAGGCCGTCTGGCGGGTCGCCGCAGAGGATGGCGCATTTCGCGTCGACTTCGACGCCCGAACCGGCCGTCGTCCAGCCATTGTAGTTTTTATAGACGTCCCAGGTTCCGTTGCCTTGATACATCGGCGTGGGGACAAGCTCGAAGCTTTCCTTGATGATGTAATCCTGCGAGGGAACCTGCATGACCGTGGCGTTGGCGACGGCGGTTCCGCTGATGTTGATTTTCTTGATGCCGAACAGGCCGCCGAGCGTCGAGGGCAGCGCCGCGTTATATTGCACGTTCGATGTGAGAACGGCGCCGACGCGCTTTACGGTGACTGTCGGATTTCGGACCATGGTCGCGCCGGCCGGGCGAAGCGCGCTCTGAACGCCGAACGCCTTGGCGCCCCGGCGCTTGCCTTCGTTGGCGGCGTCGTCGTCTTCTTGTTCGACATTGCCGCCTTTCTGCTGAAAGGCGAAGCGCGCGGAATTGGCGGCGGTGGAGGCCGCAGCCGAGGCGGCCGAGTCCAATTGCTGCTTGGCGTAGAGGGCGCGCCCATAGTCGACGGCCAGGCCAACGGCGCCGGAGACGGGCACCGCCAGCAGCGTCGCCAGCACCATGATGTTGCCGGACTGGTTCTGCGCGAAGGCTGACAGCCCGCGCTCGCGTCTGCGCCGATTATCGTCGGCG
>JBKDZW010000003.1:0-110442 GCA_047971685.1 Rhodoblastus sp.
ACGCCGGACTCTTTGGCCGCCGCGCCGATGGCGACAGTCATTTTGCCCTCCTGCCATCCCGCCATGTCGGAGCAAATTCGGCAAATTCCCATTCGGCTGATTTGCCCGAATTCTCAGGTTTATCGCGCGATCGAACGCAAAACCTCTCACACTTTTGCAGAACGCGCTCTAATATTTAAGAAACGGAATTGAAGAAACAATCAGGGAATGCGCCCGATATGGGGCAAAACTTCCTCGGTTGACGAAGCCTCTACCGCTTCCGCACCGGGGCAGGCGGCGCGCGCAGCGCTTCCAAGCGTCGGCCCCGATAACGCGCTTTGCAAAACCTGTCTTGGCAAAACCTGTCTTGCATATCTCAGGGAAAACTCCGGCGCGCCAGGCGCCGGAGCATGGGCATTGGGCAAGCGGCCTCAGGCCGCCGCCACCGCGCGTTTCGCCATCACGCCGATCAGATGGGCGCGA
Source organism: Rhodoblastus sp. (assembly GCA_047971685.1). Lineage (GTDB taxonomy): Bacteria > Pseudomonadota > Alphaproteobacteria > Rhizobiales > Beijerinckiaceae > JAJXWB01. The sequence continues at coordinate 463 of JBKDZW010000003.1, forward strand.
TATTCGGCCGAGCCGTGGATGTCGCCGTTGAGGCCCGAGGCGGAAGCCTGCAAGCCGTCGAGCGCGGCGGCCGAAAAATTGGCGGCAAGCTTTGCTTCGGCCTCCTTCCAGCGGAACACGCCGTCCGAGCCTGCGCCCGTGATCGTCACGCGCACATCGGCGCCGCGCTTGGCCACGGCGACGCCGACCAGCGCGTAGAGCGAGGCCGGGTTGCGGAACTTTGCGTAGGAGAATTTTTCCGCGTGCGGAAAGTCGAACGCCACGATCAGCTCGCCGTCCTCCAGCGCAGTCGTGAACAGGCCCTGGAAGAAATCGTCGGCCGGGATACGGCGACGGTCGGTGATTATGGTCGCGCCGAGCGCAAGACAGGCGGCAGGATAATCGGCGACCGGATCGTTATTGGCGACCGAACCGCCGATGGTGCCGCGATGGCGGACCTGCGGATCGCCAATGCCGCCGGCAAGCGCCGCAAGGCCGGGAATGGCCTTCTTGACGACATCGGAATCCGCGACTTCCGCATGGCGGCTCATGGCCTTGATGGTCAGCACCGAGCCATTGTCGGAAATGCCCTTGAGTTCGGCAACCTTGTTGAGGTCGACGAGATGGCCGGGCATGGCGAGGCGCTGCTTCATCGTGGGGATGAGCGTGTGGCCGCCGGCGAGGAACTTGCCCTCGCCAACCGATTTCACGGCGTCGGCCACGCTGGTGGCTGCATGATGGGTGAAAGCGTACATGAGCGTTTCTCCTATTCGGCGGCCTGCTTGTGGGACGAGGACCGGGCGGCTCTCCAGACCTTTTCCGGCGTAGCGGGCATTGTGATGTTTTCGTGGCCAAGCGCGTTGGTGATGGCGTTGATGACGGCCGGCGGCGAGGCGATCGCGCCGGCTTCGCCGCAACCCTTGATGCCAAGCGGATTCGAGGGACAGGGCGTGACCGTCATGCCGATATTGTAGGACGGCAGATCCTGCGCGCGCGGCATGGTGTAATCCATGAAGCTCGCAGTGATGAGCTGTCCGTCGGAATCGTAGACCGCGCCTTCCAGCAGCGCCTGGCCGACACCCTGGGCGATGCCGCCATGCACCTGTCCTTCGACGATCATCGGATTGATGACGTTGCCGAAGTCGTCGACCGCCGTCCAGCGCTCGATGACGATGACGCCGGTCGCGGGATCGATCTCGAGTTCGCAGATGTGGACGCCCGCAGGGAAGGTGAAATTGGTCGGATCCCAGAAGGCGCTTTCCTTCAGGCCCGGCTCCAGCTCCTGCCCGTTGAACTTGTGGGCGACGTAGGCCTGCAAGGCGATGGAGCCGAAATCGGCTTCCTTGTCGGTGCCCTTGACCGAGAACTTGCCGTCCTTGAACTCGATGTCGCCTTCGGAAGCCTCGAGAACATGGGACGCCACTTTCTTGGCCTTGGCCTCGATCTTGTCGAGCGCCTTGGCGATGGCCGACATGCCGACCGCGCCGGAACGCGAACCGTAGGTGCCCATGCCCATCTGCACCTTGTCGGTGTCGCCGTGGACGATGGAAACGTTCTCGATCGGAATGCCGAGGCGCGCAGAAACGAGCTGGGCGAATGTCGTCTCGTGGCCCTGGCCGTGCGAATGCGAGCCCGTCAGAATCTCGACCGTCCCGATCGGATTGACGCGCACTTCCGCCGATTCCCACAGGCCGACGCCGGCGCCGAGCGAACCGACGGCCGCAGACGGCGCAATGCCGCAGGCCTCGATATAGGCGGAATAGCCGAGGCCGCGCAGCTTGCCCCTGGAGGCGCTGGCCGCCTTTCTGGCCGCAAAGCCCGCCGTATCGTGCATCTGCTGCGCCTTGGCGAGCGAAGCCTCGTAATCGCCGGTGTCGTAAGCCATGATGACCGGCGTCTGATGCGGGAATTGCTTGACGAAGTTCTGGCGGCGGAAATCGGCGGGATCCTTGCCGAGTTCACGCGCGGCCACTTCAAGCAGACGCTCGATCACGAAGGTCGCTTCCGGACGGCCGGCGCCACGATAGGCGTCGACCGGCGCGGTCTTGGTGTAGACCGCCTCCACCTCGACGTAGATCGCAGGGATATCGTACTGGCCCGACAGAAGCGGCGCGTAGAGATAGGTCGGCACCGAGGAGGCGAATGTCGAGAGATAGGCGCCCATGTTGGCGCGGGTCTTGACGCGCACCGCAGTGATCTTGCCGTTCTCGTCCATGGCCATTTCGGCATGGGTGGCGTGGTCGCGGCCATGGGCGTCCGACAGGAAGGCCTCGGTGCGGTCGGCCGTCCATTTCACGGGACGGTTGACCTTGCGGGCCGCCCAGACACAGACGGTTTCTTCCGCATAGATGAAGATCTTCGAGCCGAAGCCGCCGCCGACGTCGGGCGCGATCACACGAAACTTGTTTTCCGGCGCAAGGCCGATGAAGGCCGAGAGCACGAGGCGGGCGACATGCGGGTTCTGGCTCGTGGTGTAGAGGGTGAGCGAATCCGCGCCCATATCGTATTCGCCAACCGCCGCGCGCGGCTCCATCGCGTTCGGGATGAGGCGATTGTTGACGATGTCGAGCCTGGTGACGTGCCTGGCCTTGGCGAAGGCGGCTTCCGTGCCTGCCTTGTCGCCGAGCTCCCAGTCGAAAAACTGGTTGTCGGGCGCCTCGTCGTGGACGGCGGTCGCGCCGGGCTTGCGGGCGGACGCCATATCGGCGACGGCGGGAAGAACGTCATAGTCGACGACGATGAGTTCGGAGGCGTCGCGCGCCTGCGCCAGCGTTTCGGCGATGACGACAGCGACATGATCGCCGACATAGCGCACCTTGCCCTGCGCGAGCACGGGATGGGCGCCGGCGCGCATCGGCGAGCCGTCCTTGTTGGAGATCGCCCAGCCGCAGATCAGTCCGCCGACCTTGTCGGCGGCCACATCGTCGCCGGTGAAGATCGCCACGACGCCCGGCGCCGCAGAGGCTGCCTTGAGGTCGATCGACTTGATCCTCGCATGCGCATGCGGCGAACGCAGGAAATAGGCGTGCGCTTGTCCGGGACGGTTGATGTCGTCCACATAGCGGCCCTGCCCCGTGATGAAGCGAAAATCCTCCTTGCGGCGCACGGGGGCGCCGATACCTGTGCCGGTCATGCTGCTTCCTCCCGAAGGCGTTTATTCAGCGGCGGCCTTCTGGCCGTTCATTGCGGCCGCGCCGTCGCCAATCGCCTTGACGATATTGTGATAGCCCGTGCAGCGGCAGATATTGCCTTCCAGCTCGTGGCGGATGGTCGCCTCGTCGAGGCCCGGCCCCTTGCGGTTCACGATATCGACCGCCGACATGATCATGCCGGGCGTACAGAAGCCGCATTGCAGGCCGTGATTTTCGCGGAAAGCCTCCTGCATCGGGTGCAGCTTGCCGCCCTGCGCCAGTCCTTCGATGGTGACGACGCTCGAACCGTCGACGGATGCCGCCAGCGTCGTGCAGGATTTGACCGCCTTGCCGTCGACATGGACGACGCAGGCGCCGCACTGGCTGGTGTCGCAACCGACATGCGTGCCGGTCAGACGCAGATTGTCACGAATGAAATGCACGAGCAATGTGCGCGGATCGACGTCAGCCGAAACCGCCTTGCCGTTTACCGTCAGACTCACTTTTGTCATGTGCCTTACCTCCAAAGACCCAGGAACCAGGCGATAAGCCGCTGAAGCAGCCCTTTCGCCTCCTGTTGCTGCGTTTGCGCAGCGTTTTGCGCAACCGGCCCGCCGACCTGCTGCCCGTCGCCTTGCTGTCTGGCGACGGCGGCGGCGAAATCGCTGAAGAACTGGTCGGCCATCTTCTTGGCGACGCCATCGATGAGACGCGCGCCAAGCTGGGCGAGCTTGCCGCCGACCTGCGCCTCGACATCATAGGACAGCTTCGTTCCCTCGGGAATCTCGGTGAGCCTGACCGTCGCGCCGCCCTTGGCGAAGCCCGCAACGCCGCCCTCGCCCTCGCCGGAAATGCGATAGCCGTTGGGCGGATCGAGATCGAGCAGATCGACCTTGCCCTTGAAGGTTGCGGAGACCGGACCGACCTTGACCTTGGCGACCGCCTGAAGCGAATTCTCGCCTACGCGCTCAAGGCTCTCACAGCCGGGAATGCATGATTTCAAAACCTCGGGATCGTTGAGCGCTTCCCACACGACCTGTCTGGTCGCAGGAAGGTCGACTTCCCCCGTCATCGTCATCGCCATAAGGCGTCCTCCTGTGGGGCTTTCCGGACGAAACCCGCTGGCGCCAATTTCGCATCCGCGGCCTTTTTCGTGCAGTCATTCAATCTTCTGAGCAAGCCCTCCATCATCGTAATTGAGAGCACTATCGCGGCCCGGTCAAGGCAAGGAAGCATGCGAACGACCGGAACCGGCGCCTGAGGCAAGCCTTCAGGGAATCCGCTCGAGATCGGCGAGCCACGCGACTGCGCTCGAGTCGGAGGGCGCACGCCAGTCGCCGCGCGGCGACAGCGCGCCGCCCGAGGAAACTTTCGGCCCATTGGGCATGGCCGAGCGCTTGAACTGGCTGGTCTCGAAAAAACGCCGCAGAAACACGCCCAGCCATTTCTTGATGGCGGCAAGATCGTAAGCGATTTTCTTGTCGGCCGGAATATTGGGCGGCCAGGCGCCCCTGTCCGCCTCGCTCCAGGCGCGCCAGGCCAGGAAGGCGACCTTTCGCGGAGCAAAGCCGTAGCGCGTGATCCAGTACAGATTGAAATCCTGAAGCGCATAAGGACCGACGAAATTCTCCGTCAATTGCGCGGGCGCGTGATTGGCGCCGTCGCCTGGTACGAGTTCGGGCGAAATCTCGGTCGCCAATATGCCTTCGAGCACGCCGGCGACATCCGCGCCGAACCGGCGGTCGGCGGCGCACCAGCGGATGAGATGCTGGATCAGCGTTTTCGGCACGGAAGCGTTGACGTTGTAGTGGGCCATCTGATCGCCCACGCCGTAGGTGCACCAGCCAAGCGCCAGTTCCGAGAGATCGCCGGTGCCAAGCACGATGGCCCCATGTTGATTGGCCAGCCGGAACAGAAGCGACGTACGGGCGCCGGCCTGCACGTTCTCGAACGTCGTGTCATAGACTTTTTCCCCGCGCGCGGCGGGATGGTCGAGATCGGCCAGCATCTGTTTGCAGGCCGGCGTCATGTCTATTTCCTGCGCGCTCACGCCAAGCGCGCGCATCAGCGCCCAGGCCGCGCTCCTGGTTTTGTCCGAAGTCGCGAAAGCCGGCAGCGTATAGGCGAGAATGTTCTGGCGCGGCAGGCCGAGCTGATCGAAAGCCGTGCAGGCGACAAGCAGGGCCTGCGTCGAATCGAGGCCGCCCGACACGCCGATGACGATTTTTCGGCTTCTGGCGCCTTCGAGCCGCTGGCGCAATCCGTGCGCCTGGATGTTGAAGGCCTCGTAGCAGAGTTCGGCCAGCCGCGAATCATCGTCGGGCACATAGGGAAAACGCGCAATTTTTCGCGCAAAGCCGATATCGCGGTCGAGCGGCGGCGCGAGATCGAAGACGATCGTGCGGAACGGATCGCCGCCTTCGAGATCGACGCAATCGCCGAACGTGCCCTGGCGCATGCGCTCGGCGTTCATGCGTTCGAGATCGACATCGGCCGCGACAATCTGCGGCGCGCCCGCAAAACGCGGAGCTTCCGCAAGTTTCTCGCCGTTCTCGTAAATCGTCGCCTGTCCGTCCCAGGCCAGATCGGTCGTCGATTCGCCCTGCCCCGCCGCCGAATAGAGATAGGCGACAAGGCAGCGCGCCGAATGGGCCTTGCACAGGAGATCGCGGTAATCGGCCTTGCCGACGAGCGCATTGGAGGCCGAGAGATTGGCGATGACGGTCGCGCCCGCCAATGCCGCGCGGGTCGAGGGCGGGACCGGCGTCCACACGTCCTCGCAGATTTCGACGCCGAGCGTGAAATCCGCGACATCGCGCGCGCGAAAAAGCAGATCCGTCCCGAAGGGGGCGGCATGGCCGGCCACCTCGATTTCCTCGGCCGCAACAAAAGCGCCGGAGGCGAAATGGCGGCGCTCGTAAAATTCCCGGTAATTAGGCAGATAGGTCTTGGGAACGACGCCAAGCAGGCGGCCGCGATGGATGACGAGCGCGCAATTGTAGAGCCGCCCGCGCCAGCGCAGGGGCGCGCCGGCCGCCACCACCGGCATGAGACCGGCGGTCGCCGCGATCAGCCGCGCCGCCTCGCTCTCCACCGCTTCCAGAAGGCGGGATTGATGCAGGAGGTCGTCGATGGCGTAGGCCGAGAGCCCCAGTTCCGGCAGGACCAGCAGGGCGGCCGATTTTTCGTGCGCTGCACGCGCCAGTTCTATCGCGCGGTCGCAATTGAAAACGGGATCGGCCACGCGCGTCTCGGGCGCGCCGACGCAGACACGCGCAAAGCCGTGCGAATAAATCGAATGGAACGAAGCGGGCGAACCGCTGCCAGGAGACGTCATGGGGCCACAATAGCCTGTTTGGAGCCGGCGAACAGAGACGCCGCATTTATGGTCAACGCCGCCCCGTGCAAGCGCGTATGATGGCCCATGCGCCTTTCCGACCTTCTGGCCGCGCGCGGCCTCGACCCCGCCGCGATGCTCGCCCACCGCAACACGCTCGACCCGCGCGATGCGAGCGCGGACGCGCCCTCCATCGAGGCGTTAGCCCGGTCCGGCCACGATCTCGTCTACGAGCGCATGCAGAACGGGCGCGCCTTTGGCGAGGAGGCGCAGGTTCTGTCGTTTCGCGGCCTGGCGGGCGGGCGCGGGATTCTGGCGGGCTACCGGCGCCTCGTCGCGCGCCGCCCCGGCATAGCGCCGGGCGATATCGTTTACGATTACGATGTCGCCCATCTCCTGCACGATTTCATTTCCCGCGCGAAAAATCCGGTCTTCTACGATTGTTTTGCGCTCGACGGGCTCGACGATCTGGTCGGGCGCCTCGTCGTGCGATGGCCCAAGCCTTACATGCTCAAGCGGCTTTGCGCAGACAATCCGGGAATCGCCGTGCAGGAAAACTGAGCCCGTCAGCCTCCCCCGAATATCGCGCGAACCGCCTTGCCTTGAAGCGCGCGGTCGTCCTTGACGATGCTGGCGACGCTGGCCTGCGCATGGGGCAGGACGATGCCGGCGCGGGCAAGATCGTCGATCAGCGTCTCCGCGGACTTGCCGGCGACCGGCGCAATGGAGGCGAGCGGCGCGCTTATGACGGCGCGCATGGCCATGACGGGCGGAGAAGCCTGCCGCTTGGCGCCGGGCGGCGTGATGAAGGTGAGCGCCAGAACGACAGTGCAGGCCCCCATCAGGCCTCGCGCGAGATTGCTGGAGAGAAAATAGCGCTTGAAGGCGAACCAATTGGCCACGACATGCGCGAACACGCCGGCGATCATGGCCCAACCCAGCCATTCATGGGCGAGCTTGTTGAAGCCGATGTCGCGATGAAAGAACATCAAGACGCCTGTCACCGCCATGATGGCGAATATTCCGACAGTCAGAGGCGTGGCCCATTCGCGTGAAATTTTCACTTTCTGTTCCTTCGGGTTCCAGCCTATGGCGCTATCGCTGGCTCATGCCGTGAGGTAAATGGCGTTTACGATACAAACATTACGATACAAACATGGCGACAGTGACGAATTGAGTGAAATCAAAACGAAACGCGGCTTGCGTTGCCGCTGCTCGCGCCTGGTTGCCGTTGCTTGCGCTTGCGTTGCTCGCGCGCCCTGCTTTTCGCACTGATCGTTTTCAGTCCTGCCAGGAAGTGCTTTTGTCCGCAGCGGCGATCTTGTTCCAGGTCTCCTGCGCCGAATTTGCGAAGTCGATGACGCGCATGTCCTGCGGGCCGATCACGCCATCGCGCAACATGCGCTCGAAATTGACGACATCGCGCCAATATTCCTCGTCGTACAGGATGATCGGTATATCGCGCCCCTTGCCGGTCTGGCGGAGCGTGACGACCTCGAACAATTCGTCGAGCGTTCCAAAGCCGCCGGGAAAAGCCACAAGCGCATTGGCGCGCATGGCCAGATGCATCTTGCGCATCGCGAAATAATGAAAGCGGAATGTAAGGTCCGGCGTCGTCCAGGGATTGGGCGCCTGTTCGTGCGGCAATGTGATGTTGAATCCTATGCTGGGCGCGCCGACGTCGTGGGCGCCGCGATTGGCCGCCTCCATCAGGCCCGGACCGCCGCCGGTCGCAATAACGTTTTCGCATCCGCAACCGGCGCTCGCGCGGATGGCGCCGCCTTCGAGGGAGGCGATGCGTCCGAATTCGCGGGCGCCGGCATACCAGGCGGCGTGGCGCGGCGGCCCGTCTTCGCGCACACGCGCGGAGCCGAAGCAGACGAGAGTGGAATTAACCTTCCAGTCGGACAGGATTTCGTCGGCTTTTTCATATTCGAGCTGGAACCGCAGGCCGCGCTGGCGCGTGCTCAGCAGAAAATCCTGATCGAGCGCGGGAAGACGATAGGAGGGCGAGGCAAGCTGCGCTGCGCTCGAAGGGCGTTGGTTGTCCGATTTCGTCATGCTTCCACCTGCTCGCAACGGTGCGCTTGCAACGGGCGCGCTTGCAACGGGCGCGCTTGCAACGGGCGCGCTTGCAACGGGCGCGCTTGCGGCCCCGCGCCGTCCGATCTCTTTCACTCCGGCTATAATGCGGGATTCGCGCATCGTCCCAAACCCGAGGCCCTCCATGCCCCTTCGCCAGGCCAGCCATAATCTGCGCATCGCCACGCGCGGCCAGGGTCTTGTCGACATTTCCGCCGAAATCGCCGGCTGGCTTGCAGGCATTGACGCACAGAGCGGGCTGCTCGTCGCGTTCTGCCGGCATACGTCGGCCTCGCTCGTCATTCAGGAGAACGCCGACCCCAGCGTGCTGCGGGATCTCGCCCGGTTTTTTGCCCGCCTTGCGCCGGAACTGGAAAATTACGAACACGCCAGCGAGGGGCCAGACGACATGCCCGCCCATATCAAGGCGGCGCTGACACAGACGTCCCTGTCGATTCCTGTCGCCGACGGCTGCATGGCGCTGGGGACATGGCAGGGCGTTTACCTTTTCGAGCACAGACGCGCGCCGCACGGGCGGGACATCGCGCTTCACTATATCGGCATGTAAATATTGAACGATTTTTTGGCGCATGTTTCATGACGGGCAGGAGCGTCGTCCATGATGAAACTGCGATACGCGAAAACCTCGCCCTTCGTGCGCAAGGTGCTCGTTTTCGCCGATGAGGTCGGCCAGGCCGACCGGATAGAACTCCGCCCGACCGACGTCTGGGCGGACAATAGCGATATCGCCAAGGACAATCCTCTCGGCAAGGTTCCCGCGCTTGTTACGCGCGAGGGCGTTTTTACGGGCTCCTTCGCCTGCTGCGATTATCTCGACCGGCGCAATGGCGCGCCAAAACTTATTCCCGACGCCTCCAAGGAGCGTTGGCGCGTGATGCAGGTTCACGGCCTGGCCGACGGCATGATGGAGGCCGCCGTCGCCTACATCATCGAAACGCTGCGCCGGCCGAAGGAATATGTCTACTCCGGCTATCTCGACCGTCAGATGACCAAGATACGCGGCGCGCTCGGCGCACTGGAGGGGCGCCTCGGCGATCTCGGCGCAGTCGATCTCGGTTCGATAACCGCCGCCTGCGCGCTCGGCTATCTGGACCTCCGTCTCGCTGACCATTTCGACTGGCGCGCAGAGGCGCCGGCCCTGGCCAAATGGTACGCGAAATTCGCCAAGCGCCCATCGATGCAAAAGACGCGGCCGGATATTTGATGCAAGCCTCGCGCGCCTCGCGAGCGGGCGCAGGGTCAGTGAAGAATCTGGCTGAGGAACAATTTGGTGCGCTCGTGTTGCGGGTGCGCGAAAAATTCGTCGGGCGCGTTCATTTCGACGATCTCGCCCTGATCCATGAAGATCACGCGATCGGCGACCTGACGCGCAAATCCCATTTCATGGGTGACGCACAGCATGGTCATGCCCTCCTCGGCGAGCGAGACCATGGTGTCGAGCACTTCCTTGACCATTTCCGGGTCGAGAGCCGAAGTTGGCTCGTCGAACAGCATGATTTTCGGATTCATGCAGAGCGAACGCGCGATCGCCACGCGCTGCTGCTGGCCGCCGGACAATTGACCGGGATATTTGTTGGCCTGCTCGGGAATGCGCACCCGCTCGAGATATTTCATCGCAATGGCTTCCGCCTCCGCCTTGCGCATCTTGCGCACCCAGATCGGCGCGAGCGTGCAGTTTTCCAGAATGGTGAGGTGGGGAAACAGGTTGAAATGCTGGAACACCATGCCGACTTCGCGCCTGACCTCGTCAATGCGCTTGAGATCGCTGGTCAGCTCCACATTGTCGACGAATATCTGCCCCTTCTGGTGCTCCTCCAGACGATTGATGCAGCGGATCATGGTCGATTTGCCGGAACCCGAGGGGCCGCAAATCACGATCCGCTCGCCGCGCGCGACATCGAGGTCGATGTTGCGAAGAACGTGAAACGCGCCATACCATTTGTTGACCCCGATCAAGCGAATGGCGTGGTCGGACAGTTCTGCGGACTGGTTGCTTGCAATATTGGCCACATGATCCTCCGGCCGCCTGAGGCAAGGCGCGCCCCAAGAATGTCACGCGGCGGGCAGGCCGGCTAGTCGCCGCGAGATTTCGGGGCGCTCTTTTCCCGCTGCGCTCTCGTTTCGCGCTGATTTTGGCAGTGCAAAAAGTTTCAAATCATTATGCATAAAAACGAAATAATGTGTTGCGATTTTGGGTGATTATGTCGCCGAATCCACGGATTATATCTCCCTTAACGCTGAAGGCGCTCCCGGCGAGAAGCCGCAGCGGAAGGAGAAAGATTATGAAAAACATTAAGATCGCCCTGTTCGCCACCGCGCTGATTTTCGGCGGCGCCGCGATCGCCACCGCCAACGCCCCCGAGGGCAACGAAAGCTTTGTCACCGCCAACGCCGCCGAGGGCAATGGCAGCTTTGTCACCGCCTCGGCCTCGCGGCCTGAAGGCAATGGCTCGTATGTCACCGCCTCTTACCGTCAGCCCGAGGGCTCCGGGAACGTCGTGTTCGCCTCGGCGCGCAACCCGGAAGGCAATGGCAATGTCGTGACGGCGTACGTCATAAGGACCGACAGCAATTTTGCGCCGGTCGCGGCGTAATCAGCCGGATTATTGTAGAGTAGCGTACCGAGGGGTGGAGCCCGGCTCCGCCCCTCGTTGTTCGTTCAGTCCTGTTTATCCCGCTTGAGGCGGGCAACGCGCAGATGCGCGCTGAAAAATTCGATAAACACGCGCACCTTGGAATCCATGGTCGCGCCGCGCCGGTAGAACAACGATACTTCCAGTTGGTCGGCGATGCGCCAGTCCTCCAGCACCACTTCGAGAAAGCCGGTTGCAATCGAGGGGCGCGCGACCGTGTCGAGCAGGAGCGAAACGCCCTGCCCGCGCAGCGCGAAATCCAGCGGCACGATCGGATCGGTGGCGGCAAGCGCGAAGCGGAACGACAATTCCTCGCGCCGCCCGCTGCGCTCGAACGACCAGACCGGCGGAATCGGCGAGGGGCTGGAGACATTGCTCATGGACAGCAAGCCCGCCATGGGAACGGACAGGAGATCGGCCGGCCGCTGCGGTCGCCCGATCCGATCGAGCGCCGCGGGGGCGGCGACCAGCCGGTATTCCGAGAAAAACAGGGTTCGTTTTACATAGCTCGAATCGGGTAGCGCGCCTGCGCGAATCGCCAGATCGCAATTGTTCTCGAGAAGGTCGATCGACTGATTGGTCACGACGAATTCGACGCGCACCTCGGGATATTTTTCGCGGAATTCGGGGATATGCGGCAGCAGCGCCGTATAGAGCATCGTATAGGGCACCACGACGCGCAGGACGCCGGCCGGATTGTCATGATGGCCGATGGCGCGCGATTCGGCTTCCTCGATCGCAGCGAAGCCGCGCGAGGCCGATTCATAGACCTCGCGTCCGACCTCGGTCACCGACAGGCGGCGCGTGGTGCGGTTGAGCAGCGTAATACCCAGCCGCGTTTCCAGCTCCTGAACCTTGCGGCTGACCGTGCCCGGCGGCAGACCGAGCTGGCGCGCAGCGCCAACAAAGCTCTGGCGGTCGACCACCGTGACAAAGACCAGGAGATCGTCAAATTTTTTCACGTTGCGCTCACACGTTGCGCTCACATGCGCAGCTACACGCAGACCGGCAGGTCAGGTGCGACAGACCGGACTTGTCCTGTCCGGTTCCGGCCTTGCGCCCCTACAAGGCGCCGGCTGCGCGCAAACCTGCAATTTCCTGCGCATCGTAACCGATCTCGCGCAAGACGTCGCTTGTATCGGCGCCGAGTTCATGCGTCGGCGTTTCGATCCTTGCGGGCGTGCGGCCGAGTTCGACGGGCTGGCCGACGAGGCGGGTTTCGCCGAGCACGGGATGGGTCACGCTTTGGGCAATGCCTGTCGCGCGCACCTGCGGGTCCGAGAAAACCTGGTCGATCGTATAGATCGGGCCGCAGGGCACGCCGACTGCGTTCAGTTCCTCGATCCATTCGCGCGCGGGTTTCGCGCCCGTCGTCTCGGCGATGATCTCGTAGAGCGCCGCGCGATTGTGCGAGCGACGCGAACCGTCGGCAAAGCGCGCATCGTCGACGATGCGCTGGAGCCCCAGTTGCGCGCAGAGCTTGCGCCACATGTCCTCGCCTGCGGCGGCGATATTGATGAGGCCGTCGGAAGCCGGAAACACGCCCATGGGATAGACGGTGGGGTGATCGTTGCCCGATTGCTGCGCGGCCACGCCGTCCATCAGAAAGCGCGCGGCCTGAAAATCCAGAAGCGCGATCTGCGCCTGCAACAAAGACGTCTTGACCCATTGGCCCTGGCCGGAGACTTCGCGCTCCAGCAGCGCCGTCATCACGCCCAGTGCGCAATAGAGGCCAGCCGCCATGTCGGCGACAGCAATGCCGGCGCGCACCGGCCCCTGCCCCGGCAGGCCGGTGATCGACATCAGGCCGCCCATGCCCTGCGCGATCTGGTCGAAACCCGGCCGCATGCGATAGGGCCCCTCCTGGCCGTAGCCGGAAATGCTGGCGTAGACGATGCGCGGATTGATCGCGCGCAGGCTTTCGTAATCGACGCCCAGACGCTCCTTCACGTCGGGACGGAAATTCTCGACGACGACATCGGCGGTTTCCACCAGACGGCGAAAGACCGCGAGGCCGCCGGGATTCTTGAGGTCGAGCGATATGCACCGCTTGTTGCGATGCAGGTTCTGGAAATCGGAGCCATGCCTGGGGCCATCGATCGGGCTCGGGTCGGGCGGCTCGACCTTGATTACGTCGGCGCCGAAATCGGCAAGCTGCCGCACGGCGGTCGGCCCGGAGCGCACGCGCGTGAGGTCAATGACGCGAAATCGTCCAAGCGCGCCGCCATTCATGCCATTTCTCCCCTCATCCGCGACGCTCTTGCAGCGTCACGGGCGAATCATGGCCTGCGCGGACGCGCGGATCAACCGCGCGACGGGGTCAGCGCACAACTTTGGGGAGACGGCGCTTCCAGCGCTCTCCGCGCGGCAGATCGCTTGCCGTTGCGCGCCGCGCCGCGCGCGCGCGCGGCGGCCTTGCGTCAACGGCTGCGACCGGCGCTATTTTCGCATGCGAGGCGGCTAAGCCGGATGCGGCCAGTTCCGGCGGACGCTGCTCCTGCGCCTCGGGCTGGGCGCCTTTCCGATCGGGAACGCCGATTTTCCTCACGCGTTCTCTTGCTCCAGCGGCGTCCTGTTTGTGCGCTGCTTGTTCAAAGTCCTCCCGTTTGGGCGGGCGTCCGCGACGGCGCGGCTCCGGCTCCGGCTCCACGGCTCTGGAGGCGTCGAGCGCGGCCTCGGTCACCAGACACGGCAGAATGCGCCTTTGCGTTTCCGCAGCCTCGGCAGGGGCGTCCGGCGGCGCGGCAAACAGGCGGTCGGCCGCCTGTTTTTCGGGCGCAGCAAGCGGCGCAACCGCAGCGGGCGGTTTCCTGACCAGGGAATTGGGACGCCGTTTGACTTCGACCGTGAAAGATTTCGAGGGTTTTCGCATAGGGACTCGGTCGCCGGGGGCTTTGCAGCCGACGCCCGAGACAAGGCGGAATCGGCATTTGCAAGCATTCGTTTGTCTTGCATGCAGCGTTCGATGCGTCAACGCGCCCGATATTTTCCGCAGATCGAAAGACGGCTGTTTTCACAGGCCCCGCGCAGCTTTCAGGCGACGCGGGCGCCTCTCGAAACGCGACGGAGCCCCTCGACCATGCCGTCGGTCAGCATGGCGGCGCGCGCGCGCTCCTCGCGCTCGCTCGCCCAGGCGATCGCGGCGCATAAACGCAAATAACGCCCCTGACGCAGGGCCATGTCGACAAAAGAGGCGTCGTCGAACATCGCCTGAAGCCTCTGGCGGCGCGCAATGGCAAGCGTCAATGTCGCATTGCGGTCCACAGTCGCGCTGCGATCCGCCGCCGTCTCCGGCGCCGACTTCGCCAAATCTCCAACTCGTTTTGCGACCGCGCTCATTGCCGTCCCTCCGTCTTAAATATTAGTGCGACCGCGGTTTACGGGCGGTTACCGGCGTGTGTGTTTGCAGTAACAGGGCCACATTATTTGGACGCAATAATGGGCGCGACGCTGCGATCCTGTACCACGTTTCAAAACACCACCCGCGACACTCATTATATTTTCTTTTATTTTCTGCGTGTTGTCTGAAACTTCTCCATCACGTGCGCGCCAGCGGCCCGGAACACCCCGCCCATTCGACGCGGACTGCGACAAAGCAACCGCAATAACCTTCTTTACTTCGCCTACGCGGCTGATAACGTTTCCTAAACTAGACGGTCGACAGATGGGGCAGACATCATGAACGCGCACCAGCGCGTGCCAACGTTCAACGAAAAGGTCGCGGAAGTCCTGAAAACCGTGACTTATCGGGTTGCCCGCACGGAACAGGATCGCGAAGCAATCTTCGGATTGCGCTATCGCGGCTACCTGCTCGACGGCGGCATCGGCCCCAATGAACGCGAGCGCTTTCAAGATCCCTGGGACGATGTCGACAATGCCGTAATCATGGGCATGTATTTCGGCGACCGCCTGGCCAGCACCGTACGTTTTCATACAAACAATTCGTCCCGCGCACGTATTCCGGCAATGGATACATTCGGCGACGTACTGGAGCCCTATCTGGGAGCCGGCAAGCTCATCGTCGATCCCACGCGCTTCGTTATCGAGCCGGAATTTGCGCGCATGGGGCCCGACCTGCCCTTTCTGACGTTGCGAATGATCGCCATGGCCGCCGAATATTTCGGCGCGGCCTATGTGCTGGCGACGGTGCGCGCCGAACATGTCGTCATGTATCGCCGCGTCAACGGGCATCGGCCGATCAGCGAACCGCGCGCCTACCCGATGCTCGCGCGAAAAATCGTCTGCACGATCGCCGATATCGACACGTTGCGCGCCACCGCCTATGGCCGCCATCCCTTCCTGCAATCGACCGCAGAAGAGCGCGCCGGCATTTTCGCGAACGACGCCTGCTGAGCGACAACTCGCGGCGGCGGAAAGGTTGAACGCGAGACCGGCGGGGCTTGCGCGGCGCAGGGAAAATCTTCGACGAAATTCCGATTTGGACGAGATCTTGCGTCAGATCAAAGCGGCATTTATCGGACATATCATATACAAATATAAGCATATGTCAGGACCGCACGCATGAGCGAAGATTCCACCAATATCACCGGCCCGCTCTACGCCGCCCGCCGCAAGGTTTATCCGCAGGCCACGCACGGCACGTTCAGGCGCATCAAATGGGGCCTGCTCGTCTGTTGTCTGGCGGTCTATTACCTCCTGCCCTTCGTGCGCTGGGATCGCGGGCCGGGCCTGCCCAACCAGGCGGTGCTGGTCGACATGCCGCACCGGCGTTTCTATTTCTTCTTCATCCAGCTATGGCCGCAGGAGGTCTATTATTTCACGGGCCTGCTGGTGCTGGCCGCCTTCACGCTGTTTCTGATGAACGCGCTCGCGGGCCGCGTGTGGTGCGGCTATCTGTGCCCGCAGACCATATGGACCGATCTGTTCTACGCCGTCGAACGCTGGGTGGAAGGCGACCGGCGCGACCGTATTCTCAAGGACAAGAAAGGCTGGACCCTGCACCATGTGCGCGAGGTGGCGCTCAAGCATTTCATATGGCTGATGATTGCCTGGTGGACGGGCGGCGCCTGGGTTCTCTATTTCAACGACGCGCCGACGCTGGTGAAGGATCTTCTGACCTTTCAGGCGCACTTCGCGGCCTATCTGTGGATCGGCATATTGACCGCGACGACCTATATTTTCGCCGGCCATATGCGCGAGCAGGTCTGCCTCTACATGTGCCCCTGGCCGCGCATTCAGGCGGCGCTGACCGACGAATGGGCGCTCAACGTCTCCTACGAGATCGAGCGCGGCGAGCCGCGCATGTCGGTGAAGAAGGCGCAAGCCGCCCATCACGAGGGCAGGCTCGCCGGCGATTGCGTGGATTGCCGGCAATGCGTCGCCGTCTGTCCGACGGGGATAGACATTCGCCAGGGGCCGCAACTGGGCTGCATTCAATGCGGCCTGTGCATCGACGCCTGCGACATCGTCATGAAGGAAATCGGCCGCCAGCCGCGGCTCATCGCCTATGACACCGACATCAACATGCTGCGCCGCAAGGAGGGCAAGCCGCCGATCTACCGGCCGGTAAGGCCGCGCACCGTGCTCTATGCGGCGCTGATCGCGATCGTGGGCTCCGTCATGCTCTATTCGCTGCTCAATCGCGCAACCGCGCTGATCTCGGCCCAACACAACCGCAATCCGCTCTACGTCGTTCTCTCGGACGGCAATATCCGCAACGACATGACCGTGCATCTGTCCAACTGGGGCGGGATTGCCCGCACCTTCGCGCTTTCCGCGCAAGGGATGGGCAAGTTGAAGATTTCGGCGATCGGCCTGAGCGCGGACAAGGAGGGGCGACTCATAGTCGTAGCGCCGCCAGACAGCGTCTACGATCTGCGCGTGAGTGTGACTGCGCCGGGCGATGGCCCGAAGGCCGCCAGCACGCCGATAGCGATTCAGGCGACCGACATCGCCAATGGCGAGGTTCTGTCGGTCGGCGAGCATTTTTTCGCGCCGAAATAAAACCGGACCCAAATGCGCGGCCCGCAGCCGGATCGCCGGCTGCGGGCCAATTTACGCCCCCATATCTTTCGTCCCTCAGGCCGTGCGGAATACGGTGTTCTGCACTGTGGCGAAATCGGCGATCGGCGTCTCGCCGGCGATGGTTTTGGCGCCGAGCGAAAGGAGCGGCGTGGCGCCGGCAGGCATGTAGACGTCGACGCGCGAGCCGAAGCGGATGAGGCCGAAGCGCTGGCCGACGCCGAGCGTCTCGCCTTCCTTGGAAAAGCACACGATGCGGCGCGCGATCAGGCCGGCGATCTGGACCACGCCGAAATTTCCGCGCGCGGTTTCGATTACCACGCCGTTGCGTTCGTTGTCCTCGCTGGCCTTGTCGAGATCGGCGTTGACGAACAGGCCCGGCTTGTAGGCGATGCGCTCGATCCTGCCGGCGACGGGCGCGCGGTTCACATGGCAGTCGAAGACCGACATGAAGATGGAAATACGGTGCATGGGCTCGGAGCCGAGACCCAATTCCGGCGGCGGCGCAAAATTTCCGATGGAGCAGACATAACCGTCCGCCGGCGCCACCACGAGCCCGTCCCGATCCGGCGTGACCCGCACGGGATCACGGAAAAAATAGGCGCACCACAGGGTCAGGATTGCGCCGATCCAGCCGAGCGGCGACCAGATCCAGTGCAGGACCAGCGCGCCGATGGCGAAAGCCGAAATGAAGACATAGCCTTCCGGATGGATCGGCACGATCTGGCGGCGGACGGATTCGTAAAGAGACATGGACAACCCTGAGCGCTTGCGCCGCCCCGTCCTTCGAGACGCCGCCTCGAAGGACGATGGAAAGCAAAACCAGCCGTTCAATATCGGAAAAAACCGAATTCTTCCACCGGCTGCGGCTGCGCGCTCACTCCCCGATATTGATCCGCACGGTTTCACCCTCCTCCGCCGCCGCCTTGCGCAGCCGGTCTTCGGCGTCGCGGACTTCGCGCTGGCGGTTCCACATGCCGGCGTAAACCCCGTCGTGCGCCAGAAGCTCCTCGTGCCGGCCGCGTTCGACGATGGCGCCCTGGTCAAGCACGATGATCTCGTCGGCGTTGACCACGGTGGACAGTCTGTGGGCGATGACCAGAGAGGTGCGCCCGCGCGAAACCCGCTCCAGCGCGCCCTGGATCTCGCGCTCGGTGAAGGAATCGAGCGCCGAGGTCGCCTCGTCGAGCACGAGAATCGGGGGCGCTTTCAATATCGTGCGGGCGAGCGCTGCGCGCTGCTTCTCGCCGCCGGAAAGTTTCAGGCCGCGCTCGCCGACCTGGGCGTCGTAGCCGCCGGGCACGAGGCCGATGAAACGGTCGATCTGGGCGAGCGCAGCCGCATCGCGGATTTCGTCGAGGCTCGCATCCCAGCGGCCGTAACGGATGTTATAGCCGAGGGAATCGTTGAACAGCACTGTGTCCTGCGGAACGATGCCGATGGCGCGGCGCAGCGAAGCCTGCGTCACGTCGGCAATGTTCTGTCCGTCGATCACGATGCGGCCGCCTTGCGGCTCGTAGAAACGGAAGATCAGGCGCGAGAGCGTCGATTTTCCCGCGCCCGAGGGGCCGACGATGGCCACCGTCTTGCCGGCGGGCACCTCGAAATCCACGCCTTTGAGAATTTCGCGCCGCGGATCGTAGCTGAAATGCACGTTCTCGAAGCGCACGACTCCAGCCGTCACCTCCAGCGGCTTTGCGCCGGGCTTGTCGACGATTTCGGCCTTGCGGCCGAGAATGTCGAACATGGCCTCGATGTCGATGACCGCCTGGCGCACCTCGCGATAGAACATGCCCATGAAATTCAGCGGCTGATAAAGCTGGATCATCATGGCGTTGATGAGCACGAAATCGCCGATGGTGTTGCGGCCCTCGCGTATGCCCGACAGGCACATGATCATGACCGCCGTCAGGCCGATCGTGAAAATGAGCGCCTGCCCGGCGTTGAGCAGGGCAAGCGAGGTGTAGCTCGCCACGCTGTTCTTCTCGTAGCGCGCCATGGACTGGTCGTAGCGTTCGGCCTCGCGCGCCTCGGCGTTGAAATATTTGACCGTCTCGTAATTGAGCAGGGAATCGATCGCCTTGGTGTTGGCGTCGTTGTCGCTGTCGTTCATCGAGCGGCGGATCGCGATGCGCCAATTGGTGGCAATCGTCGTGAAGGCCATGTAGGCGACGATCATCGCGATGGTCGTCAGCGCATAGCGCCAATCGTACTGGATGAGAAAGACAGCCAGGATCAGCACGAATTCCAGCAGCGTCGGCAGGCCGGTCAGCACGATCATGCGCACCATCGTCTCGATGGCGTTGCGCCCGCGCTCCAGAACGCGCGTCAGCGCGCCGGTCTTGCGCTCGAGATGATAGCGCAGCGACAGATCGTGCATATGGATGAAAACGTCGTTGGCGAGCCGGCGCACGGCGTTCATGGCGACCGCCGCAAACAGGGCGTCGCGCGCCTGCGTGAAACCCGCCATGGCTATGCGCAAGAAACCGTAGAGCAAGGTCAGCGCAACGGGGCCGGCAAGCAGCGCCGGCAGGCCGTCCGTCCGTCCGCCGTCCGATGTCAGCGCATCCGTCGCCCATTTGAAGGAATAGGGGACGGCGATCGTCACCAGCTTGGCGACCACCAGGGCCGCGAAAGCCAGAAATATCCGCAGGCGCAGGTCGAGGCGCTCGCGCGGCCAGATATAGGGCCAGAGCCTGCGCCCCGTAGACGCCAGCGTGGCGTTGGAACGAGGTTCTTCGGGCGCCGACTTCTGCGGATTGGAATAGGAGCGCAAACGGTCTCTCGTGGCAAGCCGATGGGAAGGAGGCCAGATATAAGGGGTCAAGGGGGCAAAGAACACCGGGCCGGGGAGCAAGGCGCGCAAGCCCCATCCGCAAGCCCCATCCGCATGTCCCACCCGCATATCTCATCCACAAGAGGAATTGACTGGCGGCTCCGGCTGGAAGACAAGGCGCTCTCCGGCGACACAGGCGCCCGGCCAGAATTTTGGCGAGGTTCATAGATGCTGAAAGCGACTTTTACTGCGCTGGCGCTGATTTCGACCGCAATGCCCGCCTTTGCCGCCGAACCCTACGGCGTGTGGCGGCGCCCGCAAGACGGCACAACCTTTTCCTTCTTCCGCTGTGGCGCGGGCCTCTGCATCAAGGTAAAAAGCGTCGCCAATCCCGCCGACAGGAAATATGTCGGCGCGCTGATCTTTTCCGGCGCGACGAAGAGCGGCCCCAATACATGGGAGGGACGCGTGAAAAACCTTGAAGACGGCCATGTCTACAACGGCAAGATCCAACTGACCGGCCCGCGTTCGGTGACGCTCAACGGATGCGTGCTCGGCGGCGCGGTCTGCGACGGCGAAACCTGGACGCGCATTCGCTAATTTCAGCCGGCTTTCGCTAAAATGGCCTGACAGGATTCGCGCCGTTGCGGCGTCCTGTCCCGGCCATTGCGGCGATGGAGCGCGTTTTGCTGAATATTTGCGTCTATTGCGGCTCGGCCAACGGCGCGGAACCTCATTTTGCCGCCACCGCCGAGGAACTCGGCAAGCGCATCGGGGCCGCCGGCCATGGTCTGGTCTATGGCGGCGGCGACAATGGCCTGATGGGCAAGGTGGCGCGCGCCACGCTGGAGGCCGGCGGCCGCGTGACCGGCATTATCCCGGAATTTCTCAGGAAGCGCGAGGCCATGCTGCATGCGGCCCAGGAGCTTGTCGTCGTGCCCGACATGCACACGCGCAAACGCATCATGTTCGAGCGCTCGGATGCTTTCGTAGCCCTGCCCGGCGGCGTCGGCACGCTGGAGGAACTGGTCGAGCAATTGACCTGGGTGCAGCTTGGCCGCCACACCAAGCCCGTGGTCATCGCCGATGTCGGCGGGTTCTGGCGGCCGCTGCTGTCGCTGTTTGCGCATATGCGTTCGAGCGGGTTCATCCGTCAGGAATTTGAATTGCGCTATCTCGTGGCCGAGCGCACGGCCGACATTCTTCCGATGATCGAAAGCGCGCTGGCGCTGCGCGACAAGAGCGGCGGGCGCATCGAGACGGTAGACCCGCGATTGTAGGATCGGCCGCGACTGGCGGGACGGGCGCGCTCAAACCGCGCCAGACGCCATCAGCTTGTAATTGATGGAATCCACAAGCGCCTGAAACGAGGCGTCGATGACGTTTGCGGAAACGCCGACCGTCGACCAGCGCTCGCCGTCCTTGTCGGCGCATTCGATGAGAACGCGCGTGACCGCATCCGTGCCGCCCTGAAAAACACGCACGCGATAATCGACCAGTTCCACGTCCTCGATATATTTCTGGAAGCGGCCGAGATCCTTGCGCAAAGCAACGTCGAGCGCATTGACGGGGCCATTGCCTTCGGCAGCCGAAATCAGCAATTCGCCGTCGACGAACACTTTCACGATGGCCTCGGAGGCCGTCACCAGATCGCCCCTGGCGTTGAAGCGGCGCTCGACGTTCACGCTGTAGCGCTCGACATCGAAATAATCGGGCAATTGCCCGAGCACGCGCTTGGCGAGCAGCAGAAAGGAAGCGTCGGCGCCCTCGTAGGCATAGCCCTGCGCCTCCTTGTCCTTGACTTCGTCGAGCAGGCGCAGAAGACGCGGGTCGTTCTTGTCGAGCGTCACGCCGAGACGCTCCAGCTCGGACAGAATGTTCGACTTGCCGGCCTGGTCGGACACCAGCACCTTGCGCTTGTTGCCGACCGTTTCGGGCGCGACATGCTCGTAGGTGTGCGGGTCTTTCAGCACGGCGGAAGCATGGATGCCGGCCTTGGTGGCGAAAGCGCTCGCGCCGACATAGGGCGCGTGGCGGTTGGGCGCGCGATTCAAGAGTTCGTCGAAGGCGTGGCTCGCCTTGGTCAGGGAGCCCAGTTTTTCGGCGGTGACGCCGATCTCGAATCTTTCCGCGAACTCCGGCTTCAACAGCAAGGTCGGGATGATGGATGTCAGATTGGCGTTGCCGCAACGCTCGCCAAGGCCGTTGAGCGTGCCCTGACTCTGGCGCGCTCCGGCGCGCACGGCGGCAAGCGAATTGGCGACGGCGTTTTCCGTATCGTTATGCGCGTGAATGCCGACGTGATCGCCGGGAATATGCTCGATGACCTTGCGTACGATTTTGTCGACCTCGTGCGGCAGCGTGCCTCCATTGGTGTCGCACAGGATCACCCAGCGCGCGCCGGTTTCGTACGCCGCTTTCGCGCAGGCCAGCGCATATTCCGGATTGGCCTTGTAGCCATCAAAGAAATGCTCGCAATCGACGAGCGCCTCGCGACCCTTTTCGATAGCGTAGGCGACAGAATCCGTGATGCCCTCGAGATTGTCCTCAAGCGAGCATTCGAGCGCGACGCGCACCTGATAGTCCCAGGCCTTGGCGACATAGACGATCGAATCGGCGTCCGCCGCCACAAGGCCCGCGACGCCGGGGTCGTTGGCGGCGGAGCGCCCTGCCCGTTTGGTCATGCCGAAGGCTGCGAATTTCGCCTTCACCCTGGGGCGTTTTCCAAAAAACTCCGTATCGAGCGGATTGGCGCCGGGATAGCCGCCCTCGATATAATCGACGCCGAGATCGTCGAGCATTTTTGCAATGGAGCGCTTGTCCTCGATCGAGAAATCGACGCCGGTGGTCTGCGCGCCGTCGCGCAAGGTCGTATCGAACAGGGTCAGTTTTTCGCGGGCCATCAGTGCGGCTTTCCTTGCGGCGCGGCGGGCGCCAATTGCTTCTTCATCGTGGTGTTGGCGAACCATTCGCCGTTGAGCGAAACCGTGTTTCGCTGGACGCTCAGGTATCCGCGCCCCTTGAAGAAATCATGCGCGACATCGGAGGCGTCGGTTTCGATTTCTTTCAGGCCGCGCGCAGCGGCAAGTTTTTCGATTGCATCGGCAAGCGCGGTCGCCACGCCCGCTCGCGCATGCTCCGGGGCGACGTAGAGCAGATCGAGCGCGCCGTTGGCGAAGGAGGCAAAGCCCGCAATCTCTTTGTCGCGCAAGGCGATCAGGGTGAGCGCGCCGGTAAGACGCTGCGTGAAGCCTGCAAGATCATCCGAGGCCGCAGCCCAGGCCGCGCGCTGGTTTTCGGTATATTCGTCCTCGGCCAGAATTTCGATGCTCGCGCGAAACAAGCGCGCAAGCGTCGCCGCATCGGCGGGCAGGAAGGGGCGAAGCGAAATGGCCATGCGACTAATTCCTTCAGCCCTGCAAAAGGAGAACGGCGCGCCAAGCGCAACGGACATGGCCCGCGCCGGGGCAAGGATGCGTCACCGCCTCACCTCCCATGTCGTCGTGCCGTCCTTGTTGTCCTTGAGGATAACGCCCATGGCGACGAGTTCGTCGCGCAAACGGTCCGATTCCGCCCAATTCTTTGCCGACCGGGCGGCAAGCCGGGCGTCGACGAGAGGCTGAACGCGCTCGCTCGAAACATCGCCATGGCCGCGCGTCGCATCGTTTGTGCGAACGTCCGGCAAAGACAGGCCAAGCAGGCGGACATTGGCGGCAAGCGAAGCGGGATACGACTTGCGCAGGACGTGCAGATGGGCTTCCGCCTTCGAGAAATTGAGGTCGTCGCTCAAGGCTGAGACGAACTCGGCGGTCGGGGTCGCCGGCTCGACGCCGCTGGTCGCCCGCCCCCATTCGATCAGCGTTTTTTCCGCGTCTTCCAGCGCCCGCACCGAAAAATCTATCGGCTGCCGATAATGCGTTCGCAGCATTGCGAGTCGCAGCACCTCGCCCGGCCATGTGCGGGCGCCGAATTTTTCCGTGTGCAGCAATTCGTGAATCGTCACGAAATTGCCCGCGCTTTTCGACATTTTCTCGCCCTCGACCTGCAGGAAGCCGTTGTGCATCCAGACATTGGCCATGACGGGCGCGCCAAAGCAGCAGCGCGACTGGGCGATTTCGTTTTCGTGATGGGGGAAGACGAGGTCGATGCCGCCGCCGTGAATGTCGAAGGTTTCGCCCAGATGCTTCCAGCTCATCGCGGAGCATTCGAGGTGCCATCCGGGCCGCCCCCTGCCCCATGGGCTGTCCCAGCCGGGCTCGTCGGCGCTCGATGGCTTCCACAGCACGAAATCCATGTCGCCCTTCTTGTACGGGGCGACGTCGACTCTTGCGCCGGCGATCATCTCGTCGAGCGGGCGGCGCGAGAGGGCGCCGTAATCGGGCATCGCCGACACGGAAAACAGCGCGTGTCCGTCAGCCGCATAGGCATAGCCGCCGGCGATCAGGCGCTCGATGATCGTTATCATTTCCGCAATATGTTCGGTCGCACGAGGCTGCACGGTCGGCTCGAGGCAACCGAGCGCCTTCACATCCGCCTGAAAAATCCTATTCGTCTCCTCGGTGAGGTCGCGGATCGAAATTCCGCGTTCAGCGGCGCGCGCGTTGATCTTGTCGTCTACGTCCGTGATGTTGCGGACGTAGGTCACGCGATTTTCGCCGTAGAGGTGGCGCAGCAGGCGAAACAGCACATCGAAGACGATGACCGGGCGCGCATTGCCGATATGGGCGTAGTCGTAGACGGTAGGACCGCAGACATACATGCGCACGCTGGCGGGATCGAGCGGCGTGAAATCCGCCTTTGCGCGCGTCAGTGTGTTGTAGAGCCTCAGGTGCGGCTTTGGCATGAATGGTCCCCGGACAAGTTGGTCCTCTGGCCTGCCGGCCGGACCATCCAATCGCGTGAGGACATGACGGATCCAGCCAGCGGGCGGGCTAGCGGATAATAATGCTCCGGCAGATGCAGGCGCAGGTCGTCATGAACGCGACCATGATGGCAAGCGGGCCTCTGCGTCAAGTGCGCGCATGGCGGGCGATTAATTCTTTGGAAACCGTTGCGGATGAATATGGCTGGGCTACCGGACCAATTCCAATCGAGCCTCAAGATGAACTTTATCGAGTTCGAACATCGCGTTCTCCCCCGGATCATCGTGCCTTTGCTGGCGGGCCTCATGCTGGTGGCGGTCGCCGGTCGCTCAAAGGTTCAGGCGGCCGAACAGAATTCCTTCATCATCAGCGATCTCGAAGGCTATGGCATCGCGGACTGCCTGACCAATGGCTCGTCGTGCGGGCGCGTGGTGGCGGACGCCTGGTGCGAGGCCCATGGCTATGGCCAATCGGTGGCCTTTGGCCGCGCCGACGACGTGACCGCCGCCATCAAGAACGAACCTGGCAAGATCGCAGCGCCGGTGCCGGAGGAAAAGGCCAAGCTTCAGACCGTCGCCAATCAGGTCCGCAGCAATTCGCTGATCGTCACCTGTGAGCGCTGAGGCGCGGCCTTAGAGCGTTTCCACTTTTCATTGAATCATTGCAACGCTCTAACTATTTGATTTTCCGCAATTCCGGACGCAAAACCGGTATCCACTTTTGCTGGAATTGCTCTAACGCAAGGGCCGGATCAGTCTTTCAGAAAATTCGAGCAATGGGCCACCTCGTTGGTTGCGCCCCACGGCTGAATAGCGACGGCGGATGTCGAGTTCTTCGGCGACCCGTCGATCAATTTGTCTGAATAAACCATATAAACCAGCACGTTGCGGCGCGTGTCGCAACCGCGCACGATCTGCATGCGCTTGAACATGAAGGACCGGCGCTCGGCGAAAACCACATCGCCCTGCGCAAATTTCTCCTTGATCCTGATCGGTCCGTACTGACGGCAAGCGATGGAAACATCCGACAATTCCTCGGCCACGCCGAACATGCCCGACACACCGCCCTTTTCCGGCACGGTGTAATTGCAGGCGACGCCGTCGACGACGGGATCGTCGATGGCGTAGGTCGCCAGTTTGTCGTTGGGCGTCATCAACTTGAAAGTCGTGGACTTGCGGAAGATAAGATCCTGCGCCGCAGCCGGGCCCGCCAGGCTCGCGCCAACAATCGCCGGAAGCGCGATGGCCGCCAGAAAACCGGGGGCGATTCTGTAGACCTTGCGTGATAAGAACCGCAGCGGCATGAGCCTCTCCTTCGATCAACCGCACCAGCCATCCTCGCAGCGCGGGCGCGCCGCTCATATGGCGATTGTCGCGCGGCCTGAGAAGGGGTTGCAAAAGGGCGCAAGGTTGGCCTTTTTGCCGTTTCGGCGCGACATCGCCACAATCGCCGCACAAAAAGATTCGTCCAACCCCGGCGATGCGCCGGAGAGAGCGACCGCAATGAATTTTCCAGCCGGCTCGAGGCCTGCCGGCGCGCCCTCCTCCTTTTTCGCACACGGCATTGGTGTGCGAAGATTGCAGGCGTTTGTCGCGACGCTGCCCGCCACGATCCCGCTTGCGATCATCGCGTTTGCCGTCATTGCGCTCGCCACTGTAGCCGGCGTCGGGCGCGCGGCGGCGCAGGCTGTCGATTGCGGACGGCTGGCCGCGCAGATCAATTCGCTCGGCTCCGGCCGGGGCTCCCCGCATGCGGCGGCCTCAGCACGCCGGCAAGAGGCCGAAATCAGGCGCCTGAACGCTCATGCGCGGGCCCTGGGCTGCAATCGTCCCCATTTCCTGTTTTTCGACGACCGTCCCGCGCAATGCGACAACATCAACGCGCGCATTTCGGGCATGCGCGCCAATCTCGCGCAATTGCAACAGGCCGCGCTCGGCAGCGATGGCATGCGGCGCAGATTGCAGGAGCAATACGACGCCTATTGCCGCAATTCAGGCGGCTCCAATTTTCTCGAGCGTCTGTTCGGCGGTCAGGATCAGGTCGTCTATCCGCCCGCCGATCCGGGACCGGAGGGACGCGAGTCCGATGGCATGCAGGACGCCGGCGCGCGCGGCGGCTCGGAGGCCGTCTGCGTGCGCACCTGCGACGGCTATTTCTTCCCGATCAGCTATTCCGCGCGGCGCGCCAATCTCAACGGCCTTCAGGACATGTGTTCGGCGCTTTGCCCCGCAACCGAAACGAAACTCTACACCCGCGCGCCGAGCAACATGAAGTCGGCGCTCTCGATCAACGGCGATCCGTACACCAGCCTGGAAAACGCCTTCAAATACGAAAAGACGCTCGTGCCGGATTGCTCCTGCCGCAAACCCGGACAGAGCTGGTCGGAGGCTTTGGTCGGCGCCGAGCAATTGCTGGGCGAGGGCCGCAAGGGCGACATTATGGTGACGCCGGAAAAAGCCGAGGAATTGTCGCGCGCGCCACACGAGGGCCAACCCGCCGTCAGCAAGGGCCAGGACAAAAGCAAGAGCGAGGACAAAAGCAAGAGCCAAGCCAAAAGCAAGGCCTCCGCCTTCGACCCGAAGGCGATGAAACAGTTTCTGGAAGAGCGCAAGCAGGATGCAGACGGCGGGGACGACGCGCCGACCGCAACGCGGCGGCGGTAGCGGCGGCCCATAACGTCCGCCTACAACGAAAGACGGCTTGCGGGAAAGGCTGGAGCCGGCCAAGATCGCCGCCAACCAAATGCGAGACCTGCATGCCGCAAGACCATAAGTCCGGCTCCGAAGGCGCCCCCGGCGGCGTTTTGACCATTCGTGTCGTCGCCACGCCGGCCGACACCAATGCGAATGGCGATATTTTCGGCGGCTGGGTGCTCTCGCGCATGGATCAGGCCGGCGGCATCGCCGGCGTCGACCGCACGCTCGGCCGCGTCGTGACCGTTTCCATCGACGCCATGAGTTTTGTGCAGCCGGTCCGCATTGGCGACGTGCTGTCGGTCTATACGCGCGTTCTGAGCGTCGGGCGCACGTCGATGAAAATCCACATCGAGGCTTGGGCGCGCCGCTTCCGGACCGACAGGCATGACAAAGTGACGGTCGGAACCTTCACCTTCGTCGCCATCGACGAGGAAGGCCGCCCGCGGCCCGTGCCGCCGGAACCGGGATCGCCGGAAACCGGGCCGGCCGTGTAAGATTTTCGTTTCAGCCGACCAGACGCGCAATTGCTCTGGCGCGGCCGATCAACGGCAGCAGTTTTGCAAGCTCCGGCCCGGTTTCACGGCCCGTGAGCGCAAGGCGCAAGGGATGGAACAAGGCCCTGCCCTTGCGGCCGGCCGCGGTCTTGAGCGCCGAGGTCCATTGGCCCCAGGTGGTTTCGTCCCAAGGTTCGGGCGGAGCGAGTTCGGCGGCCTGCGCCAGGAAACCGGCGTCCTCGACGACAGGCGCGATATCGCCGTCGACGACGTTCCACCAGCCGCCGACATCGCCAAAAGTTTCGAGATTGCCGCGCACCGCCAGCCAAAAGGCTTCAGCCTGCTCTCCGGTTATTTTCTGCGCGGCAAGGCGTTCGCGCACCGCCTCGAAATCGAGCTTGAGCAAGGTGCGCTGCGTCAGCGTCTTCAGGTCCGCCGGATCGAATTTCGCGGCATTGCGCGAGACATGGGCAAGATCGAACGTTTGCGCGAGTTCGTCGAGCGACGCCACGGCATGCACTTCATCCGAGGAGCCGGTGAGGACTGCGACGGCGGCCACGGCCAGCGGCTCGACGCCGGCCTCGCGCAAAGATGCGATGGAGAGCGCGCCCGTGCGCTTCGACAGGCCGGCGCCGGACGCATCGACCAGCAGATTGTGATGGGCAAAGCGCGGGATTTTGCCGGCGTCTGCGAGCGCCTCGACAATCTGGACCTGCACCGCCGTATTGGTGACGTGATCCTCGCCGCGAATGATATCGGTGACGCCGAGTTCGATATCGTCGACAACCGACGGCAGCGTATAGAGGAAGCTCCCGTCCTCGCGCACGAGCACGGGATCGGACAGCGAGGCGCAGTCTATGCGCACATCGCCGCGCACGCCGTCATGCCATTCCACGGCGCGGGAATCGAGCTTGAAACGCCAGTGCGGCCTGCGCCCTTCCGCCTCGAATTTCGCGCGATCCCCGTCGCTCAACGCAAGCGCTGCGCGATCGTAGATCGGTGGCAGGCCGCGCGCCTGTTTCAGCTTGCGGCGGCGGTCGAGTTCGGCCTGCGTCTCGTAAGCGGGATAAAGCAGGCCCATGGCCTTCAATCTGTCCGCTGCGGCCTGATAGAGCGCAACCCGGTCCGACTGGCGCACCGTAACGTCAGGCGCAACGCCGAGCCAGGCAAGATCGACCTCGATGCCGCGCGCAAATTCGGGCGTCGACCGCTCGAGATCGGTGTCGTCGAAGCGCAGGATGAAGCGCCCGCCCGCGCGCTGCGCCACGAGATAATTGAAAAGAGCCGTGCGCGCGTTGCCGATGTGAATGCGCCCGGTGGGCGACGGCGCGAAGCGGACGATTGGACCAGACATGTGCGGACCTGACATTTTCCGCGCGCCGGATGGCGGGCGCTATTTTGCGGCGGCGTAGCGCGTTTTCGCAGAAGCCGGCGCGCTTGTTAAGGCCGGCCTCGCTCAATCGAAGCGATAGGCGTCGAGCATCAGGACGGCGCGTTGCACGGAAGCGTGGATGCGGGCGCCCTTCGCGCCCTCGCCCGCCGCGCCAAACGCAAAGGGCATGGGCAGGAAATGCTCGGGGCTTGGATGGTTCTCGCGCGAAAACGGCGCGGCGGCTTCGTAATCCGCGATAGCGTCGAGATCGCCGCCCTCGGCTTTTTCGCGCACCCATTCGTCGAAATCGGCGGCCCATGCCGGCGGCGGGTCGCCGTCATTATAACGCCCGGCGTAGAGCGCGCGCAGATTATGCGTGGCGCCGCCAGAGCCGATGACCAGCACGCCCTGCTCACGCAAGGGCGCCAGGGCGCGGCCAAGCGCAGCATGATGCGCGCCGCCCAGATGCGGCTGCACCGAAATCTGGGCGACGGGAATGTCGGCCTCGGGATAGATCAGTTTGAGCGGAACCCATGTTCCGTGATCGTAGCCGCGCCCGCGCGCCATAACCGCCTCCAGCCCCGCGTCCGCAGCAAGGCGCGCGGCCTCGGCCGCAAGCATCGGCGCGCCCGGCGCATCGTAGCGCATGCGATACATTTCCGGCTCGAAGCCGCCGAAATCGTAGATCATGTCGGGCTTGCCGTCGGCGACGATCACTGGCCGGCGGGTCGTAAAATGGGCGGACATAACGAGAATGCTCCCGGGGCGCGGCAGCGTTTTGCCAAGGCCTGCCAGAAAGGCTCTGGCCGGGCTCTCGTGCAGGATCATGTTCGGCGATCCATGCGAGATGAACAGGGTGGGAAATGTCGTCATAAGGCGGATATAGGCCTGCGTTTCGCATCGGGCGAGCGCATTGGGCGGCGACGGATGATCCAGAACAGGATCGAACGGAAAAGCCTAAGCGAACCGGCGCGCCCATGCGACGCGCCGGACGATCATTGCGATCATTGCGCCCTATTCCGCAGCGTCCACCTGCGGCAGGCCGCGCGCCTCGCGCTCGTCTTTCAGAAGTTCGGCCACCAGGAAAGCCACCTCGACCGACTGCTCCGCATTGAGGCGCGGATCGCAGGACGTATCGTAGCTTTCCGACAGATTGGTCTCGGTGATCGCGCGGGCGCCGCCCATGCATTCCGTGACGTTCTTGCCGGTCATCTCGAGATGCACGCCGCCGGCGAAAGTGCCTTCGGCGCGGTGGATGGCGAAGAAGGACGAGATTTCGCTCATGATCCGGTCGAACGGCCGGGTCTTGTAGCCGCCCGCCGTAATCGTGTTGCCGTGCATGGGATCCGTCGACCACACGACCTTGCGGCCCTCGCGCTCGACGGCGCGGATGAGGCCCGGCAGGTGCTCGGCGATCTTGTCGGAGCCAAAACGCGAGATCAGCGTCAGGCGGCCCGGTTCGTTGGCGGGGTTGAGCAGGTCGATCAGCCGGATCAATTCGTCGGCCTTGAGC
Source organism: Rhodoblastus sp. (assembly GCA_047971685.1). GTDB lineage: Bacteria > Pseudomonadota > Alphaproteobacteria > Rhizobiales > Beijerinckiaceae > JAJXWB01. The sequence continues at coordinate 31,341 of JBKDZW010000003.1, forward strand.
GAGGGGCCGCATTTCAGGCCGATCGGATTTTTGACGCCCCGGCAGAATTCGATATGCGCATGATCGGGCTGGCGCGTGCGGTCGCCGATCCAGATCATGTGGCCCGACGTATCGTAATGATCGCCGGTCGTCGAATCGATCCGCGTGAGCGCCTGCTCGTAACCGAGCAGCAGCGCCTCGTGCGAGGTATAGATGTCGGTCTGGCGCAGTTCCTGATGCGATTCGGGATCGAGGCCGATGGCGCGCATGAAGCCGAGCGTCTCGGTGATGCGGTTGACCAGTTCCTGATAGCGCTCGGACTGCGGGCTGTCCTTGACGAAACCGAGCATCCAGCGATGCGCGTTTTCGAGATTGGCGTAGCCGCCGCTCGCGAACGCGCGCAGCAGATTGAGGGTCGCCGCCGACTGGCGGTAGGCCTCGAGCTGGCGGCGCGGATCGGGAATGCGCGCCTGCGGCGTGAAGTCGATGTCGTTGATGATGTCGCCGCGATAGCTTGGCAGCTCGACATCGCCCTTCTTCTCGGTTGGGGCCGAGCGCGGCTTGGCGAACTGGCCGGCGATGCGGCCGACCTTGACCACGGGCGAGGAGCCCGCAAACGTCATGACGACCGCCATTTGCAGGAATACGCGGAAGAAGTCGCGGATATTATCGGCGGAATGCTCGTTGAAGCTTTCCGCGCAATCCCCGCCCTGGAGCAGGAACGCCTCGCCGGCCGCGACCTTGGCCAGCGCGCGCTTCAGCTTGCGCGCCTCGCCTGCAAAAACCAGCGGCGGAAAGCCGGCGATCTGCCGTTCGACATCGGCGAGCCCGGCGGCGTCCGGATAGGTCGGCGCCTGCGAAATCGGGCGGCTTCTCCAGCTTTCGGGCGACCAGCGATCCGCGGCCATGACGAATACTCCTCAAGGGGCCCATGAAACGGCCCGGAACGTTCAGAAAGCGGGGCTTATACACGAGGCTTTCGGGGAATGCGACCCTGCCTGCCCGTCAGGTTGGCGAACCTGGCTCCGTGCGCCTATATGGGCTGTGCCAACAGAAAAACCAATGTCTCCTGCCGTTTCGCAATTTATCGACGCCGCACGCTGGCTTGCAGCGTTGACGGTCGCATTGCACCACACCCATAACCTTTTCATCAACCAGGCCGACATCATGAAGGCCGAACACTGGCCGCCGGTGTACGTCTGGTGGTTCGTCACAGCCTATACGTTCGCTCATGGCGCTGTAGTCGTCTTCTTCGTCCTTTCGGGCTTTCTGGTCGGCGGCGCGACCGTTTCGCGCGCAAAGAGCGGCAGGCCCTATATCCGCAAATTCCTGATCGACCGCACGACGCGCATCTACATCGTTCTCCTGCCGGCGCTGGCGCTGACATTCGTGCTCGACAACCTCGGCCAGCGCGTCTTCGCCGGGCTTGGCGTCTACGAGGTTCCGGTCATTCAGGCGGCGATGAAAAACGAATATCTGCTGGCGACGCTGGCCGGTCTGCAAGGCATCTGGTTTTCGACCTATGGGAGCAATACGGCGCTTTGGTCGCTCGGCATGGAATATTGGTACTACGTCATTTGCTGTTTCGTGCTTTTGCCCTGGAGCGCGGCCTATGGCGGGCGGGCGCGCGGGGCAGGTTTTGCGCTGGCGGCCGCGCTCTTTCTCGCGCTGGCGGTCTCGCCGTCCTATTTCCTGTTCGGCGCAGCGCTCTGGTGGCTCGGCGCCCTGGCCCGCATCGCGCCGCGCCCGCTCATGCGCTCGCGCTGGCTTGCGCTCATGCTGTGGGTTGCCGCGATGACCGCGATCCGGCTGATTTCGCATGGCGCGATCATCGAGGACCATCCGCGCAAGGAAGCCATCGACGCCGTCAATGCGCTTCTGTTCGCCAATATATTGCTGACGTTGCGCTTCGACGGCGACGGCTTTTCCTGGTGCCGCGCCCGCTTTCACGCGAAACTTTCGCAGTTCAGCTATTCGCTTTATTCCATGCACTGGCCGGTTTTGATGTGGCTGCAAGGGGCGGCGCTGGTCGTGTTCGGCGCGGGATGGACCAGCCGGAACGCGACGCCCCTGCATTATGGCGTCGCCATATCGGCGCTTGCCGCCGTCATTGCCGCGGCCTGGCTGTTTGCGCGCATGACCGAAGCGCGCACCGACGATATGCGCGGCTGGTTTTCGCGCATGGCGCCGGGCGGCGACCCCGCACAGGGACAGAAAGCGGGCGGTTAAACCCTGGAACGCTCGTAGCGCGCGGAGCGCGTGCGCAAAGTGACGAGTTCTTCCGCTGCGGTCGGATGCAGCGCCATGGTTGCGTCGAAATCGGCCTTGGTCGCGCCCATGCGCACCGCAATCGCCACCAATTGCGCCATTTCGCCGGCATCGTGGCCGAGCATGTGCACGCCGAGCACCTTGTCGGTAACGCCGCAGACGATAATCTTCATGATCGTGCGGTCGGCGGCGCCGGACAGGGTCGCCTTCATCGGCCGGAAATTCGACTTGTAGACATCGACGATCTCGTAGTCGCGGCGCGCCTGCTCCTCCGTCAGCCCGACCGTGCCGAGTTCGGGCGTCGTAAAGACGGCGGAGGGCACATGGCGATGGTCGACGACAATGTCCTTGCCGCCGAAAACGCTGTCGGCGAAGGCATGGCCCTCGCGGATGGCGACCGGCGTGAGATTGATGCGGTCGGTGACGTCGCCCACCGCATAGATCGACTCGATATTGGTGCGCGAATGCGCGTCGACGACGATCGCGCCGTTTTCGCGCATCCCGACGCCTGCGGCCTCAAGCCCCAGTCCCGCCGTATTGGGCGCGCGGCCCGTGGCGAACAGAACCTCATCGACCTCGATCTCGCCGCTATCGGACAATTCTACGCGCAAACCTGCTTTCGCGCGCGAAATCGCGGCCGGCAGCACGCCCGGCTTCAGGGCGACGCCGCTATGCGTCATTCCATCCGAGACGCCCGTGCGAAGGTCTTCGTCGAACCCGCGCAAGACGTTGCCGGCGCGAAAAACCTGCGTCACCTGCGATCCCAGGCGGGCGAAAACGCAGGCGAATTCAACCGCGATATAGCCGCTGCCGACGACGAGGAGGCGACGCGGCAATTCCGGCAGGTCGAAGACCTCGTTGGAGGAAATCGCCAGTTCGGCGCCGGGAATGGCAGGCTGGACGACGGGGGCGCCGCCCGTCGCCACGAGAATTATGCGGGCGGTTGCGCGGCGACCGTTCGACAGCGCGATTTCGTGCGGTCCTGCAAGGGTTGCGCGCGCCTCGATCATTTCTGCGCCGGCCTTGGCGAGATTGGCGGCGTATATGCCCGAAAGCCGCGTTACCTCCTTTTCCTTGGCCGCCACAAGGGTCGGCCAGTGGAATTGCGCGGGAGGCAGGCGCCAGCCGAAGCCGGCGGCGTCGGCAAAATCGTCATGGAAACGGGAGGCGTAGACATAGAGTTTTTTCGGTACGCAGCCCCGGATCACGCAGGTTCCGCCGACGCGGAATTCCTCGGCGACCGCGGTTTTCGCGCCATAGCCGGCCGCGATGCGGGCCGCGCGAACGCCGCCGGAACCGCCGCCAATGACGAAAAGATCGTAGTCGAATGCGCTCACGCGATGGCCGCCTTCCTGCGGGTCGTCACATTTCGTGACCCTTCTTCTTCATTTCTTCGCGCACGCGGGTCATCATGTCTTGCGACATTTGCTGCTGCCAGCGTTGCAACTGGACATAGAGCGCGTTGAGAACGAGCGGCTGCTGCTCCACGAATTTCACGCCGCTCGCGCTCTTGAAAAAGGCGGAAGCGTCCTTGAGCTCCTGTTCGCTCAGCCGTTCCGCGTACAGGCGCCCGGCGATGTCGATCATCTCGTCGACGCGCTTGTCGAACTCCGGCTTGATCTGCTCCATCACCGCATTGAGATCCTTGATGAGATCCGGGCGCGTCTGGGTCAGGCGCGTGCCGATCTGGTCGAGGAATTGCGGGATGATGATCGCAAAAGAACGCGACACGCCGGAATTGACGACGATTTCGCGGCCAAGCGCCAATTGGGCGGCGGTGGGCGGGGCGGGCGTGGCGGCGGGCGCTGCGGGCTGGGCTGCGGTCTGCGCTTGGGCAGGCGCGCCAAGCAGCGCGAGAAAGCCTAGAGCGCGGGCAAAGGTCTTGAACGACACGTTGTTCTCCTGTTTGGCGCAGGGGCCAGAAAATCAAAAATCAGCCGGGCGACCCGATCAGGCGCACGCCGTCCGATCCGGCGATGATAACGGCGCTGGCCAGCCCGATGAACAGGCCGTGCTCCACAACGCCGGGAATGGCGACAAGTTTGGCGGCAAGCGTCTCCGGATCGTAAATCGCGCCGAGTGCGCAATCGAATATGCAATGCCCGCCATCGGTGACAAAAGCATGGCCGTTCGCATCCCGGCGCAGCAGGGGCTGGCCGGCAAGGCCACAGGCGGCGATGGCGCGCGCGATATGGCGGCGGGTCGATTCCATGCCGAAACGGTCGACCTCGACCGGAAGCGGAAAGCGGCCGAGGGTGGCCACCTGTTTCGAGGCGTCGGCGATGACCACCATTCTGGCGGAGGCCGCAGCCACGATTTTTTCGCGCAGAAGCGCGCCGCCGCCGCCCTTGACGAGGCGCAGGGCGGAATCGAATTCGTCCGCGCCATCGATGGTCAGGTCCAGTTCGGGCGTTTCCTCAAGCGTCGAAAGCCGAATGCCGAGGCCTTGCGCCTGGGCGCGCGTGCGCTCGGAGGTCGGCACGCCCACGACATCGAGGCCATCGCGCACCATGGCGCCGAGGATATCGACGAAAAAAGCGGCGGTGGAGCCAGTGCCCAGCCCCAGCCGCATGCCGGGCGTCACGAATTCGGCGGCGCGGGCCGCAGCCTGCCGCTTGGCTTCGTCTTGTGAAATAAGGGCGGATCCGTTCATGCCTGTCCCAGCGCTTATCGCAGCGGCGGGATAAAGGCTCCGGCGTCAAAACGCAATCGTCTGGTCAGAAACAGCGGACGGCGCGGCGGCGCAGGCGGCGCTCCCACTGCAAAAACCTGCGGCTTTTGCTGGCCCCGGATCAGCGCGCAGGCGGCGTGCAGACGACGGAATCGTTGAGAACGTAACAGATCGACATGGCGCCGGAGCGCAGATCGACCCGGAAAACGCCGCCCTCGCGCTCGTGGCGGGAGGCGACAAGGCCGTATTCGCTCTGCTGCATGGCGGTTGCGCCTTCGCCGGGCGGATAGCAGAGCGTGGCGCCGACGGAGCCCTCCTTAAGGCCATATTGGCAGGCGCCGATTTCCCCGGTCGCCTTGTCCAGACGGTAAACGCGATTGAGATCGGTCTCGGGCGCGGCGAGGAATTCGTAATTGGACGCCGCCACGGCCAAGGTCGAGGCGACGGCGCTGAATGCGAGCGCCAGGACGGTGCGGGCGAGCGGACGATTCATGAAACAGCCTTCGGTGACGAGACTGTCCCAAAAGAGCGCGAACATGGTTAATAATGCGTTGACATGCTTGCCGCGCGCCGCAAACCGGCCTAACCGGAGGCATGCGCGGCCAGAAACTTCTCGTATTCGACCTCGACGGCACACTGGCCGAGACCGCCGGCGACCTGATCGGCACGCTCAACTTCATTCTCGAGCGCGAGAAACTTGCGCCGATCGACCTGGCGGACGCCCGGTTTCTGCTGGGGGCGGGCGCGCGGGCGCTGATCCGGCGCGGGTTCGACGCGCAAAAAATTCCGCTCGATCCGGCAAAGCTCGACCGGCTGTTCGGCGAATTTCTGGCCCATTACGAGGCCCATATCGCCGACCGCAGCCATTTGTTCCCCGGCGTAGTAGCGGCGCTCGACCGGTTCGAGGCCGCAGGCTGGGCCTTTGCGGTCTGCACCAACAAGATCGAGGCGCCGGCCCGCAAATTGCTCGAACTGCTCGGCGTCGCCGGAAGATTCCGCGCCATCGTCGGGCAGGACACGTTTGCAATCGCCAAGCCCGACCCGCGCGTTCTCGAAAAAACGATCGAACTGGCCGGGGGATCGCCTGAGGCCGCCATCATGGTGGGAGATTCGCGCACCGATATCGACACCGCGCGCCGGCTCGGCGTTCCGGTCGTCGCCGTCGATTTCGGCTATACCGACATTCCCGTCCGCGATCTTGGCCCCGACAGGACGATTTCGCATTTCGACGATTTATGGGAAGCGGTCGCCGAACTTGCGCTTGACCGCCCCGCGCGGCCCGCCTAAACCCTGCCCACCCGGCGCAAGCCAGAGGGCGCGTAGCTCAGCGGGAGAGCACTCCCTTCACACGGGAGGGGTCACAGGTTCAATCCCTGTCGCGCCCACCATTCCTCGACATCCCTGTTTATTGCCGCATCCGGATTTGACGCCCGCCGGACTTCAGGCGCCAAAGCGCGCGACCCGTTGCGGGCGACGCGCCGGGCGACCGCTAGGGCCGTCAGTCAGAAGAAGCTGTCCGTCAAAAGATGCTTGTCAGGCGGAGGAAAAGGCGCAGCCCGCGAGAGGGTTAACGTGGGCTGCGCCGGCGCCCCGCGACCATCGGCGCGGTCACGGAACGAATTTGCGTCGAAACCGACGCAGTTCTTGGAGGGGGGCTGACTTCGGCCGCCGCTTTGGGCCGAGCGCAGCTTCTCATTTCTCAGATGAGATTTGTCGCGCATTCACATGACACATGTATGTCTGGGCGCAGGCCTTCTTGTCTGGTTTGTGTCTGGGAATTTACCGCCCTATGGTTTGGGCTCGACAGTTTTTTAGATGCGTGGCTTGGTTTTACATGCGTGGCTTGGGTGGAAAGCCCCCAAGCCAGGGGGCCGCAAAAGCCGGGGATCCACAACAGATAGCAGCTCGCCGTGACCGAAGTCGCATCCGTTCTGCTGATCGAGGATGATTCCGAAATCGGCGCCCTGATCTCGCGCTATCTCGGCGCGAACCAGTTTTTCGTCACGACAGTCGAGAACGGCGCGGCGATGGACGAGGCGTTGCGCCGCCGCACCTTCGATCTCGTACTGCTCGATCTCAACCTGCCGGGCGAGAACGGACTGTCCATCTGCCGCCGCCTGCGGCGCGAAAACGCCATTCCCATCGTCATCGTCACGGCGCACGGCGAGGATGTCGACAAAATCGTCGGGCTCGAAATGGGCGCCGACGATTATATCGCCAAGCCCTTCAATCCCCGCGAGCTGCTGGCGCGCATCCGCGCGGTGTTGCGGCGCGCCACGAGCGATCAGCCCTCCATCGCCGACATGCAGCGCCAGGTCTATCGCTTCAGCGGCTGGCGGGTGGACGTGACGGCGCGCGAGGTCGTTGCGCCCTCGGGCACGCAGATCGCCATGACGGCGGCCGAGTTCGACCTGCTCTACGCCTTGTGCGAACACCCCAACCGCGTGTTGACGCGCGACCAGCTCATCGGACTCACGCATGGACCGGTCGAGGGTCCGCACGAACGCTCCATCGACACATTGATCTCGCGGCTGCGTCAGAAGATGGAGACAGATCAGTGCGCCCCCCGCCTGATCCAGACGATCCGCTCGGAAGGCTACATGTTTACCGCTCAGGTCTCGCGGCGATGAAACGCATCTGGCGCTGGCTGCGCCCGGACAGTCTTGGCGCACAGATCGCCATGGTTCTGTTTGCAGCCATCGTGCTGTACCAGGCCGTCGTCGCCACAATCTATATCTTCTCCGACCCCGCATCGCGGACGCCGATCATCGAGCCGGCCGAGGCGATCGCGGGAGCTGCGACCGCCATCGACCACGTTATGCCGGAACGGCGCGCCGAGATGATCGCGGATGTGGCGCGCATCGCCCCCTGGCTGAAATTCTCCGTTCTCGACGAGCCGCCGAGCGGCGTCAAAACCGCGCCGGCGACGGGGTTCGCCGAACTCATCCGCAAGCGCCTTTGGCCCGACGCAGTCGTCCTTGCGCCCGAAGCCGACATACCGCTGATCGACAACGGCCTCACCATCGCCTTGCGCCAGGGCGGCTATCTGAGCGTAACGATCACGCAGGCGCGCCGCTCGGAAATGCTGGAGGAGGAATTGCGCGGCACAGGCATCCGGCGCCTGGGAGTGTCACACAATCTGGAAAACTCGGCCGCGCTGTTTCTCGTCTCCGCGCTGCTGCTCACCATCTGGCTGACGCTCGCCGTCATCGCGCCGCTCTACCGGCTCATGCGCCAGGCCGAGAAATTGCCGGTCAATCGCGGCAAGTACGAGCCGATCAAGGAAACGGGGCCGATGGAAATCCGCGAGCTCTCGCGCGCGCTCAACCGCATGCAGGGACGCATCGAATCCATGATCGAATCGCGCTCGCGCGCGCTGGCCGCCATCAGCCACGATCTGCGCACCATCATCACGCGCCTTCGGCTGCGCTCCGAATTCATCGGCGACGATGCGCTCAAGAGCAAGATGCTGAAAGATGTGGAGACCATGGATTCCATGCTCCACAAAAACCTCGTCTATCTGCGCGGCGAGAAGGAAAGCACGGGCGCCGGGCTCATCGACCTCGACAGCGTGCTGCAAACCATCGTCGACGAATTCTCCGATCTCGGCCATGAGATCGGCTATGCCGGCGGGCAGCGCCAGACCGTCTACGGATCGCTCGAGGATCTGCAACGCCTGTTCTCAAATCTCGTCGAAAACGCCGTCAATCACGGCAGGCATGTCTTCGTCACCGCATCCGCGCCGAAAAACGGCTTCATCCTGGTCGATGTCGCAGACGACGGGCCGGGCATTCCCGCCGCCATGAAAGACCAATTGCTCGAACCTTTCGTGCGCGGCGAACCCGCGCGCACGCTCGACAGCAAGAGCGGCTTTGGCCTCGGGCTTTCCATCGTCGTATCGCTGGTCGAACAGGCCGGCGGCAAGTTTCAGTTGCTCGACCGTCCTCCCAACGGACTGATCGCGCGCGTCGCCCTGCCCGCCGCATTCAATTGAGATTTCGCACCAGTTTTCGCACACGAAATGCCTGCGAATGCGCTTACGCGCACACGCTGTGCTCATCGAGGCGAATGCGCTTACGCGCACACGCTGTGCTCATCGAGGCGAATGCGCTTACGCGCACACGCAGCCTTCAAGGCGAATGCGCTTACGCGCACACGCCTGGCTTACGCGTACGCCAGGGGCGTTCCTGTTCGAGTTGCGCGGCAAGACGGAACAGCGTCCCCTCGTCGCCGAAACGGCCCGCAAACATCATTCCGAGCGGCAGGCCCGCCGCGTTCCACGCCAGCGGCACGGACATGGCGGGCTGACCGGACATGTTGAACATTGCGGTCGCCGGCATATAGGCGGCAAGCGTCGCAGAGATAGTCGAGAGATCGCCCATCGTGTCGATCTCGCCCAGTTTCAGCGGCGGCCGGCAAAGGGTCGGCTGCAACAGCACGTCGAAATCGGTGAAAAATTCGGCAAGCGCGCGCGAAATGCGGAAGGCGTCGAGCTGGGCCGCCACATAATCGACAGAACTGCGCTTGGCCGCATTATGGGCGACAACCAAAGTCAGCTTCTCGAATTCCTCCTCCGTCGCCTTGCGGCCAAGCGTTTCTTCGGCAAGGCGCACGGAGAGCGCCGTATTGGCGCCCGTTATGAGCGAGAGCGCATCGGTGGGGGAAACCGGCAGCACGGGCGCCTTCTCCACAACCTCGTGGCCGAGCTTTTCCAGCATTTGCGCGACATCGCGCACGGCAGCCGCAATCTCCGGGTCAATGGCCGCGCCCGACGGCGCGCGATCGGTGAAGGCGATGCGCAGGCGACCGGGATCGCGGCGCACCTCATCGGCGAAGGGCAATGCGGGCGGCGCGTGATAGGGGCTGACGAGTTCCGGCCCCTCGGTGGCGTCGAGCATGGCGGCGCTATCGCGCACGCTGATCGAGACGACATGGCCGATGGAAAACCCGCCCCATCCCTCGCCGCGATCGGGGCCGGACGGCGTGCGTGCGCGCGTCGGCTTGAGGCCGAACACACCGCAGGCGGATGCGGGAATGCGGATCGAGCCGCCGCCATCGGAGGCGTGCGCTACGGGCAGGATGCGAGCCGCCACCGCAGCCGCCGCGCCGCCCGACGAACCGCCGGAGGAATGTTCGGGATTCCAGGGATTGCGGGTCGCACCGTGCAGCCTCGTCTCGGTCGTCGGCATCAGGCCCCATTCGGGCGAAGAACTCTTGCCGAAGACGACGAGGCCGGCGTCGAGAAAGCGCTGCGCCAGCGTATCCGTATGATCGGCGACGTAATTGCGGTTGAGCGAGGCGCCGAAGGTCGTGCGCGTGCCGGCGATCAGGTTGAGGTCTTTCAACAGAAAGGGCACGCCGCGAAAAGGACCGTCCGGCAATCCCTTTTCGATTTGCGCACGCGCGAAATCATAATGCCTGACGACGACGGCGTTGATCTGCGGGTCGATCTTTTCGGTGCGCTCTATCGCCTCGTCGAGCAATTCCCGCGCCCCGACCTGGCCGCGCCGCACCAGCTCGGCAAGGCCGAGCGCATCGAACGAATCGTATTCCTTGAAACCCATGTCGTGTCCTCTCCGGAATACAAATTAGTGGGAATTTCTCCGCGCGCCAGTGGGCTTGCGCACGCATGCGCGCAACGCGCATCCATGCCGCGCAAATCGGGAAGCAGGCAATGCGCGCCGGACGTTGCATACCCGCTGCCGCGAGCGTCCGCACGGCGGGCGGGCGCATGCGCCGATCCGCATTGACGCTGCACGGCGCTGGCGCCTATCGTGACGATGCACGGCGCAGGCGCCTATCGTGGCCATGCGCGGCGCGGGCGCTGTCGTTTCGCCAGGGCTTACGTCGAACGGACGCCAACGCTCAGCAGAGGAGACGGCGATGCAGGGATTGATGATGGACATGCCGCTGCTGATCAGCGGCCTCATCAAATATGCGGCGGCAAATCATGGCGAGGCGGAGATCGTCGGGCGCGAGATCGAAGGCGATCTGCATCGCTACACTTATGCAGACGCTCATCCGCGCATTCAGAGAATGGCGCTGGCGCTGAAGCGGCTCGGCATGAAATCCGGCGACCGCGTCGGCACGCTCGCCTTCAACACGCATCGCCATTTCGAGATGTTCTACGCAGCGCCCGGCATGAGCTACGTGCTGCACACCGTCAATCCGCGCCTGTTTCCCGATCAGCTCGTCTACATCATCAATCACGCCGAAGACCGGCTCCTGTTCATCGACCGCGCAACCGCGCCGCTTGCCGAAGCGATCGCGCCGCGCCTCGCCAGCGTCGAGGCCTTCGTGTTCATGTCGAGCCGCGAGCGCATGCCCGAACTCAATCTGCCCAAGCCCGTCCATTGCTACGAGGATCTTCTCGCCGCCGAGGACGAGACCGGATTTTCCTGGCCCGAATTCGACGAGAAGACGGCCTCGACCATCTGTTACACATCGGGCACGACAGGAAATCCCAAGGGCGTCGTCTATTCGCACCGCGCCGCCATCTTGCAAACGATGATCTGTTCGAGCTTCGAGTTCCTGCCCGGCCACAAGGAAGGCGTGCGCGAGACGATGTTCCCGATGGCGCCGCTGTTTCACGGCAATGGCTGGAACATGCCGTTCACCGCGCCGTTCACGGGCTCCAAGCTCGTGCTGCCCGGCCGCAATTACGAACCCGACAAGCTCTACGAACTGATCGAGGGCGAAGGCGTCACCCTGTCGGCCGGCGTGCCGAGTTTCTGGCTGATCCTGCTGGACTGGCTGGCGCGCGAGGGCAAGAAGTTCTCGACGCTTCGCGCAACGCTCTCGTCGGGCTCGGCGCCGCCGCGCGCCATGGTCGACAAGCTCAAACGCGAATATGGCGTCGATTACATCCAGGCATGGGGCATGACCGAGGCGCTGGGCTGCACCATGCCCTCGATGCGCCCAGGCTCGGACGCGCTGAGCGATACGCAGAAACTCGACCGGCGCATGGTGTCGGGGCGCGCCTGTTTCGGCACGGACCTGCGCATCGTCGACGACGAAGGCAGGGAATTGCCGCGCGACGGCGCCGCCGTCGGCCATCTTCGCGCACGCGGGCCCTGGGTGTCGTCAGGCTATATGAAACTCGACGAGGGCCTGGACGCCGAGGGATGGCTTGTCACCGGCGACATGGCGACCATCGACCCGCTCGGCCATGTCTGCCTGACCGACCGCTCCAAGGACGTCATCAAATCGGGCGGCGAATGGATTTCCTCGATCCAGGTCGAGGATGCAGCGCTCTCCCATCCCGACGTATTGCAGGCCGCCGTGATCGCCGTCGCCCACGACAAATGGCAGGAGCGCCCGCTGCTGCTGATCGTGCGCCGGCAAGGCGCGAACGTCGATGCGCAGGCGATCCTCGATCATATGCGGCCGAAGCTGGCGAGCTGGTGGATGCCCGACGCCGTGGAGTTTCTCGAAGAATTTCCGATGACCGGCACCGGCAAGGTCCAGAAGCTGGCGTTGCGAAGCCGCTACAAGGATTATCGCGTCGCCTCCTGATTTTACGATCGGCGACTTGTGTTGCCATGGCGACACGATCGGCGAAAACTTGACGAGAGCCTTGCTTCCAGCCGTTGCAACGCCACGGGCTCTTGGTCAGACTGCGGCCGGAATCGCGCTACCCGCAGATGTGGCGGTGGATATTTCTGGATTTCTAAGGAATTTAATCATGCGGCGACAGATCATCGCACTTGCCTGCGCGCTCAGCGGTTTCATGGCGGCAGGCGCCGCCATCGCGGCGCAAGGCGTCGAATACGACCCTCTGACTCATCAGCCGCTGATTCAGGCGCCGGGCGCATTCGCCCGCGACGGCCGGCCGCTGGCGACCGCCATCCCGCGCGAGACGGTCTATTTCAACGGCAGATACGCGCCGGGCACCATTGTCATCTCGACCGCCGAGCGTCGGCTCTATTTCGTGCTGCCCGGCGGACAGGCGATCAAATATGGCGTGGGCGTCGGCCGCCCGGGCTTTGAATGGTCGGGCGTCAAGACAGTGTCGATGAAGCGCGAATGGCCGGACTGGAGGCCGCCTGCGCAGATGTTGCGCCGCCGTCCCGATCTGCCGCGCCACATGAAGGGCGGCCTTTCCAATCCGCTCGGCGCGCGCGCCATGTATCTCGGCGGAACGCTCTATCGCATCCACGGCTCCAACGAGCCGGAGACGATCGGCCAGGCCGTGTCGTCGGGCTGCATCCGCATGACCAATGAAGACGTGGTCGACCTCTATGATCGCGTCCGCGTCGGCACCAAGGTCGTCGTGATGCGCTGAGCGCAAAGCTCTGTATGAATTCAAGCTTCTGCGTGAATTAAAGAGGCCCGGACCTGCGTCCGGGCCTCTTATTTTGGAGCGCATCCTGCTTCAATGGCTTTTCGCGCCTCAGCGCGCCAGTCCCTTCTGCGCCAGAGCCGCCACATAACGCGCCCAGATCGCCTCCTGATCGCGGCCAAGTTCGGCCAGATATTTCCAGGAAAAGATGCCGGTATCGTGCCCGTCGTCAAACTCCAGACGGATGGCGTAATTGCCGACCGGGGCGATTTCGCTGATACGCACGTTTTTCTTGCCGCCGACCGTCTTGCGCTCGGCGGCGGCGTGGCCCTGCACTTCCGCGCTCGGACTCTCGACGCGCAGAAATTCGGCGGAATAATCGTAGACGCTTGCGTCGTCGAACTGGATCGTCAGCCGCGTTCCATTGTCGTGCAATCTGATTTCGCTCGGCCAGGCTTCCGTCATTTGCCCATCTCCCCCTCCGTCCGCCGGCTTGCCCCGAAGGCCGCTTTCCCGGCCGCCGGCGCGCTATATATAATTCGGCGACAAAGGATATAAGGCGCCCATGAACGTATCCGCCACCCCATCGGTCAAACCGTCGCAGGATCTGGTCGATCCCTTCGGGCGGGCGATCACCTATGTGCGCGTATCGGTGACGGATCGGTGCGATTTTCGCTGCGTCTACTGCATGTCCGAGGACATGCAGTTTCTGCCGAAGCGCGACCTGCTCACTCTTGAGGAACTGGACCGGCTCTGCTCGGCCTTTGTGGCGCGCGGCACGCGAAAACTGCGGATCACCGGCGGCGAGCCGCTTGTGCGACGCGGCATCATGACCCTGTTCCGCAGCCTGTCGCGCCATATAGCCTCAGGCGCCTTGCATGAGCTGACGCTCACCACAAACGGGTCGCTCCTGTCGCGCCATGCCGGGGAATTGGCCGATTGCGGCGTCAGGCGCATCAATGTCTCGATAGACACGCTGGATGCGGCGAAGTTCAGGGAGATCACGCGGCGCGGCGATCTCGGCGGCGTGCTCGCCGGGCTCGACGCCGCCCAGAAGGCCGGGCTGGCGGTCAAGATCAACGCGGTGGCGCTCAAGGGCGTCAACGAGGCGGAAGTCTTCGATCTCGTGAAATTCGCGCATGGGCGCGGCATGGACATGACTTTCATCGAGGTCATGCCGCTTGGCGAGATCGAGAGGGAGCGCTTCGACCAATATTGGCCGTTGAACGAGGTGCGCGAAAAGCTGGCCGAGCAGGTCACGCTCGAGGCGACCGATTATACGACCGGCGGCCCTGCCCGTTATTTTCGCGCCAAGGAGACGGGCGGGCGGATTGGCTTCATCACCCCGCTCACCCACAATTTCTGCGAGAGCTGCAACCGTGTGCGCGTAACGTGCACGGGCACGCTCTACATGTGCCTGGGCCAGGAGGACGCCGCCGACCTGCGCGCTCCGCTGCGCGCGTCGGCGACCAACGAGGCGCTCGACGCCGCGCTCGAGGCCGCGATCGCCCGCAAGCCCCGGGGTCACGATTTCATCATCGACCGTGCGACAAACCAGCCCGCGATCGCCCGCCACATGAGCGTGACTGGGGGCTGAGCGCCTTCCGGACGATCCTTTTCTCCCCCTTTCGGAAGCCTCGCAAAAGGCATAATCTCGTCTTGCCTCAAGAGTCGGTTGGAACCGGCCGCGACAGGCGGGGGAGAGGGAGAGGAATGAATTTCCTTTTGAACGTCAGCCGCGCCATCGACGCCACGCAGGAGCGTTTCGGCAAGGCGTTGAGTTGGCTGATTCTGGCCGCCGTGCTCGTATCCTCGGTCAACGCCACGGTGCGCTTCGCCTTCAATTCAAGCTCGAACGCCTGGCTTGAACTGCAATGGTATCTGTTCAGCGCGGTCTTCCTGCTCGGGGCCGGCTATACGCTGCTCAAGAACGAACACATCAAGATCGACATTGTGAACTCGCATCTGCCGCAGGGCCTGCGCAACGCCATTGAATTGTTCGGCCACGTCTTCTTTCTCGGCTCGTTCTGCCTGGTCATGATCTATCTGGGCATACCGTTCTTCCGGCGCTCCTACGTCGAACACGAATATTCGGCGAGCGCCGGCGGCCTTCTCGTGTGGCCTGCAAAGCTGCTCATTCCCGTCGGTTTCGCCATTCTCCTCATTCAGGGCGTGTCGGAATTCATCAAGCGCGTCGCGGTCATGCGCGGCATGATCCCCGACCCGCACGAAAACGCGCGCGGCCACGGCGTCGAAAGCTGAGGAGCGGCCCATGGCTCATTTCATCGCGCAGAACATGGCGCCGATCATGTTCGCCTCGCTCGTCGTCGTCCTGCTGCTCGGCTATCCCGTCGCCTTCTCGCTCGCAGCCATCGGCCTGTTCTATTTCGTCATAGGCGTGGAACTCGCCCCTATTTCGGGCGGCAGCATCAATCTCGACTGGAACCTGCTGCTGGCGCTGCCCGAGCGCGTCTTCGGCGTGATGAACAACGACACGCTGCTCGCCATTCCATTCTTCACATTCATGGGGCTGATACTCGAACGCTCGGGCATGGCCGAAGATCTGCTCGACACGATCGGGCAATTGTTCGGGCCGGTGCGCGGCGGGCTTGCCTATGCCGTCATCTTCGTCGGCGCGCTTCTGGCGGCCACGACCGGCGTTGTCGCCGCCTCCGTCATTTCGATGGGGCTGATCTCGCTGCCGATCATGCTGCGCTACGGCTACGACCGGCGGCTCGCCACCGGCGTGATCGCGGCGTCCGGCACGCTGGCGCAGATCATTCCGCCCTCGCTCGTTCTCATCGTCACCGCCGACCAGCTCGGCCGCTCGGTCGGCGACATGTATAAGGGCGCGCTGATCCCTGGCCTCGTGCTGTCGTCGCTTTATGCGGGCTATGTGTTTCTGGTGAGCGTCGTCAAGCCCGAGGCCGCCCCCGCGCTGCCCAAGGAAGCGCGCACGCTGGGCTCGGGCGTAGGCTCGCTCGTCGCGCTGATTGCGGCGTCGGCCATCGTCTTTTACGCCGCGTCCTTGTGGCTGAAACAATCCAACCCGCACATGCCCCCGGATAATGTCGCGATCTGGGCGGGCACGGTCGCCATCGTCTTCGCCTATGCGCTGGCGGCGCTCAACGAAAGGCTGAAACTGGGATTGCTGTCGCGGCTCTCCTCGCAGGTCGTGATCGTTCTGGTGCCGCCGCTGGCGCTGATCTTTCTGGTGCTCGGCACGATCTTCGTCGGCATAGCCACGCCGACCGAGGGCGGCGCGATGGGCGCGATGGGCGCGCTCATCCTGGCCATCGCCAAGCGACGCCTGACCCTGGACCTCCTGAAACAGGCCATGGACACGACCGCCAAACTCTCGGCTTTCGTCGTCTTCATCCTGCTCGGCGCGCGTGTGTTCTCGCTCACCTTCTACGCGGTCAACGGCCACACATGGGTCGAACATCTTCTGACCTCGCTGCCCGGCGGCGAAATCGGCTTCCTGATCGTCGTCAACCTGCTCGTTTTCTTCCTCGCCTTCTTCCTGGACTTCTTCGAGCTGGCCTTCATCGTCATTCCGCTGCTGGCCCCGGCTGCGGAAAAGCTCGGCATAGACCTCATCTGGTTCGGCGTCATTCTGGGCGTGAACATGCAGACGAGCTTCATGCATCCGCCATTCGGCTTTGCGCTTTTCTATCTGCGCTCGGTCGCGCCGATATCGGAGTTCATCGATCGCGTGACGGGCAAGAAAATGGCGCCCGTCACCACGGGACAAATCTATATGGGCGCCATTCCCTTCGTGGTGATCCAGATCATCATGGTGATCCTTGTCATCACCATTCCCTCGATGGTCCTGATCTACAAATCCGGCGACGTGAAGCTCAACCAGAAGCAGATCGAGCAGCAGTTCCAGCAGATCGCGCCGCCGCCCGGCAGCGACGAACCGCCGCCGCTGAAATTCTGAGGCGGCGGGCGGCAAGTCCGTCAATAAGCGGCAAGTCCATCAATGAAAAAGGCCCGGGACTTTCGTCCCGGGCCTTGTTGCATGCAGGGCCTGCAATCAACCTTTGGCGCGCTGGCGCACCATGAAATTGTCGTAGCCGTATTCGGCGACCTGCCACCACAAATATTCGTCGTTGCGGAAGGCCATGTAGGAATCGTGGATCTTCTTGAACTTCGTGCTCTTGGCGGAAAGTTCTGCATAAAGCTCGTTGGACGCCTTGTAAGCGGCTTCGAGAATTTCCGTCGAGAAGGGGCGCAGCTTGGTGCCGCCGGCGACCAGACGCTTCAGCGCGCCCGGATTGAGCGCGTCGTATTTGGACTGGATGTTGACGTTGGACATGGCGCAGGCCGTCTTCAGCACGGACTGATAGGCTTTCGGCAGACTGTTGAACTTCTCGCGGTTGACGACATAGTGCAGGCAGGTGCCGCCTTCCCAGAAGCCGGGATAATAATAGTAAGGCGCGACCTTGTTGAAGCCGAGCTTCTCGTCGTCATAGGGGCCGACCCATTCGGCGGCGTCGATCGTGCCCTTTTCAAGCGCGGGATAGATGTCGCCACCCGCAATCTGCTGCGGCACGGCGCCAAGCTTCTGCATGACGGCGCCCGCCATGCCGGCGATGCGGAACTTCAGGCCCTTGAGATCGTCTACTGTCTTGATCTCATTGCGGAACCAGCCGCCCATCTGCGTTCCGGTATTGCCGCCGGGGAAAGCGATGAGATTATAGCTGCTGAGAAAATCGTCGATCAGCTCATTGCCGCCGCCATGGTAGAACCAAGCGTTCTCCTGACGCGCATTGAGGCCGAAGGGGACGGCCGCGCCGAAGCAGAAGGTCGGATCCTTGCCCCAATAATAATAAAGCGCGGTCTGGCCGATCTCGACGGTTCCGCTCTGGGCGGCGTCAAGGGCGCCGGGTCCGGGGACGATTTCGCCGGCCGCAAAGCATTGAATCTGAAATTTGCCGTCCGTCATCTCGGATATGGCTTTGGTCATAACTTCGGCGCCGCCGAACAGGGTGTCGAGCGATTTGGGGAAGCTGGACGTCAGCCGCCATTTTACTTCCGGAGCGGACTGGGCGATGGCGGGGGCGGCAATGCCGACGCCGGCGCCGGCAAGGGCCGCCGTCTTGAGAAATTTTCTTCTTTCAACCGTCATGTCTTTCTCCCTCGAATGCCGGCCGCGCCACGCCGCAGCGCAGACGCGGGCCAGCGCAGGCTTGGAGATAAGCACATAAGCGGCTGGCGGCGAAGCAAATTACGCGGGCAAGCCGCCCGGCGGCCGCGCCGGCGAACGCGGCATGCGCCGCAATTCCCGTGAAAGAGCCGAACAGGCGGGGATGCAGGCGGGCTTGCGCAACCAAAACGCCGCCGGCAGAACCGGCGGCGTTGCAACGATGGGCGGCGACGATGACGGCCAGGATTGTCAGTAGCAGGCCACGCGCACGCGCTGGTAGCCGAGGAAATTGCCCCAAGCGTCGTAGACCGGCTGATTGGCGATGCAGCCATAATTATTGTATGCGCCTGCCGCCATGGCGCCGAGCGCCAGGCCGCCGATGGCGCCGGCGATCCACGGGCCGGCGCCGTAGCCGCCACGATAGCCGCGATAACCACGATAACCCCAGCCGCCGCCGTAGCCATATCCGGGGCGATAGCCGTGGCGGCCCCATGCATCGGCAGGCGTGATCGTGGCCGCCATTGTCACGCCAAGCGTCAACGCGGCGAGGCCGGCGGTGAAAATTTTGCGGAAACGAGTCATGGGGATCTCCTTTCTCCAGCGGATAGCCGGAATCCATGCGAAATTCCTGATGCGCCACTATTGGCCAGCGCCCCTGAATGCCGGCTGAATGGTTCATGGCAAGACAATGGCCTACACCCCGACCTTGGCCATATTCCGACATATTCGCAGCAAGATGCGTTGATCTGTCTCCCACGAAGACCCGGCATTGCGCGTCTTGCGCCAGACCGCGATCGGATCGGCCTTGCCGAGCCGGCGCGCGCTGTGGCATGCCAGCATCGCAACCCATTCTGCGAGAGGCGCGTTCAATGACCAAAGTCGCTTTCCTGGGCCTCGGCGTCATGGGCTTTCCCATGGCCGGCCACCTCAAGACCAAGGGCGGCTGCGACGTCGTCGTCTACAATCGTTCGGCGGCCAAGGCCAAGGCATGGGTCGGGAAGTTCGGCGGCGCCGCCGCGCCGACCCCGCGCGAGGCGGCCAAAGATTGCGACATGGTTTTCGCCTGCGTCGGCAATGACGACGATCTGCGCGCGGTCGTGCTTGGGGCGGACGGCGCCTTCGCCGGCATGAAGAAAGGTGCGATTTTCGTCGATCACACAACGGCGTCGGCCGAAGTCGCGCGCCAATTGCATGCAGCCGGCGCCGAACGCGGCGTGGCCTTTATCGACGCGCCGGTATCGGGCGGACAGGCGGGCGCCGAGAATGGCGTTTTGACGGTGATGTGCGGCGGCGACGCGGCCCCCTACGCCAAGGCCGAACCGATCATCGCGGCGTTTGCGCGCGCCTGCCGTTTGATGGGGCCTTCGGGCGCGGGCCAGCTCACCAAAATGGTCAACCAGATCTGCATCGCCGGTCTTGTGCAAGGGCTTTCGGAAGGCCTGCATTTCGCGCAGAAGGCGGGCCTCGACGGCGAAGCGGTCGTCGCCGTCATTTCCAAGGGCGCGGCGCAATCCTGGCAGATGGAGAACCGCTACAAGACCATGCTCGACGGCAAGTTCGATTTCGGTTTCGCCGTCGACTGGATGCGCAAGGATCTGTCTATCTGTCTTGCCGAAGCGCGCAACAATGGCGCGACGCTGCCGGTCACCGCCGTGGTCGATCAGTTCTACGCCGAAGTCCAGAAGATGGGCGGCAAGCGCTGGGACACATCGAGCCTGATCGCGCGCCTCAACCGCTGAGATCGCAGCGACAGCTACAACCGTTCACGGGCCTTGCGCTCACAAGCCTTGCGTTCACGGGCCTTGCGTTCACGGGCCTTGCGTTCACAGGCCTTGCGGCTTGATCGCCGCCTGCACGGCCGCGCGAAGCTCGGGCAGCAATTGCCTTTCAAACCAGGGATTGCGCCTGAGCCAGGCCGTATTGCGCCAGGAGGGATGGGGCGTGGGGATGAGGCGCGGGCGCAGATCGCCGAAATCGCGCCAGTTGCGCACGGTATCGTCCACCTTGGCCAGTTTCGGCAGGGGACGGCCAAGGCGGGCGGCGTGCAGGCGCTGGGCATAGCCTCCAACGGCCAGAATGGTCTCGACATCGGGCATGAGCGCGAGAATGCGCGCATGCCATGCCTTGGCGCATTCGCGGCGCGGCGGCAGGTCCGAGCCCTTGGAATCGTAACCCGGAAAACAAAGCCCCATCGGCAGGAAGGCGATGCGCGTCTCGTCGTAGAAGGTTGCGCGGTCGAGCCCCATCCAGTCGCGCAGGCGGTCGCCGGAGGCGTCGTCGAACGGCAGGCCGGAGGCATGGACGCGCGCGCCCGGCGCCTGGCCCGCCACCAGAAGCCGCGCGGTGGCCGAGGCGCGCAGCACCGGACGCGGCTCGTGCGGCAGGGGCTTGCCTTCCGGGCAATCACGGCAAATGCGGCAAAGGCGGATTTCAGCCTTCAGCGCGTCAAGATCAGAGATTGACGACAAGACCGTCATGCGCGGCTTCAACGCCGCTTTCGGCGCGGATTGCGTCGAGATGGGCGAGCACTACCGGCCCCATATGCATAATCAATGTCCGCCGCGCGGCGATCCGAGGCAGATTTTCGCGCAGGCGCGGCCAGTCTATGTGGCCGGGCGCAACGGGCGCCATCGAATGGCATTCGCAGGCCAGGAGATCGGCGCCGGCGGAAATGTCGAGCAATTGGTCGGTCCAGGCGGTGTCGCCGGAAAAAACGAAGCATTTTCCGCCCGCCTCGATCCGCACCGCCGTCGCCGGCGCGCCGGAACTGTGGATCACCTCGATTGTACGCAGATCGAAGCCTGCGATGTTTTCGCGCGCAGGCGGGGCGATTTCGTGAAGCTCCAGGGGAAAACGCCATTTGAGGCCTGTCGCGCCGGGAAAAAACGCCTCCATCGCCATGGTCAGGCGCGCGCGCAGGCCCGGCGGTCCGAATATAGGCAGCGGCTTCTTGCGGGTATCCTTGAACTGCGCTTCCAGAAGGAGAAAAGGCAGGCCGCCGAAATGATCTCCATGCAGATGGCTGATGAATATGCCGTCGATCTCGTTGAACGAGCGCCCGAGCCGGCGCCAGCCGACAATCGAGGTCGCCCCGAAGTCGATGAGCATGGCCGACCCGCCGGAATCGAGCCGCAGGCAGGTGTGGGCGCGTCCGCCGCTGCCGAATGCATCCCCCGTTCCGACGAATGTCACCTGCATGGATTTCAGGCCTTCGCACTCGCGCGGGCGGACAATTCATCATGCCAACGCGCAAGATTGCCCAGTTCCGCAGGCGGCTGGATGCGCGCCAGGCGCAGAAAATCCATACCGACGAGACCGTCGATATCTGCGATGGAAAAATCATCGCCGGCAAGCCAGCGCGTCTCGGCGAGGCGCGCATCCAGCACTTTCAGAAAGTCGAGTACGCGCGGCCGGTTGGTTTCGGCGACTGCGGGTATCTGGGGTATCTCCAGCGCAGCCATGGCGGGATGGGTGTGACGGAACACCATGGCGGTCGGCATCATCAGGTTAAGTTCGGCGCGCCGGCGCCACATTTCGACGGTCGCGCACGCCAGCGCGCCCTGTCCGAACAGATTGGGCTCGGGATGAAGCTCCTCGAAATACCGGCAGATCGCGATGGATTCCGTGATGACGGCGCCGTCGTCGAGCACGAGCGCGGGCGTGCGTTGCAGGGCGTTGATTTTTGAATATTCGGCCTGCTTGTGCTCCATCTTGCCGAGGTCGATCTGGACCATCGGAATCTCGATGCCCTTCTCGGCAAGAAAGATACGCACGCGGCGCGGATTGGGGGCGACCTTGGTGTCGTAAAGGATCATTAATCATGTTCTCCGGCGGCGCTGGCGTGGCGCAGGTTATCATCGCCGCAAAAGGGGTGAAAGCGATAGGCCCCGGGGCGCGTCCTGCGTTGCGTCCGCCATGCTTCCAAGCCGAGTCCGCCATGTTTCTACGCTGCGCTCGCAATGTTTCTACGCTGCGCCCGCGATGTTTCCGCCCGGCGTCCGCATGTGCGGCATGACACACAATCTTGCCGCTATACGGCCGAAACGACGCGACAAGGCGCCGCAGAAGCGGCGCAATCGGGCGCCAGCGTCAAATTTAGTCGAAAGCCACCCGTCCAGTCAGTCAGTCGTTAAGTTTTATAACGCAAATTAGGCTCACCAGTTGTGTAGCGTTGTCGCGTGGATCGGTAGTAATGAGTCAAATCACCGCCGAGATGATCGAGCGCGGGCGTGGTGCCAATTCCCGGGCCTCGACCGAGCGCAGACGTCGCGCTTATCAGGTGCGGGAGGCTCGCGAAAAGCTTACGACCGGCGGCGCCGGCCATGGCGCCTTTGAAGGCGAACTGCTGCGCATCTACGCCGAAAACAGAATCAAGTCCGCGCCATGGGCGTTTCTGGTCGCGCTGGCGATCGGCGGCGCTTCGACGCTGTGGGCGCCCATTGGTTATGTGGGGCTGTGGACCGCTCTCGTCTGGGCTGCGATCGGCGGCGCGTTTTTCGCCGCACGGCTGTTTCTGCGCCAGGCGGAGATCACCTCGGTGCGGGACTGGCGCACCAAGATCATAGCGATAGAAACCGGGCTTGCGCTCGCCTGGGCGTCGGTCGTCATTCTTCTGCTGGTGTTCGGCAAAGGCGAGCCGCGCGTCTTTCTGCTCGCGCTCGTCCTGCTGCTCGGCGCCGTGACGGCGATGGCGACATCGGCCATCCCCAATGCGGTCTATGCCTCGGCGGCGCCGCTGTTTCTCGCAATGGCGGGCATCGCCGGCCTCCCGCCTCACGATACGCCGGTGCTGGTGACGGCTGCTTTCGCCATCGGCGCGGAAGTCTATTTCATGGCGCTTGCCCGGCGCCTCTATCACACCTCGCTCTCTGCGCTTTATGCGCAGGCGGAAAAGGACGGCCTGATCGGCGAACTCGAACAGGCGAAATCAAACTCCGACGAGGCGCGCCGGCGCGCGGAGGAAGCCAATCTCGCGAAATCGCGCTTTCTGGCGACCATGAGCCACGAATTGCGCACGCCGCTCAACGCCATTCTCGGCTTTTCCGAAGTGATGAAGGACGAATTGTTCGGCGCGCATGCGGTTCCCGCCTATCGCGATTATGCACACGACATTCATTCAAGCGGCCAGCATCTGCTCGCGCTCATCAACGAAATTCTCGATCTCTCGCGCGTCGAGGCCGGCCGTTACGAGCTCAAGGAAGATGCGATTTCGCTGAGCGCGATCATCCAGGATTGCGAGCATCTGCTGATGCTGCGCGCGCAGAAGCGCGACATTGCGATCTCGGACGCCATCGAGCCGGACCTGCCGCGCCTGTGGGCCGACGAACGCGCGATCCGTCAGGTCGCGCTCAATCTTCTGACCAACGCGATCAAGTTCACGCCGCAGGGCGGGCAGATTTCGATCAAAGTCGGCTGGACGCAGGCCGGCGGACAATATTTCTCGGTGCGCGACACGGGCACCGGCATTCCCGAACATGAAATTCCCATCGTCATGTCCTCGTTCGGGCGCGGCGCGCTGGCGCAAAAAAACGCAGACGAAGGCTCCGGTCTGGGCCTGCCTATCGTCAAGGGCCTGATCGAAATGCATGGCGGCACATTCACATTGCGCTCGAAAGTGCGCGAGGGAACGGAAGTGATCGTCATCTTTCCGCCGGAACGCGTGATGAACGCCCTGCCCCGCTTCAGCAACGAGGAAGCCGACGCGCGCGCCGTCCAGCGCAGCGCTGCCTGACAGGCCTGCATCGCGGGCCGGCAAGTTGACTTGACGCAGGCGCGCTCGCAAAATTCAGCCTGGAAACACGGCGGCCCGGAAGCGCGGCGGCGACGTGCAAGGAGGCTGAAATTGGCGGCGCAAACCCGGATTATCAAGGCCAACGGCCTCGACATGCAGATCGTGGAACAAGGCAAGGGCCCGCTCGTGGCGCTATGTCACGGCTGGCCCGAACTTTCCTATTCGTGGCGCCATCAGATTTCTGCAATCGCCAACGCCGGATATCGTGTCGTTGCGCCCGACATGCGCGGTTATGGCGGCACAAGCGCGCCCAAAGACATTTCCGCCTATTCGATCTTCCATCTCGTCGGCGATATTGTCGCGCTGGTTGCAGCGCTCGGCGAAAAGCAGGCGATCATAGTGGGGCACGACTGGGGGGCGCAGGTCGCCTGGAGCGCGGCCATGTTTCGCCCCGATGTCTTTCCTGCGGTCGCAGCGCTCTCCGTGCCGCTGCGCAACCGCGGGCCGGCGGCGCCGCTCGCTATGCTCGAGCAGCAGGGCATCTCCGATTTTTACTGGCAATATTTCCAGAAGCCCGGCGTGGTCGAAGCGGAAATGGCGCGCGACTGGAGCCATTCCCTGCGCGCGATCTATTACGGCACGGGCCTCGGGCTGATGCTCAAGCCAGGGCGCGGCATGGTCGAGGACGCAACCATTCCCGCCGCGCCGCCCGCATGGATCGGCGAAACGGAACTGCGTCATTACATCGAGACGTTTTCACGCACGGGCATTGCCGGCGGCATAAACTGGTATCGCAATCTCGACCGCAACTGGGAACTGACGGCGCCCTGGCAGGACGCAAAAATCCACCAGCCCTCGCTGTTCATCGCCGGCGCGCGCGATCCCGTCATCACGGGAATCATCGGCTCGAAATCGCTTGAGAAACTGGATGAAATGCTGCCCGGCTTGCGTGGAAAAATCATTATCGAGGGCGCAGGCCACTGGATTCAGCAGGAAAAGCCTGCGCAAGTGAATGCGGCGCTGCTGGATTTCTTCAAGGGCCTGTGAACGAAGCGCTTACGCCCTGTCGCTGACGCCTGCCCCATCGAAGGTCGCCATATCGCGCCAGCAGGCGAGCGCGGCCTGGATGACGCCGATAGCAAGAGCGGCGCCCGACCCTTCGCCAAGCCGCATGCCGAGATCGAGCAGCGGCTTCTTGCCGAAGCGCCTGAGCGCTTCGCCATGCGCGCCCTCCGCCGAGAGATGGCCGGCGATGCAATGATCGAGCGCGCTGCTGTCGAGCGCATGCAGCACGGCGGCGGCGGCGCAAACGACATAGCCGTCGAGGACGACCGGCACGCGCTCGATGCGCGCGGCCAGAATGGCGCCGGCGATGGCGGCGATTTCGCGTCCGCCAAGCCGGCGCATGATTTCGAGCGGCGCGCCCAGATGATCGCGATGCAGAGCGAGCGCGCGCTCCACAGCGTCGATCTTGCGCTTGAGGCCGGCGTCGTCGAGGCCCGTGCCGCGCCCGACCCAATCCTCCGCCTTGCCGCCGTAAAGCGCGCAATAGACGGCGGCGGCCGACGTCGTGTTGCCAATGCCCATTTCGCCGGGCGCGATCAGGTCGGCGCCGGAAATCGCCTCCATGCCGAAGGCCATGGTGGCCGCGCATTCGGCCTCGGTCATCGCCGCGTCCTGGGTAATGTCCTTGGTGGGAATCTCCAGCGCCATTTCAAAGACCTTCAGGCCCGCGCCGAAGGTCGCGCAAATCTGGTTCACCGCCGCTCCGCCCGCGCCGAAATTGGCGACCATCTGTTTTGTCACCTCGCGCGGATAGGGGGAAACGCCTTGCGCGGTCACGCCGTGATTGCCGGCGAAGACGACGACCGTCGGCCGTTCGACGGTCGGCTCGGCCCTGGCCTGCCAGGCGGCGAGCCATTCGACGATTTCTTCGAGGCGCCCGAGCGCGCCCGGCGGCTTGGTCAATTGCGCGTCGCGGGCGCGCACGGCCGCGACGGCCTGCCCGGATGCCTGCGGCATCACGTTCAAAAGATTGAGAAAGTCGTCGAAAGGTTTGCCGGAAATGGTCATGATGCGTCCCAGGATCGCGTTATCGCGTTGCATAAACGGCTCGGCGATCCTTGCAAAGCGCAGACGGCAAATGCGACACGGCGCCGCGATTTTCCGGGTATGCGCAGGGATTGGTCAAATAGACTTGCCGGCGGCGGCATAACAGCGCAAGAGAGAGCATGTCCTATCGCGCCGATTTCCTCACCTGCCTGTCCTTCTGGTCGCGCCTGCCGGTCGGGCGCTCCGAAAATCCTTCCGACCTGCGCGCCGCCGTCCGGGCGCTGCCCGCCGCCGCGCTCGTCATCGCCGCGCCGGCCGCACTGGTTCTGGCGCTGGGCGCGCAGGCCGGCCTCACGCCGCTCGTCGCCAGCCTCGTCGCGCTCGCCACGCTCGCCGTCCTGACGGGCGCGCTGCACGAAGACGGGCTGGCCGATTGCGCCGATGCGCTGGCGGGCGAGACGCGCGAACGCCGTCTCGAAATCATGAAGGACAGCCGCAGCGGCGCCTATGGCGTCCTTGCCCTGGTCTTTTCGGTGGCGCTGCGCGCCGGCGCGCTGGCCGCGCTCGTGGAAAATTCGATGCTGCTCGCGTGTTTGGCCATTCTGGCGTCGGCGGCGGTTTCGCGCGTCGCCGGCCTCATGCCGCTGGCGCTGCTCGAGCCGGCGCGCGACAACGGCCTCGGACAGGCGGCGGGCGCGCCCGACACCAACGCGCTGCGCGTAGCCATCGTCGGCGCCATTCTTTGCGCCGCCCTGCCCCTGCTGACGGGAGCAGAGGCCGGGACGACCGTTTTTGCCGCGATTGCAGCAACCGGCCTTGCCTTTCTGGTTACATCCCATGCGCGCAGAAAGATCGGCGGCCATACGGGCGATGTCGCCGGCGCGGCGCAGCAGGCCGCCGAGATCGGTTATCTGCTCGTCCTGTCTGCGGCGGTTGCGGCGTGAGCGCGCGCAAACACGCCGGCGCGGCGCAATCGCCCTGCACCGGCGTCTGCCGCATGGACGCGGCTTCCGGGTTTTGCGAGGGCTGCGGACGATCGCTTCCCGAGATTGCCGACTGGGGCATGATGAGCGACCAGGCGCGCGCGCAATTGCGCGTGCAGCTTGGACCTCGCCTGGCGGACCTCAGACACGGAAAATCAGGCTCACCAGAAAACGCGCAATGACGACAAGCAGGAATATGCCGAAGGCCAGTTCCAGCTTGCGCTTGGGCAAGGCATGGGCAAGGCGCGCGCCATAGGGCGCAGTCAACGCCGCCATCGGCGCGATGAAGACGAAACCGATCAGCGACACAAACCCGACCGAGCCCATCGGCAGGCCGGGTTTGCCGAGGCCCGCAAGCACATAGCCAATGGCGCCGGGCGTGGAAACCAGGACGCCGACGCCCGCCGCCGTGCCGACAGCCAGATGAATCGGGGCGCCATAAAGCGACATGTAGAGATTGACGAGCTGGCCGCCGCCGACGCCCATCAGCGAAGACAGGAGGCCGATGGCGCCGCCGACCGTCCAGGAGAGCGGCCCTTTTGGCGGCGTCTCGCCGAGCTTCCAGTCGGTAAAGCCGCCGACCATTCGCAGCGCGGTGAACAGGGATATGGCGACGAACACCAGTTTGAAGAGCGCGGCCGGCGCCTGACGCGCAACGGCTGCGCCGAGCGCAACGCCGATGATGACGGGAATGAGCCAGCCCCTGATAACAGCCTTGTCGACCGCACCCCTGGCGAAATGCGCGCGCGCCGAGGCAATCGACGTCGGCACGATGACGGCAAGCGACGTGCCGACGGAAACGGGCATGGCGACCTCGTCGGCGACGCCCGTAAAGCGCAGGGTCTGATAGAGCACGGGCACGATGATTGCGCCGCCGCCGACGCCGAACAGCCCCGCCAGAACGCCCGTCGCAACGCCCGCGAGCGCCAGTGCGGGCGCAAGCCACAAGAGATCGGAATGCAGGAACCCGGCAAGGCTCACCCGCGCACGCTCCGTTCTTCGAGACGCACGCCCATCATGGTGGCGAGCATCAGGGCGATGGTTGTGCGGACACCCGATGAATCCTGTGCGATCACCTCGCCCTCCACCACGCTGATCTGCCGGCCCGCTCTTTTGACCCTGCCGATGGCGATGAATTTCTCGCCGATTCCGGGCTTGAGGAAATTGGCTTTGAACTCGACCGTCAGAACCTGCATGCCCTGCGGCATCAAGGTGAGGGCCGCAAAACCACAGGCGTTGTCTACGATGGCAGTCAGGGCGCCGGCATGCGCAAAGCCGTGATGCTGCGCGAAACCCGGCGAAAAGGGCATGACGATCTCGACCTCGCCGGGCGCGATGCGCGAGAGCGATGCGCCCAGCGTGCGCATCATGCCCTGCTTGTCGAAATCGGCGCGAATGCGCGCCTCTTGCGCGGGATCGGGCTTTGCGGTCATGCTGCGTTGCGCCTTGTATCGCCGGCGCGACCGACTTCTGCGACCGCTGCGCGCAAGACGTCGAGACCGGCGCCGCGCCCGACCGCCTCCATCGCCAGACGGCGCCGATAAGCGCGCGCGCCGGGACGTCCGGCGAAAAGGCCAAGGAGGTGGCGCGTCATCGACGACAGCCGTACGCCTTCGGCAAGCCGCGCGGCAATGTAGGGTTCGAGCGCCTCGAGCGCGGCATGCGCATCGACGGCCGGCGCCGCTTCGCCGAACAGGTCGGGATCGACGGAAAGCAGCAATTCCGGCGCATGATAGGCGGCGCGCCCGAGCATGACGCCGTCCACATGAGCAAGATGCGCGCGCGCCTCGGCAAGCGTCGCAATGGCGCCGTTGATAACGATGGGCGTTGCCGGCATCGCGCGCTTGAGAGCGTAGACCAGCGGATAATCGAGCGGCGGCACATCGCGGTTTTCGCGGGGAGAGAGGCCTTGCAGCCAGGCCTTGCGGGCATGCGCGATAATTGCGTCCGCGCCTGCCGCGACAACCTTTTCCGCCATATCGAACAGCGCTGCGCGCGGATCCTGGTCGTCGACGCCGATGCGGCATTTGACGGTCACGGGAAGGTCGACGGCCGCTTTCATCGCCGCCACGCAATCGGCCACCAACGCGGGCTCGCGCATCAGGCAGGCGCCGAAACGCCCGTCCTGCACGCGATCCGACGGGCAGCCGACATTGAGGTTGATTTCGCAATAGCCGAAATCGGCGCAGATGCGCGCTGCGCGCGCCAGTTCGCCGGGGTTTGCGCCGCCGAGTTGCACCGCGACCGGCTGTTCGGCGGGATCGAAACCGATGAGATGTTCCCGCTTGCCGTGAATGACGGCCGCCGCCGTCACCATTTCCGTATAAAGCAACGCCTTGCGCGTCATGAGGCGATGGAAGAACCGGCAATGCCGGTCCGTCCAGTCCATCATGGGGGCGACCGAAAACCGCCACGGCGAGGCGGGAGATCGGGTTGCGGACGTCGGGTTGCCGATGGTCATGAGCGCTTTGTAATTACTTGCGCAGAGCGCGCCAGACGCTGTTTTAACGTCTCGCCCGCATTTGTAAATTTCTGATCTGCCGACAGGCGGGCTTGCCGCGAAACCGCGGCGGTTATCGCGCCGGCGGCGGCGGGCAATTCCAAATTTACGAAAATTCACCTTATCTCGACATTTGCGCAATCTACCGGCAAATTTAGCCCTCATTTAACCAACGCCGCCTACTTTCCGGTCGCAGGTATAGCGTCCGGCAATCCGGACTTCGCCGCCCGGAGATGAAACGATGTTGGAACCTCTTCGACAGCTGATCGACAAACATGCCCGGCTGCCGGTCAAGGCAGACACGCTTGCCGTGGAGCAGGATCTCTACGCTGCGGGCCTCACCTCCTTTGCCGCCGTGCAATTGATGCTGGCGCTGGAAGAAGCCTTCGATGTCGAATTCCCCGAGCGCATGCTCAATCGCCGCAGCTTCGCCAGCATCAAGGCGATCGCCGCATGCATTAACGAGCTGCGCCCGCAGGCTCTTGCATCATGAGCTCGCTCGTCGCACGCGCGCAGCTCGTCGGCGCCGTGGCCGCGCAATATTGCGAAAACGTCGATAAGGAAGGGCGCTTCCCTTCCGAAGCCGTGCGCGCCATGAAAGAGGCCCGCCTGCTTTCCGCCTATATCCCCCGCGAATTCGGCGGCGAAGGCGCCGATCTCGCCGAGATCGCCGAAGTATGCTCGATCATCTCGCAGTCCTGCGCGTCCGCCGGCATGACCTATGCGATGCACCAGATCAAGCTTTCCAGCGTCATAAGCCATGGCGCCAATGTCGAATGGCATCGCGAATTCATGCGCCGCGTCAGCCGCGACCAATTGCTGGTGGCCTCCGCCACCACCGAGGGCGGCATCGGCGGCAATCTGCGCAACAGCATTTGCGCAGTCGAGCGCAATGGCGACCGTTTCAAGCTCGTCAAGGACGGCACCTGTATTTCCTACGGACGCGATGCAGACGCCATTCTGATTACCGCGCGCAGCTCGCGCGATGCGCCGGCCTCCGACCAGGTGATGGCTGTGCTGACGAAGGATCAGTACAATCTCGAAATGATCGGCGCCTGGGACGCCATGGGCATGCGCGGCACATGCTCGGACAATTTCAAATTCTCCGCCGAAGGCGATGTGGCGCAAATCCTGCCGAACGATTTCGGCGAGATCGCCGCCAAATCCATGCTCGCCATCTGCCACATCCTGTGGAGCGCGATCTGGTACGGCATCGCCTCGAGCGCCGTGTCGCGCGCGCAATCCTTCGTGCGCGCCGAGGCGCGGCGCAATCCCTCCCAGACGCCGCCCGGCGCGCTGCGCGTGGCGGAAGCCGCCAACATGCTGCAATTGATGCGCTCCAACACGGTCGCCGGCCTCACCCGCTTTTCGCGTGCGCAGGAGAATGAAGACGATCTTGGTTCTGTCGGCTTCATCGTCGCCATGAACAACATCAAGATCGGCGCCTCGCGCACGGTTGTCGATATCATCAATCACGCGTTGCTGATTACCGGCATCAACGGCTACCGCAACAACACGCCCTACAGCGTGGGCCGCCACATGCGCGACGCCCTGTCGGCGCAGATCATGATCTCGAACGACCGCATATTCGGCAATGTCGCAAATCTGCTGCTGATGCATCGTCTCGACCCGTCGCTGGCGGTCTGAACATGTGCGATACCTGCCCTACCCTGCTCGACAAGCTCCTTCATCGCGGGCTTCTCGTCGAAACCGGCATCGACGGCCTTTATGGCCGCAGCGGCCTGTTTGAAAAGGTGGTCGACGGTTTCGATCGCCTGATCTCAAGGACCGGCGCCGACCAGAACGCCGAAGTTCTGCGCTTTCCGCCCGGCATGAACCGTGCGCTGTTCGAGAAGAGCGGTTATCTGAAAAGCTTTCCGCAGCTTGCCGGCACGGTGCATTCCTTCGATGGTTCCGACAAGGACCACGCCGCGCTGCTCGATCGTCTCGCCGAGGGCCAGCCCTGGTGGGACAAGCAGGAGATGACCGACATCGTTCTGACGCCGGCGGCCTGCTATCCGCTTTATCCGACAGTGGCCAAGCGCGGCCCCCTGCCGGAAGACGGGCTGATCTTCGATCTCAATTCCTATTGCTTCCGCCACGAGCCCTCGAAAGAGCCGACGCGCATGCAGATGTTCCGCATGCGCGAATATGTGCGGATCGGCACGCCCGACCAGGTCGTCGCCTTCCGTCAGAAATGGCTCGATCGCGGACAGGCGCTGATCAAGGGCCTCGGCCTTCCCTTCAATGTCGATGTCGCCAACGATCCCTTCTTCGGCCGCGCCGGCCGCGTAATGGCTTCGAGCCAGCGCGACCTCGGACTGAAATTTGAATTGCTGGTGCCCGTCAACAGCGAGGAAAATCCGACCGCCTGCCTGAGCTTCAATTATCATCAGGATCATTTCGGCTCGACCTGGAACATTCGCACCGCGGCAAACGAAACCGCGCATACCGCTTGCGTCGGCTTCGGCATGGAGCGCGTGGCGATCGCCCTGTTCCGCCACCACGGGCTCGAAGTCGACAAATGGCCGTCCAAGGTGCGCGATGCGCTCTCCCTCTGAGAGCGCGTTTGCGCCCCACATAAATCCCGACGCCTACAAGTCCAGCGCGCTGCACGATCCCGCACGCGACTGGCCGCAGACCAATTGCTATATCGACCTCTGGATCGAAGCGGTTTTTTCGCGCAAGCTTTCGCCCGAAGCGATGCTCGGCTGCACGGCGACGCTCGATTTCGAAGGCGACCAGTTCACCTTCTTCAAGCCTTCGTTCGACGATCTCGAAAGCCTCTACGGTTTCAGCATCCGCGAATTGTCGATCTACGACGACGTTGCAGGCCATCTTGTCGAACAATGCGCGCGCGGGCGCCTCGTTCTGATGGAAGCCGATGCGTTCCACCTGCCCGATACGCGCGGCGTCTCCTATGGTCTGGAAAGCTCGAAGACGACAATCGGCGTCAACCGGATCGACCCCGATGCGCGGCGCATCGAATTCTTCCACAACGAAGGCTATTTTTGCGCGCAAGAGGCCGATTACGATGGGATCGTCGCCTTTGGCGCAGCCGACGGACGTCTCAAGCTGCCGCCTTATGCCGAAATTCTGAAAGCCGATTTTCCCGCGCTCGACGCCAGGGACGCGCGCATCCACGCGCGAAAATTGTTGAGCCGCCATCTTGCACGCCGCCCCGTGCGCAATCCGATCGGCGCTTTCGCCGCCCGCCTGCCGCAACTGATCGAGCGGGCTGCTGCGCGCGAACCGGAATTCTTCCACAAGCTCGCCTTCAACTCGCTGCGGCAATTGGGCGCGAATTTCGAGCTCATGGGCTCCTGCCTCGCCTGGCTTGGCGAGCGCGACGAGTTTGCCGCGGAAATCGAGAATTGCGCCGCAATTTCGAGCGGCGCCAAAGCCGCGCAATTCCTGCTTGCGCGCGCCATCGTGCGCAACAAATCCGTCGGGCTCGACGCACCCCTGGCCGCGCTCTGCGAGACTTACGACCGATTGTTCGACGGGCTGGCGCGGCGGGAAAGCGCGCAGCGTCTGGCCTCCTGAATGTCTACCGCGATGCGGCCATCCGCCCGATGGTTTATGGCCATCGGCGAAGCCGGCGCGGCATCCACGCCGGCGCAAGCCGACAATCTTGAATTCCTGCCGGCCAGCGTTCCCGGAACCGCCGCGCAAGCCTTGATGAACGCCGGGCGCTGGTCGTGGGACGACCCCGTTCCGCTCG
Source organism: Rhodoblastus sp. (assembly GCA_047971685.1). GTDB lineage: Bacteria > Pseudomonadota > Alphaproteobacteria > Rhizobiales > Beijerinckiaceae > JAJXWB01. The sequence continues at coordinate 64,682 of JBKDZW010000003.1, forward strand.
ACGACCGTGACGTCTGGTTTTGCACGGAAATCGAAGGCGCAGGCCCGCATACCCTGCTTTTCGAGGGACTTGCGACTTTTGCGGAAGTCTGGCTCGACGATAAAACGGTTCTGACAAGCCAGAACATGTTTCTCGCTCAAACCGTCGAGTGCGCGCTCAAGGGGCGCCATCGCCTGTCGATCCTGTTTCGCGCAACCAACGGCGCGCTCGAAGGGCGCAAAGGACGCGCGCGTTGGCGACCGCGCATGATCCAGCCCGCCCACTTGCGCTTTGCGCGCACGTGCGCGCTCGGCCGCATGCCCGGATTTGCGCCCCCTGCCCCGCCGGTCGGGCCATGGCGGGCGGTGCGCGTGATCCCTGCCGGGCAGGATATATCGCCAGAAATTTCGACGTGGCTCGACGGCGAGGACGGGATGATAGAGATCGCCGTCATGCTCCCGGGCGACAGTGCGGCGCGTCTGTCGTGCGGCGAGGCGACGAGCGTTCTCAAAGAGAGGGGTCAAGGCGTTTTTGTCGGATCGCTGCGTCTGCCGGGCGTCGAAAAATGGTTTCCGCATACGCATGGCGTCCCACGCCTGCATGACGTTTATCTGACGATTGCGGGCGAAACGACATTGGCGGCGCGCGTCGGCTTTCGCACGATCGATGTGGAGCGCGGCGCTGACGGACAGGACTTTGCGCTGCGGATCAACGGCCGCGATGTTTTCTGCCGGGGCGCGGTCTGGACGCCGCTCGATCCGGTTTCCCTGCGCGACGACCCCATAGAGCTTGCGCGCACGATTGCGCTGGCGCGCGAGGCGGGCGTCAACATGCTGCGCGTCGGCGCGACCGGCGTCTACGAAACGAACGATTTCTATCGCGCCTGCGACGAAGCCGGCATTCTGGTCTGGCAGGATTTTCTCTTTTCCAATTTCGACTATCCCGCTGGCGACGCGCAGTTCGTCGCCTCTGTCGAAAGCGAGGCGCGCCAGTTTCTTGCACGCACCCGCGGTTCGCCCTCCATCGCCGTTCTGTGCGGCGGCAACGAGGTCTATCAGCAGGCCGCGATGATGGGCGTGGCGGAAGCCAATTGGCGTTCGCCGCTGTTTGAGGAAATATTGCCGGGCGTTTGCGCGGATGCGCGGCCCGATGCGATCTATGTCGCCAATTCGCCGTCCGGCGGCGGCCTGCCCTTTCAGGCGGACGCGGGCGTTTCGCATTATTACGGCGTTGGCGCCTATCGCCGTCCGCTTGAGGACGCGCGGCGCGCAAATGTACGCTTTGCATCCGAATGTCTGGGTTTCGCCAATGTTCCCGAAAGCCGCGCGCTCCGGAGAGATTTTGGCGCGGCGCCGCTTGCCTCGCCCCTGTGGTCGTCACGCATACCGCGCGATCAGGGCGCGATGCAGGATTTCGAGGGGGTGCGCGATCATTATATCGGCCTTCTCTACGGTCGGGATCCCGAGCGTCTGAAGCGCGAGGAACCCGCGCGCTATCTCGATTTTTCGCGCGCCTGCGTCGCCGAAGTCGTCGAAGCGACAATAGGCGAATGGCGCAGGCCGCAATCGACCTGCGCCGGCGCGCTTGTCTGGTTCTGGAGGGATTTGTGGGCGTCGAGCGGCTGGGGCGTTCTCGACTGGACCGGGACGCCGAAATCGCCGTGGTGGGCGATGCGCCGCGCCTTCCGGCCCCGGCAGGTCTTGCTGAGCGACGAGGGCGTCAACGGTCTCTTCGTGCATTGCCTCAACGAAAGCGCGGATCTGTTTCGTGGGCGTCTCGTCTTGCGCTGCTATCGCGAGGGGAAGATTGTCGTCATGAGCGCAGAGCGTGAGATCGAGATTGCGCCGCGCGGCGCCTTGACCTTGCGTGATTGCGATCTCTGGGGCGCATTTTTCGACACGGCCTATGCCTATCGCTTCGGCCCGCCCTCGCATGATGCAAGCTTCGCCGCGCTCATCGACGATACAGGCGAGACAATCGCGGAAGCCTGGCATTTCCCGCTCGGACGCGCGGCGGCGCTCACCGCGCCCGAGCTGACGGTCTCAATCATCCGCGATGCGCAAGGCCATGGCCTGCGCATCGAGGCCGCCGGCGTCGCGCAATCCCTCAAAATCGAGGACGAACGGCTGACCCCCACCGACAATTGGCTGCATGTCGCGCCGGGCGCCCCGAAAATCCTGCGTTTTCTCGAAAAAGAGGGATCGCCGCGCGGAATTGTCGCGACGCTCGATGGTCCCGCCATATCCTATCGGACGGATTGAACGCGCAAACGGGACATCATGGACATGCGCCTGCCAGATCCCCTGTTTTCCACCTGCGTCCAGGAAGACTGGATCGATTACAACGGCCATATGAACGACGCCGCCTATGCGCGCGTGTTCAGCCTGTCCGTCGATCGGCTGATGGCGGAAATCGGACTTGACCAGGCAGGACGCGATCGGTCGAGCCTGACGATCTACACGCTCGTCATGACCATCCATTATCTGCGCGAAGTTCATCTTGGCGAGAACCTTGCCGTCGTCGGCCGCATTCTCGATCACGACAGCAAGCGTCTGCGTCTGTGGTTCGAGATGCGGCGCGCCGATGGCGAGACCGCCGCGTTGAACGAGCAGATATTGCTGTGCGTCGATCAATCCGGCGACAAGCCGCGCGCTGCGCCTTTTGCGCGGGAACAGGCGGCGCGCATCCGCGCCTTTCACGCAAGCCAGGCCCGCCTGCCCATGCCGGAAAAAGCCGGACGCGGCATCAGTCTTGGTAAGGCGGAATAGGAATATCCAGAGCCGCGAGGCGCGCGAGATCGGCGGGCGTATCGATGTCCCAGATCTCTGCGGGCTCGGCCCATGCCAGACCCAGCTTCGCCAGACGCGCGCGGGTGAGCGCCATCACATTGTCTGCACCCCATGGCATGTCGACAAAAATTTCGGGGACCGGCCGCTCCAGGGCGACCAGCCCGTAACCGCCATCGACGGTTGGCAGAAAAACAGCCGGATACCTTCCAAGATTTTGCGCGCAAATATGCAGCAGCGGCGCACTGATTGCCGGACAGTCCGCGCCCATCAACAGCACGGGCCTCTGCGTGCGCAAGAAAATGTCATGCATGCGCACGCCCAGATCGCCTTCGCATTGCGCATGAAGCGCGACGTGATAATCTTTCGCGCATTCCGCAAAGAAGGGATGATCGGGGCCGGGATCGCACCAGAGCGCGCCCCGCATGCCCGTGGCGGCGATGGCGGCAAGCGCACGGCGCGTGAGAATGGCGTGCATCTGCGCTGCGCCCGTTGCGCCGAGTTCCGGGATCAGCCGGGTCTTGGCCATGCCCGGCTCCGGCGCGCGCGCCATCAATGCAATTGCAACATCAAATATCATGCGCATATCCATAAATCCGCGCGAGCGCAGCGGGATCGGCGCCGCAAAAATAGGCCAGACGCAAGCGCCACATCAAGTACACCGTGCGCCAAAAGCCATTGCGATCCCAGCGCCTGCCCGAGGTCGAGACCCTTGCGGCAAGGCAAAGCGGCGCCGACAGGCGCTTCAACGCTTTCGACAGGGCGATGTCCTCCATCAGGGCGATGGCGGGAAAGCCGCCGATGTGGCGAAAGGCCGCCCGCGTCACGAACATGGCCTGATCTCCCGTCGCTATGCCGGTTGCGCGCGAACGCAAATTCATGAGCGCCGCCACCACGGGCAGAAGCGGATGCGCGCCGAGAATGCGAACATCGAAGCGCCCCCACACAGGGCCTGCGGCAAGGCCGGCGCGAACGAAACGCAGAGCGTCCGAAGGAAGGGCCGTGTCGAGGTGGAGAAAAAGCAGGATGTCGCCGGAAGCCAGCGCGGCGCCGGCGTTCATCTGTGCGGCGCGCCCGCGCGGGGCGACGACCAGGCGATCGCAAAAAGGCGTCGCGCGCTCCTGCGTTTCGTCGACGCTGCCGCCGTCGACGACGATCACCTCCGCATCTTGCGCGCGAAGAGGCGCAAGCGCGGCAAGGCGACCAAGCACGTCGCCAGCTTCATTGAGCACCGGCACGATGATCGAAACCCGCGCGCCGCGCCCGCCCGTCCGTAACGACGTCGCCGCGCCAGGCCCGAAGGCCGAGCCCGCTTTTCCGGATCGGGCCTTCACACCACGACGGATCATGCTGCGATGCTACCACAATCGCCGCCCCGCCAGAGACAGGCCGGCCCTGCCCGATCCCGACCGCCCCGAACGGAGACAATTGGCGTCGTTCCAGAGAAATGTCGAACAATCCCCATGCCACGCGCTTGATTATCTGGCAGCTTAGGCTAGGTTGCGCGAAAAAGGCTGACCAGAAAGGTCACGGGGAGGTTTGCGCGTGAGTGGGGAATATGTCCTCGAAACCGAGGGCCTGACAAAAGAATTTGCAGGTTTCACAGCCGTCAACGATGTCAATCTGCGCGTGAAGCGGGGATCGATTCACGCATTGATCGGGCCAAACGGCGCAGGCAAGACGACCTGCTTCAATCTGCTCACCAAATTCCTTGAGCCGACACGCGGGCGCATCCGCTACAATGGCCGCGACATCACATCCGCCAAGCCCGCCGATATTGCGCGCAAGGGGCTTGTGCGCTCCTTCCAGATTTCCGCCGTCTTTCCGCATCTGACCGCTCTTGAGAACGTGCGTGTAGCGCTTCAACGCGAGCGCGGAAACTCCTTTGATTTCTGGCGTCCGAAATCCGTGCTCAACGCCTATAATGCGCGCGCCCGCGAACTGCTCGACAGCGTCGGCCTGCTCGAATACGCTACGACGATTGCGGTCGAAATGCCCTACGGCCGCAAGCGTGCGCTGGAGATTGCGACCACGCTGGCGCTTGAGCCCGAGATGATGCTGCTCGACGAGCCGATGGCCGGCATGGGGCATGAGGACATCGACAAGATCGCCGCGCTGATCAAGCGCGTCTCGGCCAATCGCACCATCTTGATGGTCGAGCACAATCTCAACGTCGTCGCCAATCTCTCGGACACGATCACCGTTCTTACGCGCGGACAGGTTCTGGCGGAAGGCGATTACGCGACGGTTTCAAAAAATCCGGAGGTGCGCCAAGCCTATATGGGAGCCGGAGATGCTTGATACGACGAGCCGGCCGCTCCTCGAGGTCGCCGGGCTGGAGGCCTGGTACGGCGAATCCCACATCCTGCACGGCGTCGATTTCAACGTGCGTCAGGGCGAAGTGGTCACGCTGCTCGGCCGCAACGGCGCAGGCAAGACGACCACGCTGAAATCGGTCATGGGCATGGTCGGGCAACGCAAGGGCTCGATACAGTTCGAGGGAGCCGAAACCATCGGCATGGCCGCCGACAAGATCGCGCGCCTTGGCGTCGCCATATGCCCGGAGGAGCGTGGTATTTTCGCCTCGCTCGACGTGAAGGAAAATCTGATGCTGCCGCCTCAGGTCAAGCCCGGCGGCCTGCCTGTCGAACAGATTTTCGAACTCTTTCCCAATCTCAGGGAACGCCTGGCGAGCCAGGGCACGAAATTGTCCGGCGGCGAGCAGCAGATGCTGGCGATCGCCCGCATCCTGCGCACCGGCGCGACGCTGTTGATGCTCGACGAGCCGACCGAAGGGCTTGCGCCGGTCATCATCGAACAGATCGGCCACACCATTCACAAGCTCAAGTCGCAGGGCTTCACCATTCTGCTGGTCGAGCAGAATTTCCGTTTCGCCTCGACGGTCGCCGACCGCTATTACGTCATGGAGCATGGCCAGATCATCGACACGTTCGCCAACAGCGAACTTGCCGACAACATGGACAAGCTTCACGAATATCTCGGCGTCTGAGGAACACTCGGCCATGATGATCCCCCTTTTGAACATTCCCACGCAGGCACTGTTCGGCCAGCTTCTGCTCGGCCTCATCAACGGCGCCTTCTACGCCCTGCTCAGCCTTGGGCTCGCCGTCATCTTCGGCATGCTCAACATCGTCAATTTCGCGCATGGCGCGCTCTATATGGTCGGCGCCTTCGTCGCCTATTTCCTGCTCAATCTGGCGGGCCTCAACTATTGGTGGGCGCTTCTGCTGGCGCCGATCCTGGTGGGGCTGGTCGGCGTCATCATCGAACGTACGATGCTGCAACGGCTTGCAGGGCTCGACCATCTCTACGGCCTGCTGCTGACCTTCGGCCTCGCTCTGATCATTCAGGGCCTGTTCCAGAATTATTTCGGTTCTTCGGGCCTGCCTTACGAGATTCCCAATCTCCTCAAGGGCGGCCAGAATCTCGGCTTCATGTATTTGCCCAATTATCGCGCATGGGTGGTGGCGTTCTCGCTCGTAATATGTCTCGCCACCTGGTACGCGATCGAAAAGACCAAGCTCGGTTCCTATCTTCGCGCTGCAACCGAGAACCCAGGCCTGGTGCGCGCCTTCGGCGTCAATGTGCCGATGATGATTACCCTGACCTATGGGTTCGGTGTCGGCCTTGCCGCTCTGGCGGGCGTGCTGTCTGCGCCGATCAACCAGGTCCGCCCGCTCATGGGCGCCGAATTCATCATCGTCGTCTTTGCAGTCGTCGTCATTGGCGGAATGGGTTCGATCATGGGCTCGATCGTCACCGGCTTTGCCCTCGGCGTGGTCGAAGGCCTGACCAAAGTCTTCTATCCCGAGGCGTCGAACACCGTGGTCTTCGTCATCATGGCGATCGTGCTGCTGATCAAGCCTGCTGGTCTCTTCGGAAGGACTGCCTGACATGAGCGCGCAAGCCATTGTAGCCTCCAGCGCGGCGCTCGACGCTTCCAAACGGCGGGACGAGCAAGTCGCTTTTCTGGTCATGACGGCGATCTTCGTCGTCGCGCCTGCCGTCATCTACCCGTTTTTCCTGATGCAGGCGCTGTGCTTTGCGCTGTTTGCCTGCGCCTTCAATCTTCTGATCGGCTATGTCGGGCTGTTGTCGTTCGGCCACGCGATGTTTCTCGGCCTTGCCGGCTATGTCTCGGCGCATATGGCCAAGCTCGGCACGATCGTCGTCGGGCCGATCAATCTGAATTTCGGGCCGGTCGATCCTGTCGTCGCCATTCTCTTCGGCGTGGCGAGTTCGGCGATCCTGGGCCTGATCACCGGCGCGCTGGCGATCCGCCGGCAGGGCATCTATTTCGCGATGATCACGCTCGCGCTGTCGCAGATGATCTATTTCTTCTGCCTGCAAGCGCCGTTCACCCATGGCGAGGACGGCATTCAGGGCGTGCCGCAGGGCAAGGCGTTCGGCTTCATCGATCTGTCGGACCAGACGACGATGTATTATTTCGTGCTCGCTATCTTCGTCGCCGGCTTTCTCATCATCCATCGCATCATCAATTCGCCGTTCGGCGACGTGCTCAAGTCGATCCGCGAGAACGAACCGCGCGCCATTTCGCTTGGCTACAAGGCCGACCACTACAAGCTCGCCGCCTTCGTCATGTCGGCGGCCCTCGTCGGGCGTGCCGGCGCAACCAAGTCTCTGGTCTCGCAGAACGCTTCGCTTACCGATGTGCATTTCGCCATGTCCGGCGAAGTGGTGCTGATGACACTGGTTGGCGGACTGGGCACGATTTTCGGGCCGGTGATCGGCGCCATCGTCATCATTGCGATGCAGAACTATCTTGCCGGCTTCGGCCAATGGGTGACGGTCATCCAGGGCGTTATTTTCGTCGCCTGCGTGCTCGCCTTCCGCCGCGGCCTCGTCGGCGAAATCGCGCATCGCTTCGGCAAATCGCTATAGAGAAGCGGAACGAGCGTTATTTATCCGCTCAGGGACGATCCGCTCTTATTTCCCTGATTTGCGAAAAGCCCCGCTCTTGTGCGGGCGGGCGCCCGCCACGTCTTTCCCCTGAAGGCGGCGTGTTCAGGTTTTGCGCTGATCGTCATCGGGGATATGGGCAGCCTGCGCTTCGGCCTCGTTGAGAAAGTCGCGCTCGAAACGCGCCTCTTGCCGGCGCATGACCCACCAGCCGCCAATGAGACCGGCAACCGCGCAGGCAAGACCGATCATGCCGACGGGCCCTGCGACGCGATGAACGGCGTCGCCAAAGACATAGCCGCCTACGCCAAACGCGCTCGCCCAAACAATGCCGCCCGCCGCATTATAAAAAAGGAACGAGCGCCAGCCGTAATGGTTCACGCCAGCCAGAAGCGCTGCAAATATGCGCAGGATGGCGACGAAACGCCCGAAAAATACGATTTTCGCGCCGTGACGGGCGAACATGTGCTGACCGAACGCCAGCCGCTTCTCGTCCAGCCCGACAATCGCGCCATAGCGCCTGACCAGCGGCAGGCCGTAGCGCCGCCCGACCATGAAACCGATATTGTCGCCGATGATCGCGCCTGCGGCTGCAACCGCGATGACATGAACGATGTCGAGATGGCCGGTCATGCCTGCGAAAATTGCGGCGAGCAGGAGCGCCGTCTCGCCCGGCAAAGGCAGTCCCGCGCTTTCCAGCATGACGATCAGGAAGACCGCGTAGAGACCGTATTGCGCGACAAGCGGCTGGATCCAGACGTGAAGCATGGAGGTCAGACCGCGCCTTGAGCGCGCATGGCCCGCTCCATGGCCCGCTCGGCTTCATCGAGCAACTCGGCCTCGTGGCGGCGGCAATAGCGCCAGCCGACAATGAGGCCGGCGAGCGCGAGGGCAGCCAGGACGACGCCTGCGGGGCCTGCAATTTGCCTGAATCCCGCGCCGAGCATATAGCCGCCAAACCCGAAAACGGCCGCCCAGACCACAGCCCCGCTCGCGTTGAAGATGAGGAAGCGCAGCGGATCGAAGCGATTGACGCCGGCAAGCAGCGCCGCGAAGGTGCGCAGAATGGCGACGAACCGGCCGAAGAAGACGCCGGCGCCGCCATAACGCTGGAACAGATATCGCCCAAGCATCCGCCGGCGGATGTCGAGCCCGACCAGAGCGCCATAGCGATCGAGCAAAGGCTGGCCTGCCTTGCGCCCCACCCAGAAGCCAATGTTATCGCCGAGAATAGCGCCGAGCGTCGCGGCGGCGACGATGCCGGCTATCGCCATATTATGGGTGGCGCCGGCGTAAATGGCGGCGCTGACCAGAACCGTTTCGCCGGGCAAGGGAATGCCGGCGCTTTCCAGCGCGACCACGACAAGCACGAGGCCATAGCCGTATGTCGCAAGCAGCGCGTCAAACTGCGAGGGGTCGAAAATATGCAACGGGCGCTCCGGGGCAATATCGACTTATAGGGCTGTCGACCCCGCAGGCAAGCGCCCGTTATGCTCAGGCTTAAGAACGATCGGCAGATTCAGTCAGCGCGGCTCCAGCGTGGGCTCGACAATAAACGCCAGACCGCGCAGCAGCGGCAGGTCGTCGCCAGCTACCGCCTGGCGCAGCGCCTGAACTTCGGTCGCGCGCGCCTTCCCGCGGAAATGCAATACGGCAGAGGCCGCCAGAGCGCCCGGACGAACGCCGCGCCGTGTGGCGGCTTCCCGCACGCGGCGGGCAAAAGCGCCGCCTATCGAGGCGACCGCAGCCTCCGCAACCTGCTCGTTCGCGCATGAATTCATAATGTCTTCAACAACCATGGGCCCCTCTCCCGGTAGGCGTCGACCCCTTGCGGCGCATACCAAACTCGCCGATATCGACTTCTGCATCTTCGATCGCCTCGATCGCCGCTGCTGTGATGAAATACACATAGCAACCGATAAAGACCGGAACATGACAGTTTCCGGGGCATGTTGCGGCAAAGATCAGACTCAAAAAGTCGCAGGCCGTCCTTGCCCGGGGGCGCCCTTATTGTTCGATCACCAGACCCCGGTGTTGGGCATGGAGGCCCAGGGCTCCGCCGGAGGCTTGGCGGCGCCGGCCTGCAAAAGCTCGATGGAGATATTGTCGGGCGTGCGGATAAAGGCCATGCGCCCGTCGCGGGGCGGCCGGTTGATGACCACGCCCGCCGACATAAGACGCGCGCACAGAGCGTAGATGTCCTCTACGCTATAGGCGAGATGACCGAAATTGCGGCCGCCGGCATAGTCCTCGGGATCCCAATTATAGGTCAGTTCCACCAGTGGCGCGTTGCGTTCGGCGGCAAGCCGCACGTCCTGTGGCGCCGCCAGAAACACAAGCGTAAAGCGACCCGCCTCGTTGCTGATGCGGCGCACTTCGACAAGACCGAGCTTGTTACAGAAAAAGTCGAGCGACCGGTCGAGGTCGCTGACGCGGATCATGGTGTGCAGATATTGCAAGACGCCGCCTCCGGATGTTTGGGCAAGGATCGCTCCACAGATCTCCGAAGCAAAGCGGAATCTCGCCCGCAACGCCAGAAGGGAAAGCGCGCTCACTCGACCATGACGGCCGCATGCTCGGATGCACGGCGGGCGGTTCGGACCCCTGAGGAGATGAGGCGCGACAACAATTTGCCGGACAAGTCGCGCAATTAACCAATTGTTCACCCCCCGTTCGCGCGATTTTGTCACAAATACGGATTTATGATTCCTCCTGTGAAAATCGCACTAGACAAATCACCCCCTCAGGATTCAGATGAAATCGATTCGGAGCGATGCGGCACATGGCTCCGGATGGGCGGAACTGAAATCGAGGGGGCCATTTATGGCGCGTGCAGACGCAGCCAGCGTTTTTGCGCGTGGGCGGACACGCAGTCGAAGCGCAGTGGCCGGACGGGTTTTACCCGAGCCGGACGCGCTTTATCGGGTCGAACCCTGGTTTCGACGCGGCGTGGTCGCAATGGCGATCCTGTTTCTCGTCTCGCTGACGATCGCCGCCGCTTTCATTTCGATCCGCGTTCAGAACGAGGCATTGCACGATTCCAGTTCCGACATGGAAATCGTCGCCTCCGCCATCGAATATAATTTGCGTGGCGCGACAGGAGCCCTGCTCGGCAAAACGGGCGGCGTAGCTTTGACCGATGTAGCGCCGGGGCGCTCCCTTGCACGAGGGCGGCGTATTTATGTGACCGACGCCGCCGGCGCGATCCTCGACTATTTCCCCAGACAGGCCAATCCCCCGAAAACGCTTTCGGACGTTCTGGGACTGGGTGAAGCCGTCACCGTTCTGGCGGACAAGGCCGGCGTCATGCAGATCACGCTCGCCAACGGCGCGCCAGCCTTTGCAACCGTGCGCAATCTCCAGGCGCCGCTTGGCCAGCTCGCAGTCGTTCACACGTTCGCCGATTCCGTCGCCGAAGCGCGCGCCAGCATAATCCGCTCCAACATACTTCTGGGTTCGACCGGGCTCCTGCTCGCTCTGGTGGTTGCGGCCTATTATTGGCAGGCAGGCCGGACACGCGATGCGGACGAGGCGAGCGAGCGGCTGCGCCGGCGCATCGACGCAGCGCTCAGCCGCGGCCGATGCGGCCTGTGGGATTGGGATATTGCGCGCGGGCGTATCTATTGGTCGCAATCCATGTACGAAATTCTCGGCATGGAGCCGCAGGACCGCTTCATGTCTTTCGGCGAACTGACCGCGCTCATGCATTCCGGCGACACCGATCTCGCCTCCATGGCCGAGGCGCTCGCTGCAAAAAAGAGCAAGGCTCTGGAAAGCGAATTCCGCATCCGCAACGCGCGCAACGAATGGATATGGCTACGCGCGCGCGCCGAACTCGTCGAGGCCCTGCCCGGCGAAGGACCGCGCCTCATCGGCATTGTGATCGACATTACCGAGCAGAAATCGCTGGCCGAACATACCGAGCGCCACGATGCGCGTCTGCGTGACGCCATCGAGTCGATTTCGGAAGCCTTCGTTCTCTGGGATTCCGACAACCGGCTCGTAATGAGCAATTCAAAATTCCGCGCGTTGCACGGCCTGTGCGACGAGACGGCGGCTGCCGGCAAGCCCTATGCCCATGTGATGGCGGCCGGCTCGCCGCCGCTGATCCAGACACAGATTGCGCTTGGCGAACGCCCGGGCGCAGCCGCACGCACCTACGAGGCGCGACTCGTCGACGGGCGCTGGCTGCAAGTCAACGAACGGCGCACGAACGACGGCGGCTATGTCTCGATCGGCACCGACATCACGCAACTCAAGCGGCACGAAGAACAATTGCTCGATTCCGAACGCCGCCTGACGGCGACCGTGATCGACCTGCGCAAATCGCGGCAGGCGCTCGAACGTCAGGCGCGCGAACTGGCGGAGCTCGCCGAGAAATATCTCGAGGAGAAAGCCAACGCCGAAGGCGCCAACCGGGCGAAAACCGATTTCCTCGCCAATATGAGCCATGAATTGCGCACGCCGCTCAACGCAATCATCGGCTTCTCGGAAATGATGCAAGCGCAGGTGTTCGGGCCGCTCGGCTCGGACAAATACGCCGACTACAGCGCGCACATAAAGGAAAGCGGCGAATATCTGCTCAGCGTCATTTCAGACGTTCTCGACATGTCGCGCCTCGACGCAGGCCAGATTTCGATAGAGCCAAAAACATTCGACCTCGTGCAAAGCATCCAATCCGCCGCAAGGCGCGTGGAGCTTGCAGCGGCCGACAAGGCGATCGTGGTGGAAGCGCGCGGCCCGCAATCGCTTTCCTTCCTGGGCGACCGTGCAGCTATCGAGAAATCGCTCGGCATCGTCCTGCACAACGCCGTCAAGTTCACTGCAAACGACGGCGCCGTTTCAATTCGCCTGCGCCCCGCGCAGGATGGCGTCAACATCTACATCGCCGACAATGGTCCGGGCATGTCGCGCGAATGCGTCGCGCGGATCGGCAAGCCGTTCGAGCAATTCCACGCGCAAGTCGACAACGGCATGAAGGGCTCCGGCCTTGGCCTGGCGATCGCCCATTCGCTGATCTCGCTGCATCGCGGGCATCTGCGCGTGCGCTCGCAACCGGGGCGCGGGACAATCGTGCAATTCCACCTCCCCACAACGCGGGTTGCCTGAACTGCGCGCTCAGGTGGATAGAATCCGCTTGAAGACTTCGGCCACCGCAGCGGCTTTCTCGACGATTTCAGCGTTCAATTGCTTTTCGTCCGGCAGACCGGCGCTCGTTGCAATCCGCCGGCGCACGGCGGGCGGCGCCTCGCCCGGCTTCATGTCGAGCGGCAGAACGATGCGCTGGATCTGCACGATGTCGGTGTAGAGGCGATGGGCGCCGAGCAATATCTCGGCATCGGCCTCGGACAGAAAACCGGCGCGGGCTGCGCGCCGCAGAATGTCGGCCGTGCCTACCACCAGGAGATCCCTGCATTCGGCGGCATGCGCGAGCACAAGAAACTGGGCGATGAATTCAACGTCGATCAGACCGCCGCGATAGAGTTTGAGATCGGCGATATCGTCGTCGCCCTTCTCCTTGGCGATGAGATCGCGCATGTCGGCAATGTCGCGCGCAAGTTTCGCGCGCTCCCGCCGTTCGGAGAGCGAGGCCTCGATCGCCTGTTTCAAATCGTCGAGCAATGCGGCGGAGCCGCAGATCGGGCGCGCGCGCGAAAGCGCCATCTTTTCCCACGTCTCGGCTTCCTCGCGCTGATATTGCACGAAGCTCGACAATTGCACGGCGACCGGACCCTTCTTGCCTGAGGGGCGCAGGCGCATGTCGACCTCGTAGAGCGGGCCGCGCCGCGTCGACACCGTCAAGGCCGAAATGAGGCGCTGTATCAGGCGCGTATAATATTGCGCGGCGTGCAAAGGGCGGCGCCCTTCGGATTCCGGATTGTTCTCGTCGAAATCATAGACCATGACGAGATCGAGATCGGACGTCGCCGTCGTCTCGCGCGAGCCGAGCTTGCCCATCGCAATGACGGCGATGCGCCCCTCGGGCACGAGACCGTATTCGCTCTCGAAGGCCTTGAGCGTGTGAACGAAGGTCGCTTCGACCAGGCAATCGGCAAGCGCCGTGAAGGCGGGGCCGGCGTCGATGGGATCGATTGCGCCCGAGAGCGCACGTACGCCGATCGAGAACAGGTTCTCCTGCGCCATCAGGCGCGCGGCGTCGAGGAAATCCTCGTATTGCGCAATCGTATAGAGCCGGCGCGCATGAGCGTCGAAATAGCTGCGGTCGAGCGCAGAACCGAAGAAACGCGGGTCGATGACGGCGTCGAGCACATGCGGCGATTTGGCGACGATGGCCGCAAGGCGGGGGGCTGCTCCCAGAACGTCCCCGAAAAGGTCGCGCAGGCGGCCGTTGGAGCGCAAGATCGAGAAGAGTTCGACCGCCGCCGGCATATGGCCGAGCGTGGCGTCGAAGGCGGCAAGCGCCGCATCGGGATCGCCGGAGCCCGAAAGCGCCTCGAGAAGATCGGGCACAAGCTCGGTCAAAACTTCTCGCGTGCGGGACGTCTGGACGGCGGCGCGACGGCCGAAATGCCAGCCGCGCACGGTCTCGGCGGCGCGCGGGGGATCCTTGAAGCCCATGCGCGCCAGCGTTTCAAGCGTTTCGGGATCGTCGGCGACGCCGGTAAAGACAAGACTGCCTTTGGTTGCGTCCAACCCCGGTTCGCGCTCGAACAGACGCGCATAATGGCGCTCGACCTTCTTGAAATGCCGGGTGAGCCAGGCGGCGAATTTCTTGTAAGTGGAATGGCCGCAGAATTTTGCGAAGCGCGCAAGCTCCTCCTCGTCGGAAGGCAGGCGCTGCGTCTGCTCGTCTGCGATCATTTGCAGGCGATGTTCGACCGTGCGCAGGGCGGCGTAGGACAGGGTCAGCTCGTCGCGCGCCTGCGCAGAAACCCAATTGTCGGCGGCAAGCGCGGCCAGCATGTCGAGCGTGCGGCGGCCGCGCAATTCCGGCCTGCGGCCGCCGAAGATCAATTGTTGCGTCTGGACGAAAAACTCGATTTCGCGGATGCCGCCGCGCCCCAGTTTCACGTCATGTCCGGGAACGACGACTTCGGCATGGCCGCGCACGGCGTGGATTTGCCGCTTCATCGCGTGAATATCCGAGATGGCGGCATAGTCGAAATAGCGCCGCCAGATGAAGGGCCGCAATTCCTCGAGAAAGCGCAGGCCCAGTTCGGTCTGGCCGGCGACGGGGCGCGCCTTGATCATGGCGGCGCGCTCCCAGTTCTGGCCGAGCGTCTCGTAATAGGAAAGCGCGCCGGGCAGCGAGACGGCCACCGCCGTCGAGCCGGGATCGGGACGCAGGCGCAGATCGACGCGCAGTACATAGCCATCGCCCGTGCGCTCGGAGAGAATGCGCGCGAGCGCCCTGGTGAGACGCACATAGAAGGGGCCGGGCTCGGCGCCCGACAGGCGGGCTGCGGCCTTGTCGGGATCGTAGAAGACGACGAGATCGACGTCGCTCGAATAATTGAGTTCGCCCGCCCCGTGTTTGCCGAGCGCGAGAATCACCAGCCCGCAGCCATCGGACGGGCGGGCGCGGTCGATCGGCTCGAACCGGCCGTCGGCTGCGGCGCGGCGCAACAGAAAGTCGAGCGTTGCGGCGACATAGGCGTCGGCTGCCGCCGTCAGCGCACTGGTAACCTCGTCGAGCGCCCACAGGCCGCCGAGATCGGCGAGCGCAATATAGAGCGCGCCGAACTGGCGGGCCTTGCGCAGCCGCGTCATCAAGGCGTCTTCGTCGTCCAGTTCCGCACATTCGCTCGCAAGCGTCTGGAGCGCTGCGGCGAAGGCGGTGTCGGGGTCGCTCTCCAGCATGGCGCGCAAGCGCACCGTATCCGCGCTCGCCAGACGCCAGAGGAAGGGCGAATGATCGGCAAGCGCGTTCAGGAGGCTGGCCACCGCCGGCTCGGCGATGAGCGCGGCAAGCGCCGCATCGGAACGTGCAGCCCCTCTGACATCGGCCATTTTCGCGGCGGCGGCCTTGCGGTCGGCGACGAGAGGCGTTGGCTTCAGCCGGCGCCAGAACGGCAGCGCTTCTTGAGGCGGCTGCGCTTGCGGCGATGGCTCGTGCGCCTCATCCCTTCCCTGCACGCGAAGTTCCTCCCTGCAAACCGATCTGCGCTGCGATAGTGGCTGCGGGAATTTCTAGCACGGCTCGCAACCCCGGCGCATTGTCTTCAAGCCGGAGCGCGCCTTTGTGGAGGTGGGCGATTGCAGCGGCAAGAGACAGGCCAAGGCCCGAGCCCGGCAGGGAGCGCGATGATTCCAGCCGCACGAACCGGTCGAGAACGCGCTCGCGGTCGGCGGCGGGCACACCGGGGCCGCGATCTTCGACCGCAAGCTGGACGGTCGAACCGAGACGCCGCGCGGCGAGCCGCAATTGCGGCCCCTCGCCTGCGGTCGTTGCGCCGTATTTCAGGCCATTGTCGAGCAGATTGGCAAGCGTCCTTGCAATCAGTTCGCGATTGCCCTGCACGAAAAGGCCCGGTTCGATGGCGCTGGTAAAGCTTACCTCGCGCTCCTCGGCCGCCGCCTCGTAAAGTTCGGCGACCTCCCCGGCGACGCGGCTCACGTCGATGGTCTCCATTTTCGGACCGCTGCCGGATTCTGCGCGCACAATGGTCAGGAGCGCGTCGAAAACACTGATGAGGCCATCCGCCTCGCCTATCACCTTTTCGAGCGTCTCCTGCGTGGCGGCGGGATCGCCGACGCTGCGCAGGGCCATTTCGGCGTTGTTGCGCAAGCGCGTCAAAGGCGTGCGCAGATCGTGCGCGATATTGTCGGAGACTTCCTTCATGCCGCGCATCAGGGATTCGATGCGCGCGAGCATGGCGTTGAGATTTTCCGCGAGACGGTCGAGTTCGTCGCCGCTGCCGCCAACCGGCAGTCGTTTGGAAAGATTGCCTCGCATGATGAGCGCAGCGGAATCCGACATGGCGTCGACGCGGATGAGCACGCGGCGCGCCACAAACAGGCCGCCGAGAGCGCCGATCAGGACGAGCCAGACGAGTGAACCGCTCAGGGCGCGGCGCAAAATCTTGCGCAGCTTTTCCAGTTCCTCGACATCGTGGCCGATCAGCAGACGGTAATTTCCCGGAAGGATGAATACACGCACAAGCGCGCGCCGCCGCAACTGGTTTTCGCCGGGGCGCTGATAGGTGGTCTGGACCAGGCCTTCGCTCGACAGCGTCGCAATCGGCACGGATGCGACATTGCCGACAATAGGCTCGCCGGCAAATGTCGTCAGGAGATAGATGTCGCTGCCCGACTGGCGAATGCGCCGTTCGATGGACTGGACGATCTGCTGGACGCCGCCTTGCGCATATTGATCGGAAAGGCCGCGAATATCGGCCTCGATCGTCTCGGAAATCTGCTCTTCGAGCACGGTGCGCACATTGCCGCCGACATTCATGACAACGAGGCTGGCGGCCACCGCAAAGATGATGGAATAGACGACCGCGAGCTTGAAGGCCGTGGTGCGGAAAAGCTTTGCCAGCGCGCTCACGCCGCGCCGTCGCGGATCATGTAGCCGGCGCCGCGAACCGTGTGCAGGAGCGGCATGTCGTGACCCTTGTCGATCTTGGAGCGCAGGCGCGAAATATGGACGTCGATCACATTGGTCTGCGGATCGAAGTGATAATCCCAGACGTTTTCGAGCAGCATCGTGCGGGTCACAACCTGGCCTGCATGTTTCATCAGATATTCGAGAAGACGGAATTCGCGCGGCTGGAGCGTAATCTCCTTGGCGGCGCGCGTCACCTTGTGGGACAGGCGGTCGAGTTCGAGGTCGGCGACGCGGTATATTGTGTCCTGCGCCCCAGCCCCGCCCTTGCGGCGGCCGAGCGCCTCCGCACGCGCCAGAAGTTCGGAGAAGGCGTAGGGTTTGGGCAGATAATCGTCGCCGCCGGCGCGAAGGCCCTTCACGCGATCGTCGACCTGGCCGAGCGCGGAAAGGATGAGCACCGGCGTCTCGATCTTCTGGGCCCGCAGGCTCGATATCAGCGAGAGGCCGTCGAGCTTGGGCAGCATGCGGTCGACGATCAGAACGTCGAACTCGCCTTCGCTTGCCCGTGCATAGCCGTCGAGGCCATCGGCTGCGTGGTCGCAAAGATGGCCCTGTTCGCGAAACGCCTTCACAAGATAGGCGGCCGCTTCCGAATCGTCTTCGATAACAAGGAGTCGCATGGCAGACATATAGCCGCTCCGAAACGGAAACGGCAGGCCGGAAAGGGGGTTCGGCCTGCCGCCCGCACAGGGAGCGCCAGAAATGGCGCGCGCCCTGCACAGGGAGCGCCATTTCTGGCGCTCCCTATCCCATTGAACCCAATGATATTTTCACGTTTGACGATTTTTTTGCGCAAGGCCATTTCCGGCTGCGGCCCCGGTGGCCGCAGCCGTTGGTTGCGCATCAGGAGGTCGCGCGCGTCGCCAGCGCCACGAAGCGCGAGACATCGCCGCTCTTCACCCGCAACAGGACCGCCTTGTGGCCTTCCTGGCGCGCATCCGTGATTGCGGAGACGACTTCCGCAGGCGTTGAAACCGTCTTGCCGGCCGCTTCCAGGATAATGTCGCCGGCGCGAAGGCCCTTGCGGGCGCCGGCGCCATCGGGATCGAGATCGGCGACCACGACGCCCGTCTTGCCGGCGCCGGGCACGGCGGAAGCAGGAGCAAGCTGCAAGCCATAGCCGCTCAAGGCCGCGGGATCGTCGCCGCCATGCGCGTCGGCGCGGGCTTCGCGCTCGTTCGGCAATTTGCCGAGCTTCATCGAAACGGTCTTTTCCGAACCGTTGCGCATGAAGGTGACGTCGGCCTTCTTGTCGGGGCCGATGCCGGCGATCTTGCGGGCAAGTTCACGCGGGCCGTCGACCTTCTCGCCATTGACCGCCACGATCACGTCGCCGGACTTCATGCCGGCCTCGGCGGCGGGGCCGCTTTTGGCGTCGGCGACCAACGCGCCCTTGGTGTCTTTCAGGCCGAGGCTGTCGGCGATATCCTGCGTGACCGGCTGAATCTGCACGCCGATATAGCCGCGCGCAACAACGCCCTTGTCCTTGAGTTCGCCGACAACCTGCTTGGCGACATCGGCGGGAATGGCGAAACCAATGCCCACCGAACCGCCCGAAGGCGAGAAGATGGCGGTGTTGACGCCGACCACCTGGCCGGCCGCGTCAAAAGTCGGGCCGCCGGAATTGCCGCGATTGACGGGGGCGTCGATCTGCAGGAAATCGTCATAGGGGCCCGAGCCGATATCGCGGCCGCGCGCCGAGACGATGCCGGCCGTCACCGTGCCGCCGAGGCCGAAGGGATTGCCGACGGCCACGACCCAATCGCCGACACGCGGCGTCTTGGCTCCAAACTGCACGAACGGATAGGTTCCGCTCTCCTTGATCTTGAGCAGCGCAAGGTCGGTTTTCTTGTCCGTACCGACGATCTTGGCCGGCAGCGTCTTGCCATTCTCGAGCACCAGCTCGACCTCGGAAGCGTTCTGCACGACGTGATTATTGGTCACGACATATCCATCGGCGGAAATGATGAAGCCGGAGCCCAGCGACATGCCGCGCTGCGGCTTGTTGCGGTAACGGTCGGGCCCGCCAAACTGGCGGAAGAAACGCTCGATCCCCTCGTTGCCGCCGAACTGGCCGCCGAACTGGCCGCCGAACTGACGCATGCCATGGCCTTCGTCGTCCATGGAGGCGTTCTGTACGGTCTTGACGCGCACGGATACGACCGCGCCTTTCACGCGATCGACAAGGTCGGCGAAGGAGGCCGGCCCCGAAGGCGCGATCGACTGGTTGAGGGCGGCTTCGGCATGGGCCGGCAGGGTCGCCAGCGACGTGTTCAGGGTCGCCCCGCCAAGCGCGAGTACGGAAACGGCGCCCAGCAAGAAAATGCGGGCGCGGGTGCGGGGGCGCGGAAGCGAGAAACCTTCGGTGCGGGCAGGGTCGGATTTACGGGCGGTCATGAATTCCATCTCCATCTGGCGGGACAGGTCCGCCGTTGATGGAGAAGATGACGCAAGCCCCCTTACGCCGGCGTGGCCGCCAGATTAAGCTTTGGTAATCGTATTATCCTTGCCGCCGCCGTCCGAAACCAGACGGTCGAGCGCGGCGCGCTCGGCTGGCGTGAGCTGCGCTTCGGCAAGCGGTTTTTGCCCGCGCAATTTTGCAAACGCAATGCCGGCCGCCCCCAGCAGAGCCAGAACCGGCGTGATCCACAAAATCAGCGTATAAGGCCGCAACGGCGGTTTCAGCAGGACGAAATCGCCGTATCGCGCCACCAGATAGTCGCGCACCTGATCGTCGCTGTCGCCCTTCTTCAGACGCTCGCGCACCAGAAGGCGCAGATCGCGCGCCAGCGGAGCGCTGGAATCGTCGATATTCTCGTTCTGGCAGACCATGCAGCGGACGCCGATCGAGATTTCGCGGGCGCGTCGCTCGAGTTTTACATCAGGCAGAATCTCGTCGGGCTGCACGGCATGGGCGCACAAGGGCGCAAGGCTCGCCAGCCCGAGCGCGGCCCCGAGAAGCGCGAACCGAAGGCGCCTCATGAACCGCCCGCCCCGGCGGATTTTCCGGCGTCGTCCTTTGCCGACCCGTGGCCCGCGCCCTGCCCTTCGACCCACACACCCTGCTTCTTCAGCGCATCGGCGACTTCGCGCGGCATGTAGCGCTCGTCATGCTTGGCCAGAACATTGTCGGCCCTGATCACGCCCTGCGCATCGAGCGCGCCTTCTGCGACAACGCCCTGCCCTTCGCGGAAAAGATCCGGCAAAATGCCGTCATAGGTGACTTTCACGTCCTTGTCGCCAGTGTCGCTGATGGCGAAAGAGACCTGCTTGCCGGCGCCGCGCACGAGCGAACCGTCCTTGACCAGGCCGCCGACGCGAATGCGCACGCCCGGCGCCAGTTGTCCGGCGGCCTGCTTGGCGGCAAGCTCGGTCGGCGAATAGAAAAAGACGATATTGTCGCGCATCGCAAACAGCACGAGAGCGAGCGCACAGCCGAGCGCGGCCAGGGCTGCGGCGATGAAAACGAGACGGCGCTGCTTGCGGGTCATGAGCCTGTATGGCCTTGTGTTTATGGCCTTGTGTTCGACCGGGTGCGACGACCCTCTATACCGCTGCGTCGCACAAGAAAATGCGCGAATTGTCCCAGAGCCGGAAATAAAAGGCCGCCCTCAGCGCAAAGCTGGCGGGCGGCCTTCGCATTTCATGCAAAAGGATCAGCTGACGACGCGCCAGCCGCCGCCGGGGCTGCGGCAAGCCACGCCCTGCGCGGAGCGCGGGCGGCCGTCTATATAGATGCGGTGCGTGTAATTGCGGCAATGGCCGCGCGAATCGTCGAATTCCGCGCCGGGATCGATGTAGCCGTAAGCGCGCTGGCCGCGCCAGGGACGGCGGCGGCCGGATTCAAAAGCGGCGTCCTGGGCTTCCATGGCGGCGATGCGATCCTGTTCGTCGAGGTCGCGGCCAATGGCGTTGCCGGCCAGACCGCCGAGCGCGCCGCCTGTCAAAGCGCCGACCACGGTGCCGCCGGAGCCGCCGACCGCGCCGCCGATAAGGCCGCCGGCGATTGCGCCTGCGCCCGCGCCAAGCACAGTGCCGCCCGCCTCATTCGGGCCGGAGCGCGAGGCGCAACCGGAAAGGGCGAGGCCGACAAGGCCAACAGAAAGCAAATGCAGAATTTTCACGTGCGGATCTCCCCTCGGCCGTGTGTGGCCACGGCGCGGCGGCAGCATAAATGACATAAAATCGGGCGAAAATCTGTCATCGGCGTCCGGATCGGCCAAATCAGGCCGCCGGCAACCGCAAAACCGCGCGAAGTCCGCCGAGCGGGCTTTCTTCCAGCGCCAAGGCGCCGCCATAGGCTGCCGAGAGATCGGCGACGATGGCAAGGCCCAGACCCGAGCCCGGCTTGCTCTCGTCGAGCCTGCGTCCTCTGCGCATGGCTTCCGTGCGCAGTTCCGGCGCAAGGCCTGGGCCGTCGTCGTCAATGGTCAGGACGATGCGCGAGCGGCCGGCGGCGGCCTGTTCGTGGTCGATGGACAATTCGACCCGCGTTTGCGCCCATTTGCAGGCGTTGTCGAGGAGATTGCCGACGAGATCGTCGAAATCCTGACGCTCGCCGAGAAAGCGATATCCGGGCGCGGGCGCGGGCAGCACGATTTCGCGTTCGCGGTGAATTTTTCGTAAGACACGCCCCAGCGCATCGAGAGCGGGACCGATTTCGGTGGCGGCGCCGATGGCGCCGGCGCGGGCGGCGGCGCGCGCGCGATCCAGATAGAAGGAGATCTGATCGCGCATGACGATCGTCTGCGCGCGAACCTTGTCGGCAAGCGGATCGGGCGAATCGCCGGCTTCGTTGACGAGCACGCTGAGCGGCGTTTTCAGGGCATGGGCGAGATTGCCGACCTGGGTGCGCGCGCGCTCGACGACCTCGCGGTTGGCCGAAACCAGAAGGTTCAGCTCCTCGCCGAGCGGGGCAAGTTCGAGGGGGTAATCGCCGACGATCCGGTCGGCCGCGCCGCGCCGGACATCGGCGACCGCCGATTGCAGCCGGCGCAGCGGACGCAGGCCGAAGGACACCTGAAAGGCGGTCGTCGCCAGAAGGCCCGCCGCCAGGAGCCCGAAGGCCACGACAAGCGCCACCTCGAAACGGCCGATCTGGGCCTCCAGATCTTCGGTCGTGGCGGCCACCTGCACGAGATAGAGGCCATCGTCGCCAATCGAAATCTGGCGTTCGACAATGCGCAGCGCCAATCCGTCCGGGCCTGTCGCATAGCCCGCGCGCGCGCCGCCCATGCCGGCGAGCACGCCGCTGTCGGCAAGCTTGGGCAGGCGCGCCGCAAACAGCGAACGCGAGGCGCGAATCTGCGGCTGCTCGCTGTCGAGACGGGTGATCTGCCAATACCAGCCGGATTGCACGAGATCGAACTGGGGATCGCCGAGGCCGCCGGGATCGGTGCGCTGGTCGACGCCGGAGCTTGCGACATCGGCGACGAGCGCGCGCAGATAGACATTGAGGCGCAGATCGAAACTGGCTTCCGAGGTGCGCCGGTAATAGGCGGTCAGCAGAATGCCGGCGATGCCGAGAATCACGACGATCCAGGCCGCAGCGGCAAGAAACAGGCGGCGGGCGAGAGATTTTTGCGCGACGACCGGCGCCGGCATTATTTCGGTTTGGGCTGGGAGCCGCCCGCCTCGGCCTCGGGCGGGGCGACGAGATAACCGAGGCCGCGCACGGTCTGGATGATCTCGACGCCAAGCTTCTTGCGCAGACGACCGCCGCAGACCTCGATCGTGTTGGAAGCGCGGTCGAAATCCTGAGCGTAGAGATGTTCGACGATCTCGGTGCGCGAGATGACGCGGCCCGTATGATGCATGAGGGAGGACAGAAGCCGATATTCGTGCGAGGTGAGCCTGACGCCGGCGCCCGAGACATGGACGCGGCCGGCCTTGGTGTCGAGCCGGACCGGGCCGCAGACCAATTCGGCGCTGGCGTGGCCCGTGGCGCGGCGCGTCAGGGCGCGCAGACGCGCCAGAATTTCCTCGAGATGGAACGGCTTTGTCACGTAGTCGTCGGCGCCGGCGTCGAAGCCGCGCACCTTTTCGCTCCAGCCGTCGCGGGCGGTGAGGATCAGAACAGGCATGGCGCGACCGGCCTTGCGCCAGGCCTCGAGCACGCTAACGCCGTCGATCTTCGGCAGGCCGATGTCGAGCACGACGGCGTCATAGGGTTCGGTCTCGCCCAGATACTGGGCCTCCTCGCCGTCGAATGCGCGGTCGACCGCATAACCGGCCTGGCTCAACGCCTGGGCCAGTTGACGGTTTAAATCCTTGTCATCCTCGGCGACCAGCAGACGCACCTGAGTTCTCCACTCCCCGAATAAACTTCACTCAAGTAATTTTACTCAAGTGACTTTCAGCCTGCCGCGTGTTCGCAAAATTCTCCGGCCCGGCTCAATGGCGCCCCTGATCGGCCGTGAGGCGGCCAGAGCGCGCGTCGAGCCGGCTATGTATCAGTCGGCCGTCGCGGCGCAAAAGATCGATTTCGTAGACATAGGCGTCGCCGATACGGCAGAGCTTGACCGCGATCGCCTCGGCGCGCTGCTCGGCGGCCTGGGCGCGCAGCAGCGCGAAGGGATCGGCCAGCCCGTTGGCCAAAATCTTCTCCCGCGTTTCGGGCGCGTTGAAGCAGGCGCGTTCGGGCGGCGGCCGGTCGATGTCCTCGGCCGAAGCGCCCTGCGCGCCGACTATCGCCAATGTCATGAGCGGGATGCCGAGGAAACGCATGGAAGCCAATCTGGCGCGCCCTGTCATGAATGGCGCGTGAATGGGACAACCGTAATGCGAAAGCGTTCAATCTTTCAATGCCCTGACGCGCCCTCTGCGCTCACGCCGCCAAGAGAGTCGCAAATTGCGGCGGATACGGCGTGAACCTTGCCGGTCGTATCGAGGCTCGCCTGACCCGCTTCGACCGCACGGGCGATTTCGCGCGAGAGCGCGGCGGCGGGCAGAACGAGGCCGCAATCGACCGCATTCGCCAATGTCTTGAGATTGATTGCAGCCTTTTGCGCCTTGTCGGAGGCAAGCCAGTCGGCGGCCTGCCGCGTTGCCGCGCAACCGGCGAACGTCAACGCAAAAGCAATTGCAAACAGATATTTCATGTCAGGCTCCGATGGAAATGTTCTGGCCGCCCTCTCCACCTGCGGCCTTGGTCATGGCGGGCGAAGAGGGCTCTGCGGGATGGATGGCGAGGGCGCCGACGAGGGGGGCGAGACGCAGCGCGAAGTCTGCGCCGGGAAGGCCGGCGGCGCGCGCCAGCTTGAGTTCGGCAATGACGAACTTTTCACCCGCGCTCGACCAGTCCTGCGACTTGAGCGCCGCGATGAAACCGGGCCCGTCCTCGCGCATGAGCGCAATGGCCGCTTCGAGAAGCGCCTGCGCGGGCGGCGACAGGCCTATTTCGCCGTCTGTGCGGGATCGGACTTTCCCACCGGCGTATTCGTGACGAAGCGCATCGCGATGGCGATGACGCCGGAAACGAAGAAGGCCGCGCTCGGGCCGATGAGCGCGTTCCAGTCGATCGCGCCGAGATATTGCAGGGCGGCCGGACCTGTCGCGACCGCAAGGCCGATGAGAATGGTGCGATAGCCTTTCATGAGATCTGCTCCTTGCAGTTGAAACGAGTTGACGATGCGCGCGGGCATCGGATCAGGAGAAACGATGAGCGCTGCGGGCGTGGTTTCGCCGGCTGTCGCGGCAAGACGCTCGCCCGGCAGGGCGCCGGTGAGAAACCAGGCGCGGTTGCGCTTGCGGCGGGCGACGAGGCCGGGCACGACGCGCCCGCCGGCCTTGTTCCAGTCGAGAAATTTTTCTGCCGCCCTTGCCTTGTCGCCGGCCAGATAGGCTTTCAGCAAAGAGGAAGAACGAAAGGCGCCAAGGCCGATATTGAAGGCAAGATCGACCAGCGCATCGAATTCGCGCTGAAGCGTCTCGCCCTTTTTCCTGCGCAGCGCCTGGGCGACGCCGCGCTCGAAACTCTCGAGATCGCGGGCAAGAATTTCTTCGGCCTCGGCTTGCGTGATGGTCATGCCGGGCACAACGCGCGGCGGGCCTGCGCGCGACGTATGGCCGTAACCGATCGTCCAGACGCCGACGATATCGCGATAGGCGCGCAAGCGTCGGCCTTCCGAGGGTTGCGTGATCTTGCGGCGGCAGGCCGCCGACATTCTGATTGGCTCTGTCATGCGTCCTCATCCAGATTTTGCGCGCGACGATGCAGACGCGCATTGCGTCGATGCGCGGCTTGGCTAAATGCAGCTTGGCGAAACGAGTGGAGGGGGCGATCAGATTTCCGCGCTGACATCGATCCAGCCGGCGGCCGAACCGAAGGTGAGGAACAGCGCCTGGCCCGGCGCGAAACCGGGCGCGCCGCCGACCGTTATTCCGCCGAAGACGCTCACCGATCGTTTGCTGGCTCGCAAATTGGAGACCCCGGTCGCCGCGATAGGGCTGCTTCCAGTCGCGCTCCAGACGCTCAGATGCGCCGGGTTTGAAACGCCGACCAGCGCGCCGCCGGCGCGCAATTCGACGGGCAGGTCGAACAATTTTCCCCAGGTTACAGCAGCGCTGTAAGCGGAGACCATTCCGATGACATCGTGGCCGCCCGCCGCAACGCGGCGGTAGTAATAATGCTGGCAGAGCATCAGTTCGAGCATATGCGGGCGGCGGTCAAAAGCAGTTTCTGCGTCGCCCGGCTCCAGTT
Organism: Rhodoblastus sp.; assembly: GCA_047971685.1. Classification (GTDB taxonomy): domain Bacteria; phylum Pseudomonadota; class Alphaproteobacteria; order Rhizobiales; family Beijerinckiaceae; genus JAJXWB01. The sequence goes on from JBKDZW010000003.1 coordinate 90,660, forward strand.
GCGGCCTGAGCACTGCGCCCGTCGAAAATTCGACATTGGTCTGCATGTTCGCGTTCAGATTAGCAGTCGTGAACGGCGCGGGCGCATAGGCGCCGGAGGCTGTAACGCCCGTTCCCTGCCAGACGCGCGCCTGCGCGGTTCCTGCATGCGAAAGACGGTAGACGCCGCCCTCGATCAGCCGGTCCTCGATCGGCAGGATCAAGGAGCCGGCCGTGATCGTCAGCGTCACGTCGAGGCCGGTTTGCGCGAAACTATAGGTACAGCCGTTTGCGCCGGCCTTGGCGCCGTCGTGCCCATAGGCGCCGGGGCCAAGCGTCACGAGGCCCGCGAGATTGCGCTGATTGATCGTAAACCCGGCGTTGCGCAGCCTGTTGCGAAAGCCCGCCCGCTCAGCGCCACCCCCGTCGCCGCCGCCGGCGGGAAGCTGGGCGGCAGGGACTTTGCCGGCGGCATCGAGCGTCGCCAGCCCGTTGGCCTGGCCCGCCGTATGCGGCAGCAGGACGAGGCCGGTCGCAGGTTCGACATTGAGCGCCTCGCGCCATGTCGCGCCATCGGCCGAGACTTTTATGCGGAAGCGGTCGTCTCCCGTCAGGCCGGTTTCCGCACGCCCGGAATAATTGGTCTGATAAATCTGCGAGACTGTCGCAGCGCTCGCGCTCTTGTTGAGCGTCATCCGCAGATCGCCGGTTCCGCCCTCGCCTGTCGCCTGCGCCGTGAACAGCGCATTGTTGATCTTGACGGCCACGGGATTGGCGGCGTCGGCGACAGCGCCAACGCCCAGACGCGACAGATTTTGCAGGCTTTGCAGGCATAGCCCGGCATCCCCCCAGTCTGCGCCGTCGAAGATCAGAAACAGCGCCTCGGTCTCGACATAGGCGCGCCATCCCGCACGCGCGGAAAAAAACGCCCAGCCGCCATTGTCGAATGCGGCGACCCGACCAGCCTGCCCCGCGAAGGCGCCGGTTGCGGCAGAGCCCACGAGATAAAGGTCGCCTTCGGCGGGCGTTGCAGGCGGCGCAACAACGCCACGCGCCTTGACGGCGAGATGTACGAGCGCGTCGAGCGCTGTCAGCGCCTCGTTATGCGTGACGTGTTTTTGCGATTGCGCGGCGTCTATAAAAGGCAGCGCGAGCCTGGTGCTGTTGGACATGTCGCCTCACTTGACTGGAATGCGGGCCTTGAGCGGAAAACCTGCGCCGACGGCGTTGCTGAGCTGGACGATCCTGAGATCGAGCGCAGCCGGAATGGTTCCGAAATCGGCGGCGATATCGGCGGCCGCGTAGAGCAGGAAACTGGCGCTCGACGTCAGTTTGCGCGGAGGGCCGGATGGACGCGCGATCTCGACGACGTAATTTTCCGCGTCTTCGCCGAGCGGGATTTCAATCGGCTCCCATGCGTCGGAATCGATACGACCCCGGCGCAGAAAGGAAATTTCAACGCCGTCCGCAACGGCCCACGCGCGCGGGCGCACCGGCGCATAGGGCATGAGCGCCTTGGCGGAGGGCGTTGCGGCGACCGCGACGAGATTGTCTTCGCCTGCATTGTTGTCGGCCGGTCCGACGCGCAGATCGAGCCTGACGCCGGCGGAAGAAAGGCCGGCGGCAAGGGGCGTCACGGCGCGGTCGAGCAGGACGACCGTTGCGCCTGCCGGAACAGTGCGCTGCGCCAATTCCTCCTCGCCGCCCAATCCGCGCAGGAAGCGCGACAGCCGGTAAGTGTGGCGCGCGACAAGTTCGGCTTGCGCGAAGGCGAAGATTTCCCAGGCGCCGTCGGGGCCGCAGATCGCCATGACGGCGCGCCCTTCGAGCGCTAGGGCGTCGCCGACGCCTGAAAGCGCGCCTGAATAGAGCCTGACGACGAGCGCGTTTCCACGATCGAAGCGCGCCACGGGGCCTGGCCCGAACACCTCGAGCGTTTCGCCTATGGTCGCCGGAACGGGCAAGGTCATGACCGGATCGAGCGTTGCGCCGAAATTGCGGTAGACATTGAGCGCGCCCGGCCAGGGATCGGCGCAGGCGGCGATATATTGCGTCGTGACGGGCTGATTGCGCGCAATCGCGAGATCGAGAACGACGACATGCGGAGGTCCGGGCGATCTGACTTTCGTGCGCGCGCGACGCATAAAGGCGGGCGCGGCGCGATCGTAGATCGAGGCGTCGATGGCGCGTGCATGGCATTCGCGCGCAGCGCCATCCGAAATTCGCACTATTTGCCAGACGCGCCCATTCTGGCCGGGCAAGGCGACGATATCGCCGGGCTCGATCGCCACTGCCCGCGGGCTCAGGCGAAATTCGAGCGTTTCGCGCGCGCGCCAGGAATCCTCCAGCCAGATATCGGCGATGCGCTGCGCGCTCGCACGATTGGTCATGATCGCCGTTTCGCTCTCCGCGCGACGGCGCGACCATCCCTCAAGGCGGCGCGACATGACGCTCGCCACTTCGTAATCATTGTCGGCGTCGCCGAAACTCAGCGCGATTTCGTGCGGCAATTCGCTTTCCTGCGCGCGCGTCAGGCGCACGAGCGCGCCGTCGCGGTCGGGAACGAGATCGTTCTCGGAAAGCGTCAATGCGGGTTTTCGCGCGCGGCGCAGAAAACGCACGGCGGCGCCCGAAAACACGGGATCGAAGGCGTATGCGCTCGCCAGCGGCTCGATTGCAGCGCGCGCCGACATGGCGCGATCGAGCACATAGCCATCGACGAAGCCGCGCAGATCGGGGCGCGGCGCCACGGCGCCGGGCTCGATTGCAGGCAAGGCGAGTTCGGCCACCAGTCCATCAAGCGACATGCCTTCGAGGCGCCCGTTCAACCAATGGCCGGTTTCCCAGTTCGGCGCATCGGCCCAGAGCTGGCCGAGATCGGGAAAGGCGGGAAAGGGGCGCGCATCCCAGGCCCAGAAGTGAATGCGCGAAACATCCACCATGCGTCCGCCATAGACGGACGAAAGCGGGTTCCATGCGGGGTCGAAGCCCGGCATGGCGGGGTCGAAACGCGCAACCGTCGCCTCGATGAAGCGCGCCTGCATCAGATCATCCCGATTCCCGCGTGAAAAATGCGGCAGGCCGCCATCGCCGGATTTGACGTCGGGAAAGACATTGGGCGCATTGGCGCCGCGGTCGACCGCCGGGCAGCCGGTTTCCGTCAGCCAGATCGGTTTGCCTTTCGCGACCCAGCCGGTTGCGTTCGGCAATTCGAGACCGCCGACGCGCTCGACATGCGCATTCGACCACCAGCCCACCAGATCTTTCTGGCGAAAGGTCCAGGGCTTGCCGAAAGCGTCATCGGCGATCGGCGTGCGCGTCTGGGTTCTGCGCGCAGCATCGTCGGCGTAAAACCAGTCATAGGCCTCGCCCGCAGCGTGCCGGCGCGTGAGATAGGCAAGATCGTAGATATCATCGGATTCCTGCGCATCGAGATGGGGGCCGTCGCGCCAGTCCGACAGCGGCCAATAGGCGTCTATGCCGACGAAATCGACCGCGCTCGACGACCACACGACATCGAGCGGAAAGCGGACTTCCGCGCTGCCGTCGAGCGCATGCGCGCCATATTCGGTCCAGTCCGCCGCATAGGAGATTTTTGTCGCGCCGAGTTTCGCCTTCACGTCGGCGGCAAGTTGCGCGAAAGCGTTCGCCGCCGGATAGATTCCCGGCGCCGAGCGCACGCGCGTCAAGGCGACGAATTCCGAGCCGACGAGAAAGGCGTCGACGCCGCCGGCCTGAACGCAGAGATCCGCGCAATGCAGGATGAAGCGGCGGTAGGACCATTCGCCAGAACCCGGCGTTGCGGAGCCGAAGAAGGCGACGATCTGCGCGGCGGCTGCGGCCGTTGCGTCCACTGTCGCGGGACGGCCGGGCGCGGGATCGCAGACGATGCGGCCGCGCCAGGGATAGGGAGATTGCATCGACGCGCCCGTCCAGGGATCGGGCAGGGAATTGTCGGCTGGAATATCCATCATGACGAAGGGATAGAAAGTCACGGACAAGCCGCGCGCGCGCAAATCCGCGATGGCCGCAACGACGCTTGCATCGCTCGGCGTGCCGCCGAAGGCCGGGGCTCCATCCGACAGGCTCGCGGTTCGTGCAAAGCCGCGCGGAAGGCCGGCGACCGACCAGTCGGCGCCGAAGACGGACGCCATGGTCTTGAAGGAATTGTCGACGCGCGGCGCAACGGTGCAATGGCCTGCGCGAAGATCGTCGCCGAACCAGGCCACGACCAGCGCAACGCTCTCGAGGTTCGGGCAAAGCGCCTGCACCGCGTCGAGCGAGGCCTGCCAGTCGGTTTTCGCCCAGGACTGGCTGCGGTTTTCCTGCACGGTCGTTCCGGGGCCGGGATAGCTTGCGTGCAACGTCGGCTGATAACCGAATTCGGTGGCGCCGGGGATGATGTCGAGCGCGCGGATCATGCGGGCGACGCCTGCGACCGGGCGCACGACCTCGAAAGAAAGCTGCGGAATGCGATTGCCGAAGGCGGCAAGCGGCAAACGCTCGAACACGACATAGGCAAGGCCGCGATAGGCGGGCGTTGCCTGCGCGCCTTCCACGGCGACGATGAGGGGATCGGGCGTCTGGTCCTCGTCGCCCTTGTAGACGCGCATGGTCAGGCTCGTCAGATCGAGCTCCTGACCGTCCGCCCAGATGCGGCGCACGAAGGCGACGGGGCCTTCGCACAGGCCGACCGCGAAATTGGAGTAATAGCTGTAGGAGACGCCGATTTGCGCGGGGCGCGCGGGACCGGACGCCTTGCCGCCGGAACCGGGCGCATACGTCATATTGGCCTGCTCGATCAGCCGCGTCGCCCAGATCATCTGGCCGCCGATTCTCGCGCGCCCGTAGACGCGCGGCACGGCGGCGCCTTCCATCGACGCAAGGCCGGCCGCCCTTGAAAGACGCGGCCCGATCTCCACGCGCGTCTGGCTTGCCGCGCGCGGCTGCAACAGCGCGCCGCCAAGCCCGCCCAAGGCCTGGCCGGCAAGCGCGCCGAGCGGGCCGGCGATGAATTCGCCGACCGTGGAGCCCACCGCCGAGAGAATGAGTGTGGCCATGAGAAAAGTCCGGGTTTCACACGAAATCTTGCGCGTCGGCAAATTCGCGTTTCACATTGCAAGGCGCAGATCGCTAGCCGGCGTCTGCGACATCGGGAAAGGCGAAGGCTGCGGCAATGCGCCGCCGCCAGGCGCCAATGGAGACTTCCGCGACGCAGGCGCCGTCATGGGCGTGGATCATTTTGCCGGCGCCCGCCGCTATCGCCAGATGCTTGGCGGGCGCGCGCTCGTAAAAACGGAAGACGAGAACGTCGCCGGCCCGCCATCGCCCGTCCGCGATGCGCCAGAAATGGCGTTCGCCGAGTTCGATGAGCGGCTCGCCGCCGGCCGCCTCCGCCCAGTCCGGCGAATAGGGCCGCATCGGCTCTGGCTCGGGACCGATGCATTCGCGCCAGACGCCGCGCACGAGCCCGAGACAATCGCAGCCGACGCCCCGCAACGAGGCCTGATGCCAATAGGGCGTGCCGATCCAGGCGCGCGCGCTGGCGAGGATTGCGGCGCGCTGCACGGCGCTCACCGGAACAGGCTTGCGCCGTCCATGGGCGGTCCCTTGGCGCTGGGATAGGCTGCGACCGCATCATTGCCGGGCATGTGCGGGAAGCCGCGAAAATTGGCGATATTGACGAATTTGGCGGCGCAGGATTGCGAACTCTTGTCGCAGCCCGCATGCAAGGTCACGCGCTGGCCAGCCGTCAGCAACGACACCGGCGCGCTCCACAGGACGATGCGATCGCCGGCGTCCGCCTGCTCGTGCAATTTGACGGCATGGCGTTCGCCATTGGCGCCGACCAGCGCGCCATCGGTGAAATAACCCGATGCAAAGCCGGCATCGAGCGCGACAAGAAACGCGCCGCCCGTTTCACGTGCAAGAATCGTCGCACCCGTTCTGTATTGCGGCACGGAGAGATCGACCTTGCAGCGCGCATCGCCGAGATCGGCCGTGCAATTGCGCTGAAACTGGCGTCCCCTCTCCTCGTCGAAGCGATGGGCGAGCGATCGCAATTCCGCGACGAAGGAATTTTCGGTGCGCCTGACCTCGCCTATCGTCGCTATATCCATGAGTACGCGGCGCGATGCGTCGCTCCAGTCGACGAGCCATATTTCCACGCTCGCGCCATCGTACAGGCCGGCGTCGAGGTCCGTCTCGGTCAGCGCCGCGTCGTCGAAGGCGCCATGGACTTCGCCGCCGGCGACCGCAAAGCCCGTCGCGCTCTCGGTCTGGGCGGCGTCGAGCCCCGTGCTCGCGCGAAAAACCACATCCGCAAAAGCAAGATCGCGGTCGTGATCGGTAAAGCCGAGGATGACGCCGTCGCGTCTGGCCAGACGCCAGCAATGGCAAACCGTCGTTGCATCGGCGCCGAAGGCGGCGGCCGTCTGCGCATTCATCTCGCGCATGGAAACCTCAGGACAATATTTCGAGAACGGGAATTTTCGGAATGTCGCCGGCCTCGAAACCGGATTGGTCGATTTCGAGGAAGTCGGCGTCGAAACGCGCGGGCGTGTCGAAACGAAAACCTGCCGTGACCGGCGCCCCGGCGGCGGGAGCGCTTGCAAGCGTCACCAGGCCGGTTGCGCTGTCTACCGAAAATTGCGGATCTGCGATTTCTGCGCCCGCCACCGCCATCCGCACGCTGCCCATCACCGGTTTTGCAATTTCGCGCGCATAGGGCGCAAAGGCGCCGCCATAGATTTTGACAAGCTGGAAGGTTTTCCTCACGCCGTCGCCCTGCCCCAGCGGCTGATCGGTCGGCAGCGGCGCCTGGCCGTTTTTCGCGGATGAATGGTCGAACCGGTCGCGCCAGCGAAAACCGTAGAGACGGCCGCGGCGTTCCTCGAAAAATTCGACGATCGCCGCGAGATCGGCGAAGGTTTTCACGCCATAGCCCGCCTCCCAGCGCCGGCGCGAACGCGCCCAGCGCGCATTGCGTTTCTCGCGGTTGGAGCCGAGCGCGACGATCTCGGTGCGTCGCTCCGGGCCGCCGCGCGCGCCCAGAGCGATGTCGAGCGGAAACAATATTTCGTGAAAACCGTTCATGATGCGCCTTTGGCGAAATTTCGCGCTTGATTCAGAACAACGCGCTCTTCGGTGTGCGGCTTAGAGTGATGCGGCAAACAGCAAGGAGACGATCAGGCATGTCGCATGTTGCGCACGAACTGACGGAAGAATTTCCCGCCAAGGCCCAGATCATTCACGATCTGAAACTTTCCAATGCGCATTTCGCACGGATCGCCGAGCGCTATCACGAATTGAACCGCGATATTCACCGCATGGAATCGAATGTGGAGCCGGCAGACAATTTCACCGTCGAAAACCTCAAGAAGGAACGTCTCAAGCTGAAGGATGAGATCGCCGGCTTTATTGGCGATTGACGCAGGCGGCGACGCGCTCTAAAGCCCGCGCCGGCCGCGCGCGACAACGCGGGCGAGCGCTGCGGCGACCTGCGTTTCCGAGCGGCGAAAACTCTCGACATCGGGCGTCTGGATATTGACCGTAACATGGGCCGGGCGCGTGGAAGCGCCGTTGGCGGCGACGCCCAATTGGCCGTTGGGGCCGCGCGCCAGCGGCATGATCGCTTCCGCGCCGCGCTCGCCCATCAGGCCGAGCGAGCCGCCGGAACCGAAATAGGTGGGGCTTGCGACCACGCCGCCATCGGCGAAAGGCGCGGCCGGCAAACCGCCGCCCCCGCCGCCGAACAGGCCGCCGAGAATTGAGTTCAGGCCCTGGCTTAAAAAGCCCGCGCCGACGCCGGCCATGGTCTGCGCCAGCGAAGCGGCGATGGTCGAAAGCGTCGCGTTGAAGGCGCGCCCGCTGGTGGACGCATTGGAAAAAGCCTTGACGAGATTGACGGAGACTTTGGCCGCCGCCACGTTGATGCCGTCGAGCTGCGCGCGCAAGGCGGCAAGATCCTGCACGGCGAAAGCCGATGCGCCGGCAATGTCTGCATCCGAAAAATCCGGGTCGCCGCTACTCGGCGCGCTGCGTCTGGCCATATCGTCACCTGTCTGGAAAAGCGCGCATCAGCGCATCGAGTTTTTCGCGCGAAATCGGCTCGCCATGCGGGCCGGCGCCGAACAGGCCCTGGCTTGCGGCATGAATTTCGCGCGGCGTCATAGTCCAGAAATCCCGCGACGAAAGCCGCAGAACGCCGAGACCGAAGCGCATGGCTTCGCTCCATGGAAATTTTTCACGGGACTTTCGTGAGTTTTTCCGTATCAGGCGTCCTGCGGCGCCGGAGGGCGCGGCTCGCCGCTTGAGCCTGCGAAGGTCGCGGCGACGAGATCGGCTGCAATCTGCACATATGCGTTGAGCCCGCCCTCGATGCGCATGGCGGCGACTTCCTCGTTGCTTACGCTTGCGCCGGCGCCGCGCAGGCCGCAGGCGATGATGATCTGGAGATCGCGCGCGGAGAGGCCGCCACGCTCGAAGCGCTCGGCAAGCGCGATCACATCGCCTGCGCCGAAGGCTGTTTCAAGCTCGGCGAGCGCGCCGAGCGTCAGACATAATGTGCGGCGCGCGCCGCCAATATCGGCTTCGATTTCGCCGCGCAAAAAATTGGCCATGGCTCCTCACAGCTCCGTAAAGGTCAGGGCGCCGGCGGATTCCAGCGCAATGTCGAAGGTGATCTCGGCGGCATGTTCGCCGCGCCAGTCGAGGCTGGAAATCTGGAAAGGACCGGCGACGGTTCCGAAATCGGGAATGACGATTTGCCAGATGCGGATGGCGCCGTCGAAGAAGACCTGGCGCACGAGCGCATCGGAGGTCTGATCCTTGAAAATGCCATTGCCGGCCAGGCTTGCGCGGCGCACGCCGGCGCCGCCGAGCAATTCGCGCCAGCGCCCAACGGATTCCGCATCCGTCGCATCGACCGTATCGGCGTTGAGCGCCAGTCTTTTGGTGCGCAGCCCGGCGATCGTCACGAAAGCCCCCGTTCCATCGTCGATCTTGACGAGCAGATCCTTGCCTTTCTGGGCGGCCATGAATGTCTCCTTGGAATTGCGGCGCGCCCTGCAAGGGCGCATTGATCAGTTTTCTTCGGTCGTTGCGCGAAAACGGATGTCGGCGCGCGCGTAGCGCCCGTTCTGCTCGCGCCGCGTCGCCGTTGTCATGAAGCGCAGGTCGATCAGGCGGTGGCCGGCAAGAGCCAGTTGCGCCTCGTCGAGCCGCGCGACGATACAATCTGCAATATCGAGCGCTTCGCGCGTTCCGCGCGCGCCGGACCAGACCGTGAGAACGACGAATTGTTCGGCGCCGCGCGAATTTTGCGCAGACCAGTCGCGCGTCTGCGTCTCTGCGAACGCCACGCGCGGGGTGGGCGCGCCCGGCGGCGCCTCGTCATAGACATGGGCGCCGCCGAGCATGGCGGAAAGCTGCGCATCCGCAGCCAGCGCCTGGAGAATGGCGCGCCGTAAGGCGAGGACGGGTGAGGCCATGAAACACCTGTGCGGTTTGCATCGAAAATGCGTCGAGGCGCGCTCAGGCTGCGAATTCCTCGCAGACGCAAACGAGAAAGCGGCGGCGGCCATCGGGATCGAAGGCGGCGCGGATCGACAGCGCGCGCGCGCCGATCCGAAAGCGCATGGGGCTTGCAACATCGAGACGCCAGCGCATGACGACATCGAATGTCACGACGCTTTCCTGCTCGCCGGCCACGAAGATTTCCGCGCCGCGCCTTGGCGATATTTTCAGCCAGACCGAGGCAAGCGGTTGCCACGCGCGCACCAGGGCGCCGGCGTCGTCGACAAAATCGTCGGGCGCTTCGAGAATGGCGCGCGTGCGCAATTCGCCGACTGCGGCAAACCGGCTCATGCGAGCCTCCGGCGCCGAAACGGCGCAATCAGCGCGGCGACGCGCAGCGGCAGATTTTCCGGGCCGGCCGCGCCGACATCGCCGCGATTGTCGAACCAGAAGGCCGTCAACGCGAGAATGGCGTGGCGCAACGGCGCCGGCGTATCCTGGGGGTCGCCATAACCGGCCACAAGGTCGATCTCCATGCCATCGGCCGGCGGACCAGACTGCGGCGGCGGCGAAAGAACGATCCTTGCCTGCTCGGGCGCGCCGAACAGGCGCCATGCGGCGGCGTCGAGCTGCTGCGCGCCGGCGGCATTGTAAACGCGCACGCCGGCGACCGATTGCACCGGCGCCAGCGGCACGACGATCTCGCACGTCCCGCCAATGGCGCGCGCGGAAAAATCCGGCCAGGCGTCGAGCACAAGCCGCCAGGTTTGCGTGACCAAAGCGCGGCGCGTCGCGGTTTCGACCAGCACGCGCGCGGCCGCAACAAGGCTGGCGATGGCGGCGTCCTCGTCGTTGGCGTCGAGGCGCAGCCAGGCGCGCGCCTCGGCCAGCGTCACGGGTTCGGCCGCTGGCGGGGCGATCAGAATGGATTGCATGATTTTCTTTCCCGCTTTCGCGGCGCGCCGGTCCATGGCAAAAGACCCCATGTTTGCGCGCCCGTTGATCTTTTTCGTCGCCCTTTTGCCCGCGCTTGCGCCGGCGCCCGTCACGGCGCTGGTTGGCCCAACGCACGAGGCTGGCGCTTATGGCGCGCAGGCGGTCATGGTTCTTGCGCAAAGTTCGCGCGGCGCGGGCTTTTGTTCGGGCGCCGTGCTTGCGCCCGACATCGTGCTCACCGCCGCCCATTGCGTGGCGGCCCCGGCGAAGACCCGCGTGCATTATCGCGACAACGCCGGCGCGCCGGTTTTGATGAATGTGCGCCGCATTGCGCGCCATCCCGGTTTTCGCGCCAATGCGGTGGCGGCGCGCGCGAAGTCGATCGACCTTGCGCTTGTCGAAACGGAAGCGCCCCTGCCTGGCAATTTTTCAGCCGCGGCGTTGGGCGATGCCGGCAAAACCATTGGCGGCGTCTTCGATGTCGCAGGTTTCGGCGTGACGGCGCCGGGCGCCGCCGAAACATCCGGGCGATTGCGGCGTGCGCGGCTGTCGCTGCGCGCGCCCTTGTCGCATGTGCTGCTATGGCTCGACAGCCCCGACGGCGCCGGCGCCTGCACGGGAGATTCCGGCGCGCCGGTTTTCGAGAACGGCGCGCTGGTCGGCATTGTCGCCTTTGCACAGGGGCGCAACGGACGCGGGTGCGGCGGCCTTACGCAGGCCGTGCGCATTGCGCCGTACCGCCAATGGATCGACGAGACGATTTCCGGCTGGCGGTGATTACGACACGCCGAACTTCAACAGCTTGATTGCGTCGAAGGATTGCACGCCGCCGCCCACCCGCTTGGTGGTGTAAAAGAGCACGTAAGGTTTGGCCGAATAAGGATCGCGCAGAACGCGCACGCCCACGCGATCGACCACGACATAACCGCGCTCGAAATCGCCGAAGGCGAGCGCAAACGAATTGTCTGAAATGTCGGGCATGTCCTCGGCCTCGACCAGTGGAAAATTCATCAAGGTCGCCGGCGCGCCAAGGGTTGCCGGCGGTTCCCAGATATATTCGCCGGTCGTCGTCTTGAACTTGCGGATCGCTGCCTGCGTCTTGCGATTGGCCACGAAGCGCGCGTTCTGGCGGAAGCCCGCCTTGAGGGCGTAGACCAGATCGAAAATCACATCCGATGGATCGGACGCGGGAAAAGCGGCCGACACGCCGCTGGCGATATAACCGATATTTCCGGTCGTCCAGGCTGCCTGCGGCGCAGTCGGATAGGCCAGAAAGCCTTTTGGCTTGCCCACGCCGTCGCCCGCAACGAACGCCGCCCCTTCCTGCTCGGCGAAAACGGTCGCCACCTCGTCGGCGATCCATTGCTCGATGTCGACGACGGCGTCGTCGAGCAGCGTCTGGGTCGCCGCCGGCATGGCGTAAAGCTCCATGGCCGGAAAGGTGAGATCGCAGAGCTGCTGATTGGCGGTTTGCGGACGAGCGTCTTCTTCCGCCACCCAGCCCGCCACAGGGCCTGTCGCGGAGAAGGCGCGCTTGAGCGAGGCGCCGGAAATTTCCACGACATTGGCGATGGCGCGGATCGGCGAGACCGTGGACATGCGCCGCAATATCTCGCGCTCCGCAGGAATGGGCGCGAGATAGCCGCCATCCGGACCGGAGCCGCGGCTCATCGCCTTCTGCTCGATCGACTTGAGGCCGTCCGCCTCGCCCGCGCGCATGTAGAGGCTGAAGGCTGCCTTGTGCTCGCGTTCGCCGGCGTCGCTTCTGGCGGAGCCGCCAAGGCGCGGGCGCCCGTTTTCGAGCGTGAAACGGTCAAGACGGCTTTTGGTTTCGTCGAGCGCGCGGTCGATGCGCGTCAGCTTTTCCTCGGTGAGAATGTCGGCCGACAGGCGCTGTTCGATCTGGCCGAGACGCTCGTCGTTGGTTTCGCGGAAGGCTGCGAAAGCACGATGCAATTCCTCGAAGGCGGCCGCCTCCGAAGCATAGGACTTGTTTTCCAGATTGGGCATGGAATTACCTCACAACAGATGCGCCGTCGCGCGAAATCGTCCCGCGCCGGACGGCGAAACGCGGGGCAGCGCCTACGGGCGCAATGGGTTTGGGTTCTAGAAACTTCGAGCCTGTTTCACCGCCGTCACGCGCGCCTGCGGCAGCATGGGGAACGTGACGAGCGAGATTTCCCAGAGATCGATCCTGTGCAGATGGCGCAGACCGGTCTTGCTATCGCGCGCTTCGCGCAAGGTGCGAAAGCCGATGGAAAGGCCGTCGATCTGGTTTTCACGCATCAATGCGAGGATCTCGCGGGCGCGCGCGACTTTCAGATTGAGGCGCCCCCGGACCTTGAGGCCGTACGCATCCTCCTCCACCATTCTCCAGGCGCCGATAGGCTCTGCGGGATCGTGCTGCCAGAGCATCTTGATGCGATCCGCTCCACGCTTGCGCAGGGAATCGCGAAAGGCGCCGGACATAACGACATCGCCGCCGAGATCGGCGACGCCAAACAGGCTGGCGTACCCCTCGAACAGACCATCGGCTGCAACCTCGCCCAGGGCGAGCGGCGCACGCTTTTCTTCTGGCGCACGCGCAAGCGCGTGCGATGCATCCTTGGCAACCCCGCGCGCAAGCGCGTGCGATGCATCTTTGGCAACCCCACGCGCAAGCGCGTGCGATGCATCTTTGGCAACCCCGCGCGCAAGCGCGTGCGATGCATCTTTGGCAACCCCACGCGCAAGCGCGTGCGATGCATCTTTGGTGAGCGCACGCGCAAGCGCGTGCGCCATGCCAACACGATCTATCCGAGCGAACATGTCGGGCTCCTGGCGGCGCTCAGCGCCCGCTCGAGTGTTTCGATGCGCGCCAGGTCTGCGTATGCGCGTGCTGCACGCGCTGTTCGAGCGTGCGCCAGAACTGGAGGATCACATCTTCGGGCTCGAGCCCCCCGTGTTTTTTCCGGGTGCGGCGCAAGCTATGACGAATGCGGAAAGTCACAGGAGGTCTCCTCTGCCGAAACGGCGGTTGAAGCGCGCAAGCTCGCGCAGGAAAAACTCAAAGCGGCGATTGGAGGCGGCAAGTTCGCGCAAGGTATGCCAAAGCATTGCGGATGCCGCGCTCGCCCACAGAAACAGCGCGATATGCGCGAGATCGCCGCGCCTGGCGACGACGGCGACGACATCATCCATGATTTTCTCTCACGTTGCGGCACAGGGTCGGCGAAGGCGGCTCAGGCCTGCGCGCCCTTTTCTCCTGCGGCAAAGCCCAGCAGCTCGCGCTTTTCATCGGTCGATCAAAACGTCGCGGCGTCCACGCACGCCCATTCGGCGGCGCGTTCTGCCGACAGCGCGTCGATGCGGTCGACATCGTAATCGAAGCGCAGGCCCGGCCATGCGGGCGTCAGCCAATGCTCGAAGGCGCGTTGCAGGCGCTGCGCCATGGGAATGACGGTCTGGCGCCAGAAGGCGGCGTTGGCCTCCTGATAATTGGCGCGCGTATTATCGCCGGGCAGGCCGAGCACCAGCGGCGGCACGCCAAAGCAGAGCGCGATTTCGCGCGCCGCCGCAGCCTTCGCCTCGATGAAATCCATGTCTTTCGGCGAGAGCGACAGCGCCTTCCAGTCGAGGCCGCCGTCGAGCAGCAGGGGGCGCCCCGCATTGGCGACGCCTGAGAAATTCTCCTCGAGTTCGTTCTTCAGACGGTCGAATTGCGCATCCGAGAATTGCGCGCCATCGCCTGCGCCATAGACGAGCGCGCCGGAAGGGCGCGCGGCGTTGTCGAGCAGCGCCTTGTTCCAGAAGCCCGCCGCATTATGCGTGTCAATCGCCACATGCGCGGCTGCGAGCGGCGGCAGGCCGTAATGATCGTCGAGCGGATGGCCGAGCCTGATATGCATGACCGGCTCGACGCCTTCGCCGCGCATCGCATAGCGCACGCGCTCGCCTGCAAAGGCGTATTCATATGCGCCCGGCCAGCCGTTCGGGCCGGGCACGACCGTCATGCGGTCGCTGCGCAGCGCATAGATTTCGCGCAGGCGCCCATCGACGGCCGCGCCCTCGACATAAGCGTTGCCGAACAGCAGAAGATCGACCACGAGGCTTTCGACGAGATCGGTTGCGGTTTGCGCGGGGTTGGGGCGCGCCAGCAGATCGAGGAGCGGATGCGCCGTCAGTTCCGCCCTGCCCTCGTAGAGCCGCCAGGGAATGGTCGCCGTGCATTCGGCGACCATGCGCACACAGCGATGCACGATGGCGTTGCGCTCAAAACCTTCGCGGGTGAGCGCCACATAATCGCGCGGCGTCCAGCGCGCGGCGCCGATCGTGTGCAGGGCGAGCATGGCGCTGGCGCGCGAACGTTTTTCTTCGCGCGCGGGCGCGCCGAACAGGCGGGACAAAAAAGACATGACGATCTCGTCTTCGATGCGGAAAGCAGAAGGAAGCGCCGCCGTCCTGCGCGCATTGCGCGCCGGGAAGGCGGAACGCGATTACAGGCGTCTTACGCGCGGCGCCGCCTTGCGCCCGTCGAGCGCCAGATGCGTGATCGCCCAGACCAGCGCGTCGAGCCGATCCGGACTTGCGCCGCCCACAAGACCATCGGGGCCGAAGGCGCACATTTCATCTTCGAGGTCAGGAAAGGCGCCGACATGGCGCACACGGTTCTGCTCGTAAAGCAGGGCGACCGGCGAGGCGCGCAGATATTTGCCGCGCGAGGCGCGCACTTTCACAACGGGCGTCTGCGCATCGGCCTGCGCGATGACGGCGGCCACCATATCGCCGCCCTGATTGACTTCGGCGACGAGGGCGTCCGCCTCCAGGTCGCGATAGAGCGCAACGGCGCGCGCCGCCCATTCCGCAGGACGCGCGGCGGGCAGAGTGGCGTCGGCAAGCACATGGACGAGGCCTGCCCCGTCAACGCCGGCAGCGACGATCCCGCATTTGTCGGCGCGCGCGTGAGATGCTGCGGGCGGATCGACGGCCACGACAATTCTGGCAAGCGGCGGCGCGCGCTCGATGCGCGCGCGCTCGATAATTTCGCGGGACCAGAGAGCGTCGGGGCGTTCTTCGACGATGGCGCCGTCAATCTCCTGGCGGCCGAGCCGCGTGCCGCCGTAACGCTGCTCGATCGCATGTAAAAATCCGGGAGCAAGATTGGCGGCGTTGGCGCGGGTGGAGGCGCGCGTCACGACATTGGCGGGATCGGCCATCAGCTTCTTCAACAGGCCAAGCGGGCGCGGCGTGGTCGTCACCATCACGCGCGGCCAGTCGCCGAGACGCAGAGAAAATTGCAACATGTCCCAGGTCTCCTGCGCATAGCGCCATTTGGCCACCTCGTCGCACCAGGCGACATCGAATTGCGGTCCGCGCAGGGCCTCGGGGTCTTCGGCGGAATAAACCTGCGCAATCGCGCCGTTGCGCCAGGCAAGACGCCGGCGCGAGGCCTCCCAATGCGGACGTTCCCATTTGTCATGCGCAGCGAGCACGCCCGACACGCCTTCCACCATCACGTCGCGCGCATCGGCCCAGGTCTCGCCGATCAGCGCGATGCGGCTTGCCGGAGCGTGTGCGAAGTCGATGAATCCTGCGGCGACGCCGCGTACCCATTCGGCGCCGGCGCGCGTTTTTCCCGCCCCGCGACCGCCGACGAACAGCCAGGCGCGCCAGCGCGCGCCGTTGTTTGCCGCAGGCGGCGGCAATTGCTGTTTTCGCGCGCGAAACTCGAAAAGAGAGAGGATTGCCTCGAGTTCTTCCGACGAAAAATCCGCAAACAATTCAGGAATCTTCCCTTTCCTCGCGCAATCGATCAATCCGTCGCGCAAGTTCGCGCCGTAATTCGGCGAGATCGAGTGGGGGAGCATCGTCGCCGCCGTCGCGTCGATCATGGGAGCCCGTATCCTTTTCCAATTGCCGTAAACTGGCGAGCGTGCGCGTCAGACTGGCCATGAGACGCGCGATCTCGTCGGGGTCGGCGCCTGGCCCACGCGCCTGCGCTGCGGCCAGCGCGCCTTCGAGCTGCGCGCGAATGCGCGAGACGAGCGCCGGCGTGTCGATGCAATCATTTTCAACCGTCGTTTTTCGCGCGACGGGTTTGGCCGGCTTTGCGCGCGCCGCCCTTTTGGTCGTTTTTGCAGGCGGCTTTTTTCTGGCAGACGGCTGACGGCGCGCACGCCAGCCCAGCGCATGTTTCATCGCCTGTAATTTTTTCGGAGTCAGACCTTCCTCGCGCGCGATGGCGGCGATTGTTTCCGCACCGGCTTCGTAGCGCTGCTGCAATCGCGCGAGCGTTTCCGGCTGGAATTGCTCGAAGCCGCGCGTGTGGGAACTGGCCATGCCGCATGTCTCGCAATGCGCGGCAGAAGCGCCGGCGACCTTGCCGTCGCCGCGCCGCTGCAAAGCGCAAATGTGGAGTGTGGGGGAAACCTACCGGAGGAGCGTTACGATGTCAAGGATTATTTTCATATTCTTGACATCACATGCTCATCCCCGCATGCGACTTACCGCTTATTCGCATATCATTCAGTGTTTTGTGGTCTTGCGTCCGCAAACGCCCAAAACAGTCTATTTTCCTATCACGCCGCCCGCAAGGCTCCTATTGAACCAGCCGCAAGACGCCCTTGCCGGTCGCCGACGCCGCAATTTTCGTAAATGCTTCTGTCAGCGACGAGGAATTGGTCGCCAGATAGGAATAGTCCTTCTTGCTCGCGCAGGCCTCCATCGCCTTGTTCGCATCGGCCTGCTGCGCGGTGGAGAGAAAGCCGGAATGATTGAACGTGACCGTGTAAATGACGATTCCCGCCTTCTTGGCCGCAGTGCAGGCGGCATTCAGGCGCTCGTTCATCAATTTGTTGAAGCCGGCGTATGTCCGCACATTGTTGGCGTCCCACAAGCGCGTGCCGCCGAGATAGCCATAGGCCGAATAGTCGGAGATATTGGCCGAGGATTGGGAGGAACTATTGTTGGCGTTGTCGATCAATTCGTTGACGCCGTCGGTCATCAGCACGATCACCTTCTGCAAGCCCTTGGTCTTGTAGGACTTGGCGTCGGCGAAAGGCGCATTGGGCGAGAGCGTGCGCCAGGCCCAGGACAGCCCTTCCGAGATGATCGTGCCGCCGCTCTGCCAGAAATTGAGGCCGTCGATTTTGGCCTTCACTCTTGCCTTGTCGCTGGTCAGCCGCAGGATCGGGTCGGGACAGCCCATGTTCGGGCCATAGGTATAGCCCTGCGCATCCGGCGTCTCCTTGATGATGGCAGATCTGGTCGTCTTGTCGTATTTGAGGATGAACTGGCCGGCGTTCCACCACAAATCGGAATCGTCGAGCTTGCGCCAGCGCCAGTTCGGCGGAATCGAGCCGTCGCTCAGATAATTGTTGTGGAACCCCTGGCTGGTCGAGGAATAGGCCCCAGGCGCCGCCGCGTCCCAGGTATAGGGCGAATAATCGGGCTCGTCGGGCGCAAAATAGGGCACATAGAGCGAGGCCGGATCGCTTGCCGTGGGCGCGTCGTCGTTGATGTCGTAGTCCTTGCTGGCCGCGTACGAATAACTCCAGTTGGAATTGAGCCAGGTCTGCTCGTTGCGGCTGAGCCGCGTCTCGACACAGCCTTTCCAGGCGACCGGATTTCCGTCCGGCGTCAGCACGCGATTGAACAATTCGTATTGGCTCACCGTGGCGGGGTTGGAGAACCAATCGCAGCCGCCGGTCGAAAGATAGCCCCAGTCATCGCGCGCGATGGTCTGGAAGCCCTCGGGCACTTTATATTTCTTGCCGGAATTGGGGGAGGTCCAGTCGGAGGTCGTAAAGGGCGGCGTCGTGTTTGGCGTCACATCCGCGGCATAGGCGCTGGACACCCCGAACAATTCGCGCGCCAGATGACGGAGCGGCTTCAAAATGTCGAGAATGTCGCGCGCATCGCCCGTGCCGCCGGAGCCGAAGCCGGAGCTGTTGGAATCCGAGCCCCAATCGGGCTTGGAGCAGGAGCCTCTGCCCCAGCTTATCCAGGCGTTGCGCTGCCAGACGCCGTTGAACGGATTGACCGCTTTCGTGTCGATATAACTGGCGATGCTGGCGGCATCGGTAAGTCCGGGATTGACCGTCGCCACATAGGGCACGACGCTGATGCGCGCATTGCTCCCGCTTGCGTTCATGACGGCGTCGACAAGCGTGTTGGCGGCGCTCTTGAGAGCGGTCATGTTGTCGGACATCGAGCCGGTGTTGTCGAGCGCCAGCGCCAGCTCGAGAGGCTTGGCCTCGGTCACGCCATTGGTGGTGGCGCGCGCCTTCACGCTGAAACTTGCCGCGGATCTGCTTAATATCTTGCCGAAAAACATGGGCACATGGCCGGAAACCGCGACTTCGTAGAGGCCGGACGAAACGTCGGTCTCGACAACCCTCAGTCCGAGAGCGCCCGAGGGATCCCCGAGATGGGCGTCGACCATTTCGCTGGCGATGGTTTGCCGTCTGGCCCGCCCGGCATCGGGCTGCGCGCCGACGGCCAGCACCGCCGCGTCGGCGGCGGCCTGAGCGCGAGCGACAACGCTCGTGCTGTTGGAATAATCGATGGCGGCGCCGATCATGGCGATGGCTGGAATGACGGCGATAGAGAAAATGATGGAAAACGAACCACGCTCGTCACGGCGAAGGCGCGCTACAGAAGACAGGAGTCTTCCAAAATTTCTGCTCCGAAACATAACGACCTCTAAATCAGAAGGCATCGCACGCCATCAAGCTATGCCCACACCTTGAACAACGAATAAACCCGACGCTACTCCGAGGTTAACGACTAACAACCATGAAATTTCTTAAAATATTCCCGTCATTACGTAGCGTAATTTCAAACCCGTGCGTGCAGGAAAACTCATTCTCCAGATCGAATACATCATACCGGCGCATCCAATTGCCATGCCTCAGCTAATAGGATCGTTTCGAGCTGGAATCGAGGCTGAAAACTGTTGGCATGAACGGCGCATTGTGCTTCACCGCTTCCGAAAGGGAGCGGCGATGAATCGGGATCGTTTCCGGCTGACGGACGCACGATTTTGAGGATAGAACCACGCTTGCCGACCGGCGCACGAGGCAAGGCCCACGCCGACAGCAGGCGCGCCATCGGCAGCATCGTGCACGTGCCGAAACCGGGCGGTCGCCGGGTTGTTGCCCGAACTTATGCCCGGACGCCAAATCCCGCATGGCGGCAAGGGCTGCGGCGGCAAGGGCTGCGGCGGCAAGGGCTGCGGCGGCAAGGGCTGCGGCGCCAATGCGATCCGCAGCCGTATGCATCGCGGCGATCGTCGGCTACTGGTTATGAGTCTGGGCCCTAATCCGACCGCCATGGCGCAATCGAAAAACTGTCGATCTGATTTTCCACGTGTG
>JBKDZW010000004.1:0-53432 GCA_047971685.1 Rhodoblastus sp.
ACGGGATTGGAACGGGGGGCTCCATGACGTGGTCGTCTTTTCTGCATCCAGACCAATGGCGGCTCGCCGACATGTGGCCTTATGCCTGCGGTTTCGCCGGCGTGTTTCTGGTGATCGCCAGCTATTGGATGCAAAGCATTTTGAAACTGCGCGGCTTTGCGATCCTGGCCAATATTTTCGGCATGATCTACGGGCTCTTTGCGCCGTCGCCCGTGAGCGCCGTGCAGCATATCGTCTCGCTGCCGCTCAATGTCATCCGTCTGCGCGAGATGAAGCGGCTGCTTGCCAGTCTCAAGCGGGCGTCGGCCGGCGATCTCTCGATGGACTGGCTCAGGCCGTTCATGCGCAGGCGCGCCTGCGTTGCCGGCGAAACGATCTTTTGCAAAGGCGACGAGGCCGATTGCGTGTTCGTTGTCTCCAGCGGCGCTTTCCGTTTGATAGAGACGGGCATGTCCGTCGGCGTCGGCCAGATCGTCGGCGAGATGGGGTTGGTCAGCGACAATAATGCGCGCACGCAGGGGCTTGCATGCGTGGAGGCCGGCGAATTGCTGGTCGCGGGCTATGGCGAGATCAAGGAGTTCTTTTTCCAGAACCCGGAATTCGGCTTCTATTTCCTCAAACTGGTGTCGCGCCGCTTCCTGCAGAACATCGCGCGCCTGGAGGCCGAACTTGCAAGACGCCCGCCGGCAGCGGCATAACGCCGGCCGCCGAATGTTGCGCAAAAATTTCCGTCAGCCGTTATTCATGTTGTGCAGGCGGCGTTCCCAGTCGAGCGCCTGCCGCACGATTTCCTCAAGATTGTCGTGCTGCGGCGTCCAGCCGAGTTTCGTGCGGATGCGCTCGTTGGAGGCGACGATGGCTGCGGGATCGCCGGGCCTGCGGTCTGCGATCGTCACGGGGAAATCGACGCCCGAGACCTTTTTAACGACGTCGATGACTTCGAGCACGGAATAGCCGCGCTGATAGCCGACATTGCAGACGAGGCTGTCGCCGCCCGCGCGCAGATAGCGCAGCGCATCGAGATGGGCGTGCGCGAGATCGGTGACGTGGATGTAGTCGCGCAGGCATGAGCCGTCGGGCGTTGCGTAATCCGCGCCGAACACGTCCATGCCCTTGCGCCGGCCGAGCGCGGCCTGCACGGCCACCTTGATGAGATGCGTGGCGTTGGGCGTCGACTGGCCGGAGCGCCCTTTGGGATCGGCGCCGGCGACATTGAAATAGCGCAGCGCCGCATAGGAGAGCGGCGTCGCTCTGGCCGTGTCCTCCAGCATCCATTCGACCATGAGTTTCGAGCGGCCATAGGGCGAGATGGGCTTGAGGCGCTCGTCCTCGGTGACGGGGTTTTGTTCGGGATCGCCATAGACGGCGGCGGTGGAGGAAAAGATGAAATGTTTTACGCCGGCGTTGACCGCGCATTCGATAAGATTGCGCGCCTTGGCGGTGTTGTTGAGGTAATAGCCGAGCGGATCGCCGACCGATTCCGGCACCACGATTTTCGCGGCGAAATGGATGATTTCCTTGATGCCGTGCCGCGCAAGCGTTTCGGTCACGAGATTGTCGTCGCCGAAATCGCCGACGACCAGCCTCGCCTTGTCCGGCACGGCCCAGCGGAAGCCGGTCGAGAGATTGTCGAGCACGACGACTTTTTCGCCGGCGTCGATCAGTTCGAGCGCCATGTGACTGCCGATATAACCGGCGCCGCCCGTCACGAGTATGGTCATGAATCCATCCGCCAAAAGGGTCTGACAAACGCCTGCGCACCGAACGCTGTTCCGCGCGGGCGAGGCATATTGGCCGAAACACCCCCCGCTTGCCGCGCCACCGGATAGAAAGCCGCTCGCATTTTCCCGAAACGGACGGCAGGCTCCAGGCCGCAGCAAGGAGGATCCGGCGGGTGAGCGGCTAAAATATCCGATGGATGAAACGCGGATACCGGAAGTCAGGTACAACATTCAGGCTGATTTGCCGACCCCCGCGCCCGCTGTTTTATATCCAGGCGTCCGTCTCGATTATTTCTCCGGCAAGATGCGGGCATAAGCTGCAACGAAGCCGGGCTGAAGGAACTCTGGCGGGAATGCCCAAGATTGCGGCGTGACGTTGGGGCTTCCTTAAAGTCTGTGGGCTAAATTCTAAAAATGGCCGCATTCCCCTGAGAATGCGGCTTTCTCCATGAATCGCGGAGCGGTTCGGCGCGCAGAGTTCCGTATGCGCGCCGCGTGACGCCTTAACGGACGAGATCATGACCAAACGTATTCGCAAGGCCGTTTTCCCCGTCGCCGGTCTCGGCACACGCTTTCTGCCCGCCACCAAATCCGTGCCGAAGGAAATGATGACCGTGGTCGATCGCCCGGTCCTCCAGCATGTCGTCGACGAGGCGCGGGAGGCCGGCATCGAACATTTCATCTTCGTCACAGGGCGCGGCAAGCAGGTGATAGAAGACCATTTCGACATGGCTTACGAACTCGAGGACACGCTACAGAAACGAAACAAGAAAAAGGAATACGATGCGCTGATGGCCGACCTGCCTGCGGCCGGCGCCACCAGCTTCACCCGCCAGCAGGCGCCGCTGGGACTTGGCCACGCCGTGTGGTGCGCGCGCGAAATCGTCGGCGACGAGCCTTTCGCCGTGCTGCTGCCCGACATGGTGACCATGGGCAATGGCAAGCTGAAGTCGCGCTGCCTTGCGCAATGCGTGGACGCCTACAACAAGTACGGCGGCAATATCATCGCGGTCGAGGAGGTTGCGCCGGAGGAGACGCATCAATATGGCGTTGTCTCGATCGGCAAGGACGAGGGCCATACGTTCGAGATCACCGGCATGGTGGAAAAGCCGCCGAAGGGCACGGCGCCTTCGACCTCGATCATTTCCGGCCGCTACATTCTGGGCCCGGAGATATTCAAGATACTGGAGACGCAGGAGCGCGGCGCCGGCGGCGAAATCCAGCTCACCGACGGTATGAAGACGCTGGGCAAGAGCCAGGGCTTCCACGGCGTGCGCTTCGACGGCGTCACCTACGACACCGGCTCGAAAATCGGCTTCCTCATGGCGAACGCCGCTTTTGCGCTCGCCAATCCCGAACTGGCCGAGGCCTACAAGGCCGGCCTGAAAAAGCTGATGGGCTGATTGTTCTCGAATTCGCGGGCTTTCGGGCTCGTTGCGCGCAGGGCTCGTCCCTGCGCTTTTTCTTTGTCGCTTAGCTTTACGAAGGCTGTGTGAAAATTAAGCCGCTCAGCGCTGCAATCTCAGGCCCAGCAGAAAGATGTTGGACGTGTAGTCTGCGCCCTGCGCCGTGCTTTTCAGGCGCTCGTAGGCATAGCTTGCCTTGATGACCACCGTGCGGGTCAGGCTGTATTCGGCTTTCACCGCGCCCGTGATCGTGCGTTCGTTAAGGCCGGTCGAGCCGCCGGTGAAGGCGGCGGCGTTGAAGTCGCCCTTGTATGTTGTGACCTGGTAGGAGGCGAGGCCCGAAATCTTGACGTTGCGCAGCAGCTCATGCGCGATTTCGACGGTGGCGCTACGCGCGATCGCGCCGGAGGCGTTGGGCACGGTGGTTTCGTTGACAGTGGTCGTGCCGCGCAATGTCACCGTCGTCAGCGGCGTCGCCGTCCAGATCAGCGAGGCGTCGATGGTCGGGCCGCGCAGCTTGACAAGACGCGGATCCTTGTAGTCGCGCTCGATATAGCCGGCCGAAGCCTCGCCCCTCAATTTGCCGTCGATTTCAAAGGTTGCGCCGGCGCGCACGGAATAGCCGTGCGAATTGCGCAGGAAGCCGTTGACGTCGGTGGTGTTGTCGTAAGTGCGTTTGTCGACGGTCGCTTCGACGAAGGGTTTGAACAGCGGCGAGACTTCGTAGGATATGCGCGGGCGAACGCCTACGGTCGTGTAATCGTTGAGATGGAGCAGCTGTTTCGTGCCGTCGGAGAATGTCGCGTCTGCATTTTCCGACCGCTCGATCGAGCCGCGCATCGACAATTCGAGGCGATTGAACCTGTGCGTTGCGCCGGCGTAGCCCGAGAGGTTCCAGGTGATCGGCTGGTTTGTGGTCGTGAGGCCGTTGCCGCCCATCTGGATTTCAGGCGAGCCCTGGCGAAGCGTCGATATCGCGCCCGCGCCGCCATAGTCGAAGGACGTGTCGCGCGTAATGTCGATGCGGCCGTCGAGTTTGCCCGTTCCGTCGGGGCGGTCGACGTTCCTGACCTGGAAAAAGTCGGAATAGCCGCCGCGCAGCTCGCCTTTCAACTCATGCGCCGACCATAGTGATTCGATGGCCATGCCGCCGTCGATGCGGCCGAGCGTCGACCCTCTTCTCGGGTTGGTTACGCGGCCGGGATTGGTGTCGTAGCCGAAGGCGCCTTCGATATAGGGTCTCAGGCGCAGCGAGCCGATGTCGACGCCGGTCGGCTCGTAAGGGTTGGCTTCGGGCGGCCTGCGGGGCTTGACGGGAATCGTCGGCACGACGGCGACGCCTGTGGGCGGGATCTCCGTCTGCATCTGCGGGTCGCTGAGCGCGCGCTGGCGGGCCTGGTGGGCTTGCTGGCGCGTGACATAGGAATTTTTATAAGCCTCGAGCGGGGGCAGGGGCGGCTTGCCGGCGCGGCGCGGCGGATAAGGCTTTGGGAGGCGAACGGGTTTGCGGGGCTTGCCGTAGTTGATCGCGGCGTCGGGCGCGGCCTCGCCGGTTCCGGCGGAATAGGTGGCGGGCTGGGGCGGGGCGGTCTGCCCGGCGCGGGCGGCGGCCAGCGCCGAATCACGCTCCACGAGCGGGCGCAGCGCCGGCGCCACCGCTCCGCGAAGACCGTAATTTTGGCTCTGACCCTGATCGTCGCCCATGGAGGGGCTTGAGTCCTGCACCAGGCTGCGCGACCTGTTTCCGGCGGCGTTTTGGGCGAAAGCGGGGCCGAACGCGAGCGTGCAGGCGAGCGCAACCGCGCCCGTTGCGCGTATCGCAACCTCGATCGTCCGGCTTGGCCCTTGGAACGCCACGTTGCCCTCTGATGGCGCACAGCCAGCGCCTTGTTCCGACGGCGCAGATTCAGCGCCGCCTTCAGGCGGAGAGTGGGCAAACATGGTTAATGACGCCTTAAATCAGGGCCTTATTCGGGCGTCGCGTAACCGAAAGTTAACCTTGAATGGGTCTTAACTGGACGCAGATAGTCCCGCTCTGGGTTCTTGGTCCTCCCGGAGCCCCACAATTGACGGATTCAGCGGGCATCGAAGCCTGCGCTCGCCGTTTCGAGCCCGAAGGAAGAAAGATGAATCCCGCAGAACTCGCCGCGCCGGTCGCCGAAGTGTCGATCTGGAGCATGTTCATGCACGCCTCTATTGTCGTGCAGGCCGTGATGATCGGATTGCTCGGCGCCTCGGTGTGGTGCTGGACGATCATCGTCGACAAGGCGCTTCTGTTCCGCCGTACGCGAAAATCCATGGACCAGTTCGAGGAGACCTTCTGGTCGGGACGCTCGCTGGAAGAGCTTTACGCCACGCTGAGCGAGCGCCCGACCTCGGGCATGGCCTCGCTGTTCGTGGCGGCGATGCGGGAGTGGAAGCGCTCGTTCCAGAGCGCGCACGCTTCTTTCGTGGGTTTGCAGGCGCGTATCGAGAAAGTGCTCGACGTGTCGATCGCGCGCGAGGTCGAGCGGCTGGAATCCAATCTGCTGGTGCTCGCCACCGTCGCCTCGGCGGGCCCCTTCGTCGGCCTGTTCGGCACGGTCTGGGGCATCATGACCTCGTTCCGTTCGATTGCGGCTTCCAAGAACACCTCGCTCGCAGTCGTTGCGCCGGGCATTGCGGAGGCGCTGTTTGCCACCGCCATCGGTCTGTTTGCCGCCATCCCCGCGCTCATCGCCTATAACAAGATGCAGGGCGACGTGGCCAAGACGCAGGCGCGTCTGGAAAGTTTCGCCGATGAATTCTCGGCGATCCTGTCGCGCCAGATCGACCAGCACGCCGGCGATCGCGCGGCGTAAGGAGACTATCGATGGGCATGTCCATGGCCTCGGGCCATAAGGGCGGGCGCAGGCGCCGCGGCGTGCCGCGCTATGGCGCCATGGCCGACATCAATATGACGCCGTTCATCGACGTCATGCTTGTGCTGCTCATCATTTTCATGGTGGCGGCGCCCTTGCTTGCGACCGGCGTGGCGGTCGACCTGCCGCAGACCAAATCCGGCCCGCTCAATATCGAGCAGAAGCCGGTGTCGATCTCGATCGACGAAAAGGGCCAGGTTTTTCTGATGGATCAGCCGGTCGCCATCGAGCAATTGGTGGAAAAACTGAAAACGGCCGCCAAGGCCGGCGCCGACGAGCGCGTCTATGTGCGCGGCTCGAAGGCGGTGAATTACGGGCGCGTGGCGGAGGTCATGTCGCTGGTGACAGGCGCGGGTTTCAAGAAAGTGGCGCTTGTGACCGAGCCGGAGCGGAAGTGAGGCGCACTTGGCCTTTTCGCGAAAAGAACCCGGTCTCATCGTTTCGGCGACAGCGCATGTGACGCTGCTCGCCTCGATGCTGATCGCGTTCCATTCGACCGAAAAATTCCAGGATGCGCAGGAAGCTATTCCCGTCGAGATGATTACCGAGCAATCCTTCAGCCAGATTTCCAAGGGCGAGAAGACGGCGAAAGAAGCGCGGCCGATCCAGAAGGCCGACAAGGTCGCAGACGTCGAGGAGCTGAAGCCGACGCCGCCGACGCCCGACGCCAAAAAAGACGTGCCGCTGCCGCCCTCGCCGTTGCGCCGCCAGCGCGATGCGGGCGAAGACGAGGCGCCGAAGCCGGAGCCGCAGAAAACGGCCGCCCTGCCGCCGCCGCGCCCGGCGATGGAGGAACCCAGGCCCGAGCCGCCCGCGCCACCCGAGCCGCCCAAGCGGCCGGAGCCGCCGAAAGCGCAGGCCAAGCCAGAACCCAAACCCGAGCCCAAGCCCGAGCCCAAGCCGGAAGCCAAACAGGAAGAGAAGGAAGAGCCGAAGGAGGCCGAAACCGTTGCGCCGAAGCCGCCGCACCGGCCCAAGATAGAGCCCAAGCCCGAGCCGAAAAAGGCCGAAGCCAAGCCTGAACCCAAGAAGCCCGAGCCCAAGCCGGAGCCAAGGCGAGAGGCCAGGCACACGCCAAAACCGCCGGAAAAACCGCGCCTGAAAACCGACGAGGTCGCCAAACTGCTTGCGCGCACCAAGAGCGAGGACAAGCAGGACAAGCCGGCGGTCAAGCCGAAATCGGGCGAGGAGAGCGACGAGAAGCGCGCGAAATTCGACTCCAATGCGATCTCGCGCCTGCTTGACCACGACAAGCCGCAGAACACGGGTTCGCGCGGCCGCGAGGTGGTGCGCACGGCGTCACTGGGTACGGCAAGTGGAACCTCGCAACGCATGGCGCCGAACCTGATGGATGCGCTCAACTCGCTGATGATGGAGCAGTGGATGCGCTGCTGGCATTATTTCGGCACGAGCGGCGGCTCCAAATATTATCCGATGGTCAGCCTGAAATTCCGGCCGGACGGGAGCCTCGCCGGCGAGCCGGTCCTGCGCAATCCGACTTCCGACCCCGCGCTCGCCTCGCTGGCGGCCGCAGCCATGAACGCCGTGCGCGAATGCAATCCCATGCGCATTCCCGCACAATTTGCGCCCTATTACGAGCAATGGAAAAGCCGCACCGTCGAATTCCGTCCCGACGAAATGCGCTGATTCCAACGCCAGACCTTGCAGGACATCCGTATGACCGCATCTCTCGATCGTCGCGCCCTTCTCGCCAGCCTCGCCGCTTTGACCAGCGCGCCTGCGATCACGCCGGTATGGGCCCAGAGCGACGTCATCACCGTGCGGCCGGGCGCAGCTTTCCGGCCCGTGCGCGTCGCGGTCACGCCCTTTGCCGGCGACCCCGAGGCGGCGAAACTTTTCACCTCCGTCATCTCGAACAATTTCAAGCGCTCGGTCTTTCTGCAACCCGTCGATCCCGCGAGCTTTCCCGAGCCCACGCTTGGTCCCGACCAGCCGCCGAACGTCGAGGCGTGGAAAACCGTCAATGCGCAATATGTTCTGGTGGGACGCGCGCAGCGTTCGGGCGGCGGGCGCCAGCAGGCCGAATTCCGCCTGTGGGACGTGAACAGCGGCCAGCAGGCGGCGGGCCAGCAATACGCCACCGACGCCAATGTCTCGCGCCGTGTCGCGCATATCATGTCCGATCAGGTGTTCTCGCGGATCACGGGCGAAAAAGGCTTTTTCGACACGCGCGTGGTGTTCATCGACGAGACCGGGCCGGCCGACAAGCGGCGCAAGCGCCTTGCCGTGATGGATCAGGACGGCGCCGGCGTACAATATCTTACGCGAGGCGACGATCTGGCCGTCACGCCGCGCTTCTCGCCGTCCTCGCAGGATGTCGCCTATATGGCGTTCGGCGGCGGCGAGCCGCGCGTGATGATCATGAATCTCGATACGCGACAGCGCGAGGCGGTCGGCAATTTTCCGGGCATGACCTTTGCCCCGCGGTTTTCGCCGGACGGGCAGAAAATCGTGATGAGCCTGTCGAGCGGGACCAATTCGACGCTCTATGTCATGGATCTGCGCTCGCGCTCGACGACACGGCTGACGGATTCCGCGGCCATCGACACTTCGCCCTGCTATTCGCCCGACGGATCGCAGATCGTGTTTGAAAGCGACCGCGGCGGCACGCAGCAGATCTATGTGATGAGCGCGTCGGGCGGCGGCGCCAAGCGCATTTCCTTTGGCGACGGACGCTATTCGACGCCGGTCTGGTCGCCCAAGGGCGATTTCATCGCCTTCACGCGCCAGTCGAAAAGCGGTTTCGGCATTGGCGTGATGAAGCCCGATGGCTCGGGCGAGCGCATTCTCACCGAGGGCTACCACAATGAGGGGCCGACCTGGGCGCCCAATGGCCTGTTTTTGATGTTTTTCCGCGATTCCGGGGGGTCGTCGCCAAAAATCCACATGACCGACGTCTACGGCCGCGCAACCTTTGTCGTGCCGACGCCTTCGTTTGCCTCCGATCCCGCCTGGAGCCCGCTGCTGAATTGAGGCTGCGCCAGATCGCGACAGGCGAAACGCCGTATTCTGGCCATCAACGGACGATTAACCACGCGGACGATTTGCTCGAATGCAACGCATCGAACAAACCCCCGATCAAGGTTGACAGAACCTTCGCTTAACCATCGACCGCTAGCACTGGACCCGATTTCTCCGGAAGCGAGTTCAAGGAGTACCGGAATGTTTTCGATCAATGGCGCCCGCGCCTTGAAATTTGCCGCCGCCGTCATTCTGGCGCTCGGCGCCACGGCCTGCGCCAAGAACCCCGGCGACGAGGCCTCCATCGCCGGCGGCGTCGGCGGAGCCGGCGGGGCCGGCTACGGTCGCGGCGGGGCGGCCTCGCCCGGCAGTCAGCAGGATTTCGTCGTCAATGTCGGCGACCGCGTGTTCTTCGAATCCGATTCCTCGGAATTGTCGCCGACCGCACGAGCCACGCTCGACAAGCAGTCGCGCTGGCTACAACAATATTCCCGCTACGGCTTCACCGTCGAAGGCCATGCCGATGAGCGCGGCACGCGCGAATATAATTTCGCGCTCGGCGCCCGTCGCGCCGAAGTCGTCAAGGATTACCTGGCCGCGCGCGGCATTCCCGCCTCGCGCATCAAGACGATCAGCTACGGCAAGGAGCGCCCGGTCGCGGTTTGCAACGACATTTCCTGCTGGTCGCAGAACCGCCGCGCCGTCACGGTGTTGAAGGGCGACCAGTCCTGAGCGCCGATATAGGGGTTGCTTCAGGGGGCTGACAAAGCGCGACGTGCATGGGTTTTGCCGCATGCGCCGGGAATCCGGCCTTTTAGGAAAACGTGCCGAAGGTCATGGCGAAATCATGACCTTCGGATCTGATTCCTCTCGTATCTTTCTGGCACGTTGCTGTCGGGTAGAGATAAGGAGAGCTGGTCATGAACGTTCCGTGCTTTGCATATAAGTCTGCCAAGCCGGCTTATGGTTTCAATAGTGCGGAAGTGCGTTATCAGGCGCGTCGGCAACTCGAAATGTCGAGTGTCATTCTTGCGTGTTTTGGAATCGGCTGCGCGCTTGCATTTGTAGTCTGAATGCCCGATCGGGCGTCTTGAGTGCGCGTAATGTTCAGTTCGACTCGGTCTGTCGTGCGCGGATTGTCCGGCTGAGGCCGGTTCTCCCACCAGTCCGGTACGCCGCCGCAGGAGCGCCATGCTTCGGACGGATTTCGGCGCCAATCGCATTATGATATGCGAAGCCGCACGTTCCGCCGGAATTCCTACGACATGCGTTTGTCCGATATTGCGCGCCGCGCCGCGCCCGCAGGCTTCCCGCCTGCCTTCCTTTTCCTTTCTCTTTCCCTTGCGTTTGCCGGGCCGATGGCGATTTCCTCCGCAGCGATCGCCGGCGAGAGCGCGCCCGCCAACTGGCGCCTGAGCCAATTGTTCAACCGTCCCTCGCCGCCCGCCAATATCGACGAGGAACCGTCGGTGCGCGGCGGTCCGAGCAACAGCGATCTCGTCGTGCGTCTCGACCGGCTCGAACGCCTCAATAGGGAATTGACCGGCCAGATCGAGCAATTGCAATTCCAGTTGCGCAAGCTGGAAGAGCAGGTGCGCAGCGGCGCGCCGGCCTCGGGCGGGGCGCCAGCGCCCGCCGCGCCCGCCGGAAATCCCGTGCCGCCGGTCGAAAATGGCCGGCTGCGGCGCGGCGACGCCTTCGACCCCACGCAGAACCCCGGCGCGCCGGGCGCGCCGCGACAACTCGGCACGACGCTGCCGAGCGCGCCCTTGCAGAGCGGTCCTTTGCAGAGCGCGACCGCCAATTCCGCCGGCGGGCGCGATTCGGGCGAAGCCGGCGCCATGAAGCCGCTCGATCTCGGCGCGCCGCGCGCTGCGCCGCCTGCGGATACGCAGGTCGCCGCTGCGCCGCCGCAAGGGCCCAGGGAAGAATACGAGCGCGCCGCAAACCTGTTGAAGCTGGGCCAGTACGACAATGCGCAAAGGGATTTCGAGGGCTTCATCGCCAGACACGCCAAGACCCGTTACATGCCCGACGCCGTGTTCGGCCTTGCCGAAACCTATTTCCAGCGCGGCCGGCATCGCGAGGCGGCCGAGCAATATCTGAAAATCTCGACCGATTACGCCAATTCCAGCCGTGGCCCGGAGGCCATGTTGCGGCTCGGCCAGTCGCTCAACGCCCTTGGCGCCAAGGAACAGGCCTGCGCCTCTTTCGCCGAGGTCGCCCGCAAATATCCGAGCGCCTCGACCACGATCCGGGCCGCCGAGCGCGAAGCCAAGAAAATTTCGTGCTGAGCCGGCCGGTGGCGGCGCCGCTTTGTCCCGCAAAACTGCTGGCGGGGCTGGAGCGCGCGTCCGGACTGCTGCTCGCGGTTTCGGGCGGTCCCGATTCGCTGGCGCTGCTGGGGCTTGCCGACCAATGGCGGCACGAGCAGGCGCGCGCCGTCCCTTCTGTATTCGTGGCGAGCGTCGATCATGGATTGCGGCGCGAGGCGCGGGCCGAGGCCGAGGCCGTGGCCGGGCTTTGCGCCGTGCGCGGCCTGCCGCACGCCATCCTGACCTGGGAAGGCGAAAAGCCCGCCGCCGGGCTGCCGGCTGCGGCGCGCGCGGCGCGCTATCGCCTGCTTGGCGAACATGCGCGACGCCTCGGCGCCGATACGATCGTGACCGCCCACCACGCCGACGATCAGGCCGAGACCGTGCTGATGCGCCTGCTGCGCGGCAGCGGGCCGGCGGGGCTTGCGGGCATGGCCAGAATTTGCCGCGCTCCCTGGCCGGATGGCGAAGGGCTTTGGCTTGCTCGTCCGCTGCTTGGCGTCGCCAAGGCCGATCTCGTCGATTTTTGCGGAACGCAAAATCTGGCGTTCTTCGAGGATCCCTCCAATGCCGATCTCGCCTATCGCCGGCCGCAATTGCGTCGTCTGGCGAACCTTCTGGAGCGCGAGGGGTTCGGGCGGGCGGAACTGAACCGGCTGGCCGCGCGGGCGGCGCGCGCCGAAAAGGCTCTGGCGGCGGCGATTGCGGCGGAGATCGGCAATCTGCCGGCGCGCCGGGCGAGGGGATCGTTCGAGGCGCCGGCGGCGAATGTGAGAGCTTTGCCCGAGGAGGCGCTGGTGCGTCTCCTGGGAATGGAGATTGCGCGAATCGCAAAAGGAAGCGCGCCGCGCCTCGAACAAATCGAACAAATTGCCGCAAATCTCAAAAACAGCGCCCAGGCGAAGACCGCATTTGCCGCGACGCTTGGCGGGGCTGTAATTAAGCTTGATGCTAATCGATTGATTTTGAAGCAGGAAATTCCCCGTAAAGGAACCTCCCCGGGCTAGGCGGCATTTTTGCAAAATTCATGTCAATCACGTTTCGTCGCTCTCCTTGGCAAGGGGGGGCGGCGCGCCTAGATTAGTCAAAGCAAGGTCTGCGGTCGCAAGGTGGCGTGCCGCGCGCAAAACAGGCGCCCGATGAATCCCAATTTTCGAAATTTCGCCCTCTGGGTGATTATCTTCTTTCTGGTCGTCGCTCTGGTGATGCTGTTCCAGAACCCGTCGCATCGGCAGCAGACTTCGGCCATCTCCTTCAGCGAATTGCTGACGCAGGTCGATCAGGGCCGGGTGCGCGACGTCACGATCGCAGGCGCGGAAATTTCGGGCCATTACACCGATGGCCGCGATTTTACGACATACGCGCCCAACGATCCCTCGCTGGTCCAGACGCTTTACAAAAAGAATGTCGCAATTACCGCGCGGCCGCCCTCGGAAGGCAATAACTGGCTGGTGACGCTGCTGGTCAACGGTCTGCCGCTGATCGCCTTTCTGGGCGTGTGGATTTTCCTGTCGCGCCAGATGCAGGGGGCCGGCGGGAAAGCCATGGGCTTCGGCAAATCCAAGGCCAAGCTTCTGACGGAAACGCGCGGGCGCGTGACGTTCGAGGATGTGGCCGGCGTGGACGAGGCCAAGGAAGACTTGCAGGAGATCGTCGAATTTCTGCGCGATCCCCAGAAATTCCAGCGGCTGGGCGGGCGGATCCCGCGCGGCGTCTTGCTCGTGGGGCCGCCCGGCACGGGTAAAACCTTGTTGGCGCGCGCCATTGCGGGCGAGGCCAATGTGCCGTTCTTCACGATTTCGGGCTCCGATTTCGTCGAAATGTTTGTTGGCGTCGGCGCGTCGCGCGTGCGCGACATGTTCGAGCAGGCGAAGAAAAACGCGCCCTGTATCATTTTTATCGACGAAATCGACGCGGTCGGGCGCCATCGCGGCGCGGGGCTCGGCGGCGGCAACGACGAGCGCGAGCAGACGCTCAACCAATTGCTCGTCGAAATGGACGGTTTCGAGGCCAACGAGGGCATCATCCTGATCGCAGCCACCAACCGTCCCGACGTGCTCGATCCGGCATTGCTGCGTCCGGGCCGTTTCGACCGCCAGATCGTCGTTCCGAACCCGGACGTCATCGGCCGCGAAAAAATTCTTCGCGTCCATGTGCGGAAGGTGCCGCTTGCGCCCGACGTCGATCTCAAGACCGCTGCGCGCGGTACGCCGGGGTTTTCGGGCGCCGATCTCATGAATCTGGTGAACGAGGCGGCGCTGATGGCGGCGCGGCGCGGAAAACGAATCGTCACCATGGCGGAGTTCGAGGACGCCAAGGACAAGATCATGATGGGGGCAGAGCGCCGCACGCTGGTCATGACCGAGCAGGAAAAGCTGCTGACCGCCTATCACGAGGGCGGCCATGCGATCGTGGCGCTCAACGTGCCGGCGACAGACCCGGTGCACAAGGCCACGATCATTCCGCGCGGCCGCGCGCTTGGCATGGTCATGCAGCTTCCCGAACGCGACAAGCTGTCGATGAGTTACGAGCAGATGACCTCGCGGCTCGCCGTGCTGATGGGCGGGCGGGTGTCGGAGGAGATCATCTTCGGCGAGGACAAGGTGACCTCGGGCGCGCAATCGGACATCGAACAGGCGACCAAGCTCGCCCGCGCGATGGTCACGCGCTGGGGCTTTTCCAAGGAACTCGGCGCCGTCATGTACGGCGAAAACCAGGAGGAAGTGTTCCTGGGCTATTCCATGGGGCGCCAGCAGAGCATTTCGGAACAGACATCGCAGAAGATCGACGTGGAAGTGCGCCGTCTCGTCGAAAGCGGGCTGGGCGAAGCGCGCCGCATTCTCACCGAGAAGCGCGCCGATCTGGAGGCGCTCGCCAAGGGCCTGATGGAATACGAGACCCTGTCCGGCGAGGAAATCCTAGGGCTTATCGACGGTGTGCCGCCCGTGCGCGACACGGGCGATTCGGCCCCGCCGCGCACGGCCGCCGTTCCCTCGGCCGGGCGCAACCGCCAGTCGCCGCCCGAGCCGGACTCAGGCGGCCTCGAACCGCAACCGAGCGCCTGACGCGAGTTCTGCAAACAACATAAACCCCGCCGTGAGGCGGGGTTTTTCGGTTGAAGTCAGGCTCAGGCCGATGATTGTGCCGATTTTTGCGGGGCGCATGAAATTGACCTTCAACTCGAGCGTCCGGGCCATCTGCCGCCCGCCAAGCGCGGCCATGGCCGCAGGCGCCATCGTGTCGTCGAGCATGGCGGCGAGAATGCCGCCCTGGATCGTTCCGGCGGGGTTGAGGAATTGCGGAGCGCCGGCGAATTCCACTTCGATCGCGCCAGCCGGTTCGTTCATCCATCACTCTCTCTCCTGTGCAAATCGATGCTGTGGGCATGACAGGAACATGCGGAGAACGATTGGAAGGCTGCCGAGGCGTTCGCCGCCTTCAGGCGATGAGGTCTGCGATCCTTTCCGCCGGCCGGCACAGCGTGGCCTTTTCGCCGATCACGACGATCGGCCGTTCGATCAGAATCGGGTGCGCGGCTATGGCGGCGAAAATCTCGTCGTCGGTCAGGCCGGGCCGGTCGAGGTCCAGTTCCTCGAAGGGCGTTCCGCGCCTGCGGAGAATGTCGCGGACGCAGGCGCCCATCTTCTTCAGGATATTTTCGAGCGTGGCGCGATCGGGCGGGGTTTTCAGATATTCGACGATCTCGGGCTCGTAGCCCGCCGCGCGGAGCGCCGCCAGGACGTTGCGAGAGGTTCCGCAGGCCGGATTGTGGTAGATGATCGCTGGGCGGGCCACAGGGCTTCCTTCGCGTGTTAAGGAACAGGTAAGATTTCGGGGCTCGGGGAGCCCTGTCTGTTCTACAATGGCGGTGATTATTGCCAATAGCTTTCAGCGTCTGGGGACAAAGATGAGCCGCACCTATTTCGGCACCGACGGCATTCGCGGCGTGGCCAATCGCGTGATTACGCCCGAACTCGCCCTGAAGGTGGGCCAGGCGGCAGGCCTGGTGTTCCAGCGCGGCGAGCACCGTCATCGCGTGGTCATCGGCAAGGATACGCGGCTTTCGGGCTATATGATCGAATACGCCATGGTCGCGGGCTTTGCCTCCGTCGGCGTCGATCCCCTGATTCTCGGGCCCATGCCGACGCCGGCGGTCGCCATGCTCACACGCTCCATGCGCGCCGATCTCGGCGTGATGATCTCGGCCTCGCATAATCCTTACGAGGACAATGGCATCAAGCTGTTCGGACCGGACGGCTACAAGCTGTCGGACGAGGTGGAGATCGAGATAGAGGCGCTGGTCGACCAGGATTTGTCCAACAAGCTCGCCAAACCGCCGGCGCTCGGGCGGGCGCGGCGCGTCGACGACGTGCGGGCCCGCTACATCGAATTCGCCAAACGCACCCTGCCGCGCAACGCCTCCCTCGAGGGCCTGCGGATTGTCGTGGATTGCGCGAATGGCGCGGCCTATCGCGTGGCGCCGGAGGCCTTGTGGGAACTTGGCGCGGAGGTTTTCGCAATCGGTTGCGAGCCCAACGGCCTCAACATCAACCGCGATGTCGGCTCGACCGCGCCTGCGGCCCTGTCGGCCAAGGTGCGCGAGATGCGCGCCGATATCGGGATTGCGCTCGACGGCGACGCCGACCGCGTCCTGATCGTCGACGAACGCGGGCATCTCGTCGATGGCGATCAATTGATGGCGGTAGTGGCCACGAGCTGGAACGAGGACCATATGCTGGCCAGGCCCGGCGTTGTGGCGACCTTCATGTCCAATCTCGGACTCGAGCGCTATCTGGGGGGCGTGTGGCTGTCGCTCGAGCGCACCTCGGTCGGCGACCGCTATGTGCTCGAGCGCATGCGCGCCGAAGGCTACAACGTCGGCGGCGAGCAATCCGGCCACATCATCCTGTCGGATTATTCGACCACCGGCGACGGGCTGGTGGCGGCCATGCAGGTTCTGGCGGTCGTCAAGAAGAAGGACCGGCCGGTCAGCGAGGTCTGTCACCTGTTCGAGCCGTTGCCGCAGATCCTGCGCAATGTGCGGGTGCGCAAGAACGTGCTCGAACGTCCGCCGGTCGCGCGCTCCATCGACGAGGCGCGCGAGCGGCTGGGCGAGGGCGGGCGGCTGCTGATCCGCCCTTCCGGCACGGAGCCGGTGATTCGCGTGATGGGCGAGGGCGACGACCGCGACCTCGTCGAGAAGGTCGTGGACGATGTCTGCGGTCTGTTGTCGGAGGCGGCGGAGGCGGCCTGAACCGCTCGGACGCCGCCGGCATGTTTTTTATCCGGCCGGGCTGGTTAAGCGTTAGGGTTAAGCGCTCTTTAAGAAAGGTCTGCGAAATTCCAACCGTGTGGAACGGATTCGGGCGTTGCCCGTCATTGAAAGGAATTTCGCATGGGCAATTTCAAAGCCCTTTCATTGGCGGGCGCTTTGACCGCCGCCGCTTTTAGTCCGGCGTTCGCTGCCGACCTGTTGCCGCCGCCGCCGCCGGTCGAGCCGCCGATGATGCCGGTGGCCGAGATGAGCGGCTGGTATCTGCGCACCGACGTGGGCATTGGCATCAACGAAATGTCGAACATGCGCTCGACGTTGCAGCCGACCAATGCGCTTGGCGGCGCGGCGCCAGGCACCGCCATGGTCTATTCCGATCTCGGCGATTCCGGGCTTATCGGGATCGGCGTCGGCTATCAGTTCAACAACTGGTTCCGCGGCGATCTTACCGCCGAATACCGCTCCTCGGCCGATTATCGCAAGGGCATGATCTACACTGCCTTCTGCGCGAGCGCCTTCTGTCTGGACACTTATTCGGCGCATGTGCGCTCGGGCGTCTTCATGGCCAACGGCTATGTCGATCTGGGCACCTGGTATGGCCTGACGCCTTATGTCGGCGCCGGCGTCGGTCTTGCCCATCACAGCATGCGCGGCCTCACCGACATTGGCCTTGGCCGCGGCTATGCGCCCGACAACAGCAAGGACAATTTCGCATGGGCCGTCATGGCCGGCCTTGCCTATAACGTGACGC
The DNA here is from genome assembly GCA_047971685.1 of Rhodoblastus sp. Taxonomy (GTDB): domain Bacteria; phylum Pseudomonadota; class Alphaproteobacteria; order Rhizobiales; family Beijerinckiaceae; genus JAJXWB01. Next base: position 17,348 of record JBKDZW010000004.1, read on the forward strand.
CCAACCTGAAGATCGACGTGGGCTATCGCTATATCGACATGGGCAAGTACTACAGCACGCCCATCGTCTGCGAATCGGTTGCGAGCTGCTTTGGCGAAGTTCAGTCCTATCGCCATGCTTCGCACGATGTGCGCTTCGGCGTGCGTTACATGCTTGGCGATGCGGCCCCCGTTCCGGTTCTGGCGCCCAGCGCGCCGATCTTCAACAGCCGGCCCGGACCGCTCGTGCGCAAGTACTGAGCAGACAGAATTCAGACGAAACGGCGCGGCTTGTCCGCGCCGTTTTCATTTTGCGCATCTGAAAATTCCAAACTTCCGGCGCCTGCGCGCTCAATTGCGCAGGCACAGGAGATTGCGGCGAAAAAACTGCGGGTTCTTGCTTTGCGATCCCCGGAATTAAGCGCATTTTAAGCATGTTCGCTCATTTTGATTGCATCGATAGCCCGGCTGAGGCGCCGGGCAAGTTGGGGATGAGCGAAATGAGTTTCCTTGCTCGCGCAATTGGATTGGCGACGGTTGCGACCGCTGCTTTCGCGGCGGCGCCCGCAGCCCGGGCGGCCGACCCATTGATCGGGGCCGCGCCTATGGCGCCTATCGCCGAGCCGATGGAAGAAGAGCGCGTCACCTTTGCAAGCAATTGGTATTTGCGCGGCGATTTCGCCATCGCCAAGGACGTGCAGATCGGCATAGGCAGCGCCTTTTTGCCGAACGGCCGTTCCTTTCCCAATGCGTGGAGCATTGGCCTTGGCATGGGCTACAAGTTCAACAACTGGCTGCGCGGCGATCTGACCGCCGACTGGCGCGCGCCGCGCACCTTGAACCAGAATACATCGGCGATGAGCTGCACCACCGGCTGGGTTGCGGTCAGGGATCCCAATACCGGTGTGATCACCGGCGAGACCCCCGTCACCGACACCTGTCTGGATTATTATCGTACGCGCGTGAACAACACGACGCTGCTCGCCAATCTCTATCTCGATCTGGGCACCTGGTGGGGGCTCACGCCTTATGTGGGCGCAGGCGTCGGCATGAACTACGTCTACCAGAAGACGACGCAGAACTGGTACATGAGCAATGGCCTGCCCTATAATGTGACGACGCCGGACGCGATCAATCCTGCACGCATCTGGTATTACAACTGGGATAATGCGCGCTCGCATTCGTCGATGCAGTTCGCTTACGCCTTCATGGCCGGCGCGTCTTACGCCGTGACGGATCATCTTGCGGTCGATATCGGCGGGCGTTACCTGAATATGGGCAAGATCGAATCCTATTCCGTCGCCACCGGCACGATCTGGAAGACCAACGACGCGAAGGAATTGCGCATCGGCTTCCGCTATACGCCGGACTGAGCCGGGTTTCAGCCAACCAGACGATCATGCGGCGGGCCTTGTGCCCGCCGTTTGTTTTTTGGCGCCCGCCGATTGCTTTGGCGCCTGCCGTTTCATTTTGTAGCGCTACCCGCCGTTTGCCGCGCTTGCATTCGTGCGTGCGAATCTATATCGCCGTCTGCGGGACACCTCCCCCCAACGGGAGGCGCCCATCTGAAAGGATGGCTCAAGATGACGAATACGATGCCCGGCCTCCGGCCGGCGAACCCCAATTTTTCTTCCGGCCCCTGCGCGAAGCGCCCCGGCTGGTCCTTCCAGGGCCTGTCAGACGCGCCGCTTGGACGCTCGCACCGCGCCAAGGTCGGCAAGGCCAAACTCAAACTCGCCATAGACCTCACGCGCGAGGTTTTGCAGGTTCCCGCCGGCTATCGCATCGGCATCGTGCCGGCCTCCGACACGGGCGCGGTCGAAATGGCGCTGTGGTCGCTGCTCGGCGCCCGCCCGGTCGACGTTCTCGCCTGGGAAAGCTTCGGCGAGGGCTGGGTGACAGACATCGTCAAGCAGCTCCAGATCAAGGACGCGCGCACGCTGAAAGCGGGCTATGGCGAAATCCCCGATCTGGGACAGGTGAATTTCGATCATGACGTGGTCTTCACCTGGAACGGCACGACATCGGGCGTGCGCGTGCCCAACGGCGACTGGATCAAGGCCGACCGCAAGGGGCTGACAATCTGCGACGCCACATCGGCGGCCTTTGCCCAGAAACTCGATTTCGCCAAACTCGATGTCGTCACCTTCTCCTGGCAGAAGGCGCTGGGCGGGGAGGGCGCGCATGGCGTGCTGATCCTGTCGCCGCGCGCGGTCGAACGTCTGGAGAGCTACAAGCCGGCCTGGCCGTTGCCGAAGATTTTCCGCATGACCAAGGGCGGCAAGCTGATCGAAGGCATTTTCGAGGGCGAGACGATCAACACGCCGTCGATGATGTGCGTGGAGGATTATATCGACGCGCTGCAATGGGCGAAGTCGCTCGGCGGCCTCGATGGGCTCGTCGCCCGCGCCGACGCCAACGCCAAGGCGATCGCAGACTGGAAGGCCAGGACGGCGTGGGTCGATTTTCTTGCCGCGCGCGCCGACATCCGCTCCAACACCAGCGTGTGTCTGAAGGTGGTCGATCCCGCCGTGACCGCGCTGCCGGCCGACCAGCAGGCCGCCTTCGCCAAGCAGCTTGCGACGCTGCTGGAGAAGGAAAAGGTCGCCTACGATATCGGCGCCTATCGCGATGCGCCGCCCGGCTTGCGTATCTGGTGCGGGGCCACCGTCGAGGCCGCAGATGTCGAGAAGCTGACGGCATGGCTCGACTGGGCCTTTGCGCAGACCAAGGCCGGTCTCGCCAGGGCGGCGTGATCCTGCGGGCTGCGCGCCTTCGGGCGCGCTTTCCTGTCCATTCAAAACTGCGCGCCTGAAGGCGCGCGGTTCGCCTTTTCCTCATCCGTCGCGCTGCGCGCGACCTCTGCTCCCTTTATCGAGAGACACTTCAATGGCTCCTCGCGTACTCATTTCCGATGCACTTTCGCCCGCCGCCGTCGCCATCTTCAAGGAGCGCGGCGTCGACGTCGATTTCCAGCCCGATCTCGGCAAGGACAAGGACAAGCTTGCGGCCATCATCGGCGATTACGATGGCCTGGCCATTCGCTCGGCGACCAAGGTCACCGCCAAAATCATCGAAAACGCCAAGAAACTGAAAGTCATCGGGCGCGCCGGCATCGGCGTCGACAATGTCGATATTCCCGCTGCGACCGCGCGCGGCATCATCGTGATGAACACGCCGTTCGGCAATTCCATCACGACCGCGGAGCATGCGATCGCCATGATGTTCGCGCTGGCGCGCGAAATTCCCGCAGCCGACGCCTCGACGCAGGCCGGCAAGTGGGAGAAGAACCGCTTCATGGGCGTCGAGATCACAGGCAAGACGCTCGGCGTGATCGGCTGCGGCAATATCGGTTCGATCGTCGCCGACCGCGCCATCGGTCTTCGCATGCGCGTCATCGCCTTCGATCCTTTCCTGTCGCCGGAGCGGGCCACCGATATCGGGGTCGAGAAAGTCGAACTCGAGGAATTGCTGGCGCGCGCCGACATCATCACCCTGCATACGCCGATGACGGCGCAGACCAAGAATATCCTGTCGGCCGAAAATCTCGCCAAGACGAAGAAGGGCGTGCGCATCGTCAATTGCGCGCGCGGCGGCCTCGTCGACGAGCAGGCTCTGGCGGCGGCGCTCGACAGCGGCCATGTCGCAGGCGCAGCCTTCGACGTGTTCGTCGAGGAGCCGGCCAAGAGCAATGTTCTGTTTGGACGGGCCAATGTCGTGTGCACGCCGCACCTGGGCGCAGCAACTTCCGAAGCGCAGGAAAACGTCGCCTTGCAGGTCGCCGAACAGATGTCGGACTATCTCACGCGAGGCGCCATATCGAACGCGGTCAACTTCCCGTCGATCACGGCGGAGGAGGCGCCGAAGCTGAAGCCTTTCATCGCGCTTGCCGAAAGGCTCGGTTCGTTTGCGGGGCAGCTCACCGAGAGCAGCATCAAGAAGGTGACGATCACCTATGAAGGCAATGTCGCGGAACTGAAGACCAAGGCGATCACGGCCGCCGCGATCGCCGGCCTGCTGCGTCCGCTTCTGTCGGATGTGAATGTCGTTTCCGCGCCGATCGTCGCCAAGGAGCGCGGCATTGTCATCGACGAAGTGACGCGCGCGGTCGTCGGCGATTACGAATCGCTCATCACGTTGTCCGTGACCACGGAGCGGCAGGAGCGGTCGGTCGCCGGCACCGCTTTCCATGACGGCAAGCCGCGCATCGTCGACATCAAGGGCATCAAGGTCGATGCGGAATTCTCCAACCACATGATCTATGTGACGAACGAGGACGAGCCCGGCTTCATCGGCCGCTTCGCCGGCATGCTCGGCGCTGCGAAAGTGAATATTGCGACCTTCGCGCTCGGGCGCGACCAGAAAGGCGGCTCGGCGATTGCGCTTGTCGCCGTCGACAGCGCCCCGCCCGCCGCAGCGCTGAGCGAAATCCAGACCTTGCCCGGCGTGAAGCAGGTGAAGATTCTGGCGTTCTGAGGAAAGGCCGGACAGGTTCCGCCCGCCTTGCGAAGGACGATCCATCGGCCCTTGCGCCTTCTGGCGCGAGGGTCTTTTCGTTTCAGCGCGCGCGTTGCTCTGCGAGCCAGATGCCGGCGAGCGTCAGGACGAGCGCAAGAGCATGATAGATGTGGAATTCCTCGCCGAGCAGCGCCACGGCGAAGATGGCGCCGAAGATCGGCACGAGGTTTGAAAACAGCCCTGCGCGATTGGGGCCGATGAGTTCGACCGCGCGCATGTAGAGAAGCTGCGAGGCGAGCGAGGGGCCGAGCGCGACGAAGGCGAGCACGAGCCAGCCCGATAATGTCGGCCAGTGGAAATTGCCGGTTGCGGCCTCCACCGCCATGAAGGGAATCGAAGTGACGAGCGCGGCAAAAGCGAGCGCGGTAAAAAACACCAGCGGCGGCAGCGCGGGGCGGTTGCGCAGCGAAAACGTGTAGCCGGCATAGAAGATGCAGGCGATCAGAATGAGAATGTCGCCGTAGTTGAACTGCGTCTGAAGGATTTTCAGGGGTTCGCCATGGGTGGCGATAAGCGACACGCCGATCAGCGTCACCAGCATTCCCACGATTTGCATGCCCGTGGGACGCACGCCGACGATCACGATGGACATGGCGAGCACCATCGGCGGAATCGTGGATTGCAGGAGCGTGATGTTGACGGCGCTCGTGTAATAGGCGGCGAGATAGAACAGCACCGTAAAGCCGGTGAAACCGAAGCCGGACATCAGGAAGATGCGGCCGCGATGGGCGCGGAGTTCGGGGCCGTGGGCGCGCAATTGACGGCGGAAGGCAAAACCCAGCAGCACGCACACGGCGAGCCAGCGAAAGAAAACGAGCGACATGGGCGTGACGCGGCCGACCGCAAGGCGCGAGGCCACGCCATTGCCGCCCCACAACATCGTGGTCACAATCATCAACAGCCAGGCGCGATCATAGGCCTGATGGGCCAAACGTTTCAGCACGACAAAATTTCCGCGAACGGGGCGCCACCATGCGCGAGGTTTCCGCCGGCGTAAACCTTGACCGCTCAAGCCATGCGTCAGACAAATATTGGCCGCGAAAATTCCGCAAAGGCTAGACCTGATGGCGGCGCCCGCATGCGCATGAAACGGCGCCGGAGCTTGAAGGCTGCGGACGACGGATCGTCGGGATGCGCGGCGGTACGGATAATTTGCGAGGTTTCGCTCCAATGCGGGCGGGGCCGCTGGCATAGGGAGTTTCCATGCGCACGATTCTGCTGGCGGCTACTGCGCTTACGCCTCTAACGGGCATGGCGGCGATGGCCGCCGACATCGAGGCGCGTTCGCGCATCGACAATGTGGTGGTCTATCCGGACGCGGCTCTGGTGACGCGCGTCATGGACGTGGACCTGCCGGCGGGGGCTTCCACGCTCCTGCTGCGCGGCCTGCCGTTTGCGCTCGATCCTGCTTCCCTGCGGGTGGCGGGCGAGGGGTCGGCCGCCATTGGCGTCGGCGCGGTCGAGGCGCGGCTTGCGCCGGCCGAGACGAAGGGCGACAGCGCGATCGAGACGCGGCTCAAGGCGTTGCGCGCCGACCGCGAAGGTTGGCAGGGCACGATCGACGCGCTGACCGTCAAGAGCGACATGATCAAGCATTTCGCGCAATCCTCGCCCGAAAAACTTTCGCCGGAATCGCGCCCGCTCGAAGTCGGCCAATGGACCAACGCCTTCGATACGGTGGGCGCGGCTTTCGCCAAGGTCGGCGACGATCTGCGCGCGGCACGCGCGCGGGTGCGCGATATCGACGAGGAAATCAAGGCAATCGAGGCGACAAGGCCGCGCCAGACCGGCAAGCCGCCGTTGCGCGACATAGCGGTTTCGCTCGAAGCGGCGGGGGCGACGAAGGCAAAATTCCAGCTTTCCTATCGCGTTTCCGGCGCTTCGTGGCGGCCGGCCTACGATGCGCGGCTCGATACGGGCGGGGCGGACCGCAAACCCTCGCTCGAACTCGTGCGGCGCGCGCAGATCGTGCAGCGCACGGGCGAGGACTGGGGCGATGTGACGCTTTCCGTCTCCACCACGCGCGCCTTGCGCGGCGCGCAGGCGCCCGAAGTGCAGCCCGAACGCATCGCCTTCTGGGAGCCGCCGATCCCGCTTGCGGCGGGCCATGCGCGCCGCGAGGCCGCGTCCATGGCCAATACGCCGATGGCCGCACCCATGGCCAAGTCGGCGCAGTTTGACGCTGCGCGCCGCGAGCGCGAGGTTGCGGCTGCGCCGGTTGCGGCCGCCGAGCAGCAAAGCGAGTTGCAGGCCACCGCCTGGCAGGCCAGTTTCGTCGTGCCCGGCCGCATCAGCGTGCCGGCTGACGGCGCGACCAAGAATTTTTCGCTCGGCGCCAAACGATACGAGCCCCGGCTCGTCATAAAGGCCTCGCCCGCGCTCGATCCGACCGCCTATCTCGAGGCGCGGCTGGAAAACGCCGAGGAGGCGCCGCTGCTGCCGGGGCAGGTTTCCGTGCAACGCGACGGCGTTTTCGTCGGGCAGGGCGCCATCGGCTCGGTCGCGCCTGGCGAAAGTTTCGACCTCGGCTTCGGCGCAGACGATCGCGTGAGCGTTTCGCGCGTTCCCGTCAAGCGCAGGGAGAACGAGCCGACCTGGTACAATCAGAGCAAGATAGACCAGCGCGACTTCAAGACGACGATCAAGAATCTGCACGATTTCCCGATCAAGGCGGTCGTCGTCGACCACATTCCCTTCTCCGAGAATTCAGCGATCTCGGTCGAGCTGCTCTCGCAGACGACGCCGGCCAGCGACAAGCAGGTCGCCGACAAGCGCGGCGTCATGGCCTGGACGTTCGATCTCAAGCCCCAGGAGCACAAGGAGATCAGGCTCGCCTGGCGCATGAAATGGCCGGCCGACCGCGACGTGATCTTCCAGCGCGCGCCCAACCCGCGTTAGAGCAATTCCAGCAAAAGCGGATACCGGTTTTGCGTCCGGAATTGCAGAAAATCAAATAGTTAGAGCATTGCAATGATTCAATGAAAAGCGGAAACGCTCTAGGCCGGCGGTTGCAGGGGCGCCGCAGGATTCGCGCAGGGCTTTCCGCGCGACGGATTATCGCTGCGCCCAGGCCTGAGGACGCCGGAGGCCGGCAGGCCGTTCGTTCATAGCGACAGAACACGGCTTGCGCGCGCCGGCTGCAAGGCGCGGTTCGGGGCCAAAACGGCGGGCAAGCGCCAGCAGCGCGATTAAGGTAGTATCGGCTGCGGGTTTGTGCGCTTCGAGGTGCTGTCATGGTCAGCGGTTTTGGCATGTTTGTTATTGCGGTCGTCGTCTTTGTCCTCCTGGGACTGATGATGGGCGTGCGGCAGGTGCCGCAGGGCTTCAACTACACCGTGGAACGCTTCGGAAAATATCATTCGACCCTGCGGCCCGGCCTTGCCCTGATCGTGCCGTGGATCGACCGCGTGGGCCGGCGCATGAACGTGATGGAGCAGGTGCTCGATGTGCCCTCGCAGGAAGTGATTACGCGCGACAATGCGACCGTCACCGCCGATGGCGTCGTGTTCTTCCAGGTGCTCGACGCTGCGCGCGCCAGCTACGAGGTCGCCAATCTCGAACAGGCGCTGCTCAATCTCATTATGACCAATATCAGAACGGTCATGGGCGCAATGGATCTCGATCAATTGCTGTCGCATCGCGACGAGATCAACCAGCGCCTGCTGGGCGTGGTCGATCAGGCGGTCGAGCCCTGGGGCGTGAAGGCTACGCGCATCGAGATCAAGGACATCGTGCCGCCGCGCGATCTCGTCAACGCCATGGCGCGCCAGATGAAGGCCGAGCGCGAAAAACGCGCCAATGTGCTGGAGGCCGAAGGCTTGCGGCAGGCCGAGATTCTTCGCGCGGAAGGGCGCAAGCAATCCCTCGTGCTCGACGCCGAGGGGCGCAAGGAGGCAGCCTTCCGCGACGCCGAGGCGCGCGAACGCTCCGCGCAGGCCGAGGCCGAGGCCACCCGCATGGTGTCGCAGGCGATAGCAGCCGGCGATATCGCCGCGCTCAATTATTTCGTTGCGGAAAAATACGTGCACGCGCTCGACGATTTCGCGAAATCGCCGAACCAGAAAACCTTCATCCTGCCGATGGACATGGCCGGTATCGCCGGCTCCATCGGCGGCATCGCCGAAATCGCGCGCTCGGCGCTCGGCGAGGCCGGCGCGCAGACCGTGCGCAATGCTTCGACGCCCAGCGTGAGGAGAGGCGATGTCATGCGCGAGCGGGCCTCCGGTCAGGCGGAGAGGCCGAGCGGCGGCGATCCGGCCGGACCTTATTCTGCCGGGCCCTCCACCGGGCCTTGGGGCGGCGATCCCGCAGCGCGGGGTTGAGCCATGTTCGCCAGTTTTCATGGGCCGTTTATCTGGATGGCGCTCGGCACTGTCCTGTGCGCCGCCGAAATATTCGCGCCCGGCGCTTTTCTGCTGTGGATCGGGCTCGCCGCCATCGCGCTCGGCATTATCGAGCTTGTGGCGCCTATGCCGCTGGAATGGAGCCTGCTCGCCTTCGCCGTACTGGCGGGCGTTTTCTCGCTCATCGGCCGCAGGGTCTATGGCGGGCTGAGCGGGGCGACCGACGATGGCCTCAACAATCGCTCGAAAGCGCTGGTCGGGCGCGAGTTTACGCTGATCGAACCGATCGTGTCGGGCGAAGGCAAGGCGAAAGTGCTCGACGGCGTGTGGCGGGTGAACGGCCCCGATGCTCCGGCGGGCGCGCGCGTACGCGTGACAGGCGTTTCCGCGCAGGGCGCCGTGCTTACGGTGGAACTGATCTGATCCTGCCGATCAATCCTCGTCCGTTATGCGCGGGGCGGCTGTCAGGGCGGCGCGCTGGCGGCCGGACGGGGAGACAAAACGGTCGGTCGGCAGCGTGTTCGGGCGGGCGCCGAACCGGCCTGCGGGGCTTCCGGCGGCGCCGGGGGCCTCGAGGGTCGACTGGCGCGCGCGCGCGGCGGCGCGCGGCGCGTTGATCGTTGCGCCGAGAACGGTCTGGGTGGTCATGCGCGCGGTAGGCTGCGCAGTGGACATGGCTTTGAAATTCGAGCGGTCGAGGCGGGCGGGCGCGATCGGTTCGCGGCGCGGCGGCAGCGGCGGAATGGTGGCGACGCGGTCGGCGCCCCTGTCCTGCGGCGCGGCGGAGCCGCGCAGCAATGTCGACGTAGCATTGACCGCTGCGTGCGAAAACTCGTTCGGGCGGGTCGGCGGCATCGGCGCATAGGCGAGCAGTACGGGCAGTTCGGAGGGCCGGCGCGGCGGCATCGGCGCGTCGTCGTCCAGGATCGCTGCGGCCGTTTTTTCCGTCGCTTTGGCGGCCTTGCCGGCGGCCGGATCGTCGAATGGCTGCGGCAGCGGCTGTTGCTGCCTGAAGGTTACGGCTGGCTCAAACGCGGCGGTCTGGATTTTCTGTTCCGGCGGCAGCGGTTCGGGCCTGGCTGTCTGTGGGGCCTGAGCCTGTTGCGGCTGCGCCGGGGCGGGGCCTGCCGACATATAGGTTTCGCCGCGCGGCAGATCGCGCTGGGCGCGGGCGACGGGCGGCGGCTGGACCGGCTGCTCGCGGCGCGCTTCGTTGAGGAAGAAGCTGCGCGCGCCGTCGTCGTTGACGGCGGGGCTTGGCGCATAGGCGGCCATTTCCGTGCGGCCGCGCGATGGGCGGGTGGCGATGCGCGAATTGCGCCCGCGGCGGGTTGCGCCGCTCTCCTCGTCGTCGTCGCCGCCGCCGAACAGGAAGGCGAAGAAGCTCTTCGAGGTCGAGGATGGCGGTACGGAAATATTGCCCATGGATTCGAGTTCGGCGCGGGCCTCCTCGTAACGGGCCAGCGGGTGTCCGTTGGAGGGCAGGTGGACCGTCTTGCCATCCGGAAAGAGGCGCACGAGCTGGTCATAGCTCATGCGCGGCCAGGAGCGCACGGAGCCGACGTCGAGATGGACGAAGGGCGAGCGCGGATACCAGCCGACGCCGCCATGTTGCAGCTTCATGCCGATCTCGCGGATCTGGGCCATGTTCAGGCCGGGCATGGTCGTGTCCATGGCCTTGCCCAGCATATGCTGCGAGTGCTTGGCGACGCCGCGCGAACGCCGGCGCAGGGCGGCGTTGGTGCCGGGCGAGCGGTAGGCCGACAGAACGGTGATCGGGGACGAGCCCGCGCCGGCCTGGCGGTAGACCTGCCAGACCACGTCGAACAGGCGCGGGTCCATGGTGGTGGGTTCGTCGTTGCGCCAGTCGCGCAGGAACCAGTTCAATTGCTTCAGGACATTGGAATCGTAACGGCCGTTGACGAGGTAGGTGGCCGCGATCGAGTCCTTGTTGTGTGCGTGATAGAGGTAGATCGTGCGGGTGTCGCCGTTGGCTATGGCCGTCTGGGTGCCTGTGGAAATCAGGCAGACGGCGGCCGCCAGCGCTGCGGGAACGGTGGCTTTTGCAAGGAGACGATGCTTTCCCCTGGTCCGTTTTTGTACTGAGACCGGCAAGTCGCCTCCCGTCCAACACTGTGGCTCAGGCGCGTCTGCGCCATTTGCCGAACCCGCCTCGTCAACTTCAATCCCTCTTGCAGGGCAAAACCGACGTGGTCAACGTAATCTTACCGAGAAGCGTTAACTTCGCGTATCGCATCGCACCTAAACACCGCCCGTTTCATCGAAACGCGAGTGTCTGCAAACTCTTTAATCTTTTGCGCGTCCGAACGGAACCGCCGAAATCTCTTGCACGTTCGGACGGAACCGCGACGCCGCGTAATCTCAATTCACCTCATGGCGCGATAGCGCCAATTCATGGCGAAAAAGAGCCGCAGCGTCATATTTCCGGCATTTTGCGACTGCGAAAAAATGTCGTCGGGGGAGGCCGGCTTTTTCCTTGCGGTTTTTACGCCTGAAAAGGGGGCCGGCATGTTCGGCAAGCGGCCCCGGCGACGGCGCGATGAATTTTGTTAAACATGATTTCTTACCGTGGCTTAGGGTCTGGTCTTTAACCTTGCGGCATGCATATACGGCCACATTCCCCCCATCGTTGCGCAGGCCGTTCATTTCCCGCGAGGCTGAAAGCTGCGACGAGCCTTGCCGCCATGTTTGCGGCATTGTCTTGCGCCGGTCCGGCGGAGGCCGGCTGTGCGCCCGGCGGCGCCGGGCCGCGCGACTTCGTCTGCACGGGGACGATCTCCAATTACGGGACCAGCACGGATGCGCGCACGATCGCGCTGATCGGCGCAAGCGTTGCCGGCTACATGGCCATGAAACCCGGAACCGGCGGAAATATCTCGTTCTCGACGGACGCAAACTCCTCGATCAATCAGCCGAACATGGACGCCTTGTGGGGCGTCAACGGCCTTTCGCTGATAACCTTCGATGGCGCGATCGACACGAATACGCCGTCGGGTTCCGGCATCAATGGCGCCATCACGTCGAAATATGGCGTGGCTTTGTACGCCGGTGCGAGCGGGACGGGCGCCAATATCAATGTCACGACCGGCGCCGGCGGCGTGCTTACAGGCAATCTCGGCGGTCTCAACGCTACGACCGACGGCGACAATACGATCGTCCTGAATCTTGGCGGCAAGGTCAGCGCCTCCGACGGCGCAGGCGTCTCGGCCTCGACCGTCGACGGGGCGATCACGGCCCGGCTCGACGGCGATGTGACCGCCTCGGACGATGCGGTAAAGGCGCACACATCGGGCAATGGCGCGATCAGCATAAGCGGCTTCGGCAATATGGCCTCGAGCGCGGGCGCGGGGGTGTCGGCGCAGAGCGCGGGCGCCGGCGCCATATCGATCGACATGAAGGGCAATGTCAGCGGCGTCCGCGGCGTCGTGGCCAGGTCCGAGGGCGGCGATGTCGCGGTCGGCGTGGCGGGCCAGACGACCGGCGAAAGCACTGGAATCATGGCGGCGACGAATGGCGCCGGCAAAGCGAGCGTTACGACCGGCGGCAAGGTGACGGCGAGTTCAGGCAATGGCGTCGTCACCGATGCTGTCGATGGCGCGAGCGAGATCAATATCGGTTCGGGCGGCGTGCAGGCCTCCCAGACCGGCGTTCTGGCGGGGGCGAGCGGTCTTGGCTCGGTCAAGGCGCAGGTTCATGGCGACGTATCGGGCCTGAGCGGCTTTGGCGTGGCGGCCTCGACGGTGAGCGGGTCGGTCCAGATCGATCTCGACGCCGGCAAATTCATTTCGGGCGGCCAGGCGGGCGTGAGCGCGGGGACGCAGACCGGCGACATCAAGATCAATAATGCGGGAACGATCGCGGGCTTGGGCGCGGGCGCGGGCGTCACGGTCGATGCCAACGCCGGGTCGGCGACGATCGACAATTCCGGCGCGATCAAGGCCGGCTCCGGCGGGATTGCCGTTAGCGTCGTCAGCGGCGCCGCGCTTGTCAGGAACAGCGGCGCGGTCGAAGGCGCAATCGTCGGCAATGGCCTTACGACCGTCAACAACGCCGGAAGCTGGACAAAGGCTGCGGGATCGCAGATCGACTATCTGAACAACGCCGGCGTCATCTCCATGGGGCCGGCCAACGGGCCTGTCGGCGTTCTCGCCGTCACGGGCGATGCGGCCTTCGAGGCGGGCTCGATCTATAATGCGCGCCTGACGCCGACGGGTTCCGACGCCATCGTCGTTGGCGGCGCGGCGACGATCAAGGGCGGCGCCGTCAATCTCTCGATGAGCGAGGGCGCAAGCTATCAGCGCGGCGCGCGCTACACGCTGCTGTCGGCGGCGGGCGGGGTGAACGGGCAATTCGACGGCGTGTATGCAGGCATGTCCAGATATACGGGCCTGCTGAGCGCCGACGCCAACGACATCTATCTGACGGCGCTGTTGCGCGACTTCCGCGGTTTTGCGCTTACGCGCAATCAATTGTCGGTCGCAGACGGCGTATTCGCCGGCACGAGCCAATTGTCGGGCGGTCCGGGCGGGCAATTGCTGCTTGCGCTCAACCAGACCGCAGACGCCGCGCTGCCCGGCGCGCTCACCCAGCTTTCGGGCGATGGCGTTGTGACGGGCGCGGCCAACGCCGCAATGCAGACCGGCCATCTCTTTACTTCGATACTCGACGATCAGCAGGCGCTGTGGCGCGATTCCCAGACGCGCGGCGAGGTCGTGCGTCCGATTGCGCCGTTCCAATATGCGCCCGTGCGGGTCGAGGGCAGTAAATGGCCGGTGTCGCGCCAGCATTACAAACCCGCGCCCGTAAAACGCGACGACGGCGCGCAGCGCTGGCGCGTCTGGGCCTCGGGTTTCGGCGGCAGCGCAAGCCTGCAAGGCGATGCGATTGCAGGGTCGGCCAGCCAGAAGTTCAATTCTTACGGCGGGGCGCTTGGCGTCGATTATCAACTGGGCACGAATATGCTCATGGGGCTTGCGCTTGGCGGCTCGTCGAGCACGTTCAATGCGGGCGATGTGCGGGGCTCGGCGAGTGGCGTGCATGTGGGCGCCTATACCGGCTTTCGCGTGGCCGGCTTTCATGCGACCGCGAGCGTCGCCTATTCCAATTTCTCCAACAAGACGACGCGCGCGCTTGGGCCCATCGGCATGCTGCCCGGCGAGACGGAGCGCGGCAGTTTCACCAGCGAGGACGTGCGCACGCGCCTCGAGGTCGGCCGGCGCGTGGCCTTCGAGAATTTTGCGGTCACGCCGTTTGCGGCGGTCGAGATCGCACAGCTCCACACCAAGCCTTTCATCGAACAGGCGGCCGGCGGGATCGGCCTGTTCGCCCTTTCCTTCGGCGGGCAGCGCATTGCGTCCACGCCGAGTTTCGTCGGCCTGAAAGCGCAAGCCAATCTCGATCTCGGCGGCGCCATCGTGTCGCCGTGGATGTCGCTTGCCTGGCGCCACGAATGGTCGGCGAGCCGGACGCAGACGGCGACGCTCTCCATGCTGCCGGGCGCAAGTTTCGCCGTCCTTGGCGCAAGGCCCGCGCGCGATGCAGCGCAGGTCAAGGGCGGCGTCAATGTCGCCATCACGCAGACGCTTGCCCTGTACGCCATGTTTGAAGGCGAATTCGGCGCCGGCAATCCCGTCTATTCCGGGCGCGGCGGCATGAGGATGACATGGTAGGCGCCTTGCGCCCGCTTCAGGCCATTGCCCTTCCCGCCAAAAACCGGATCGCTCTGACGGCGCTGGCGCAAACTATCTGTAATTCCCGCGCCAGCGCGGCCGGGGCTGGACGCGGTAGGGCTCGTTCTGGCGTGTCTGGTTCTGGTGTGTCCGGTTCTGGCGCGTGACGTCGCTACAGCCTGTGCGTCCGCAGATGATGCGGGCGCCGCGCGTATACTCGTTTTGCAGGTCGATCTCCGCGTCGAAAGTCTGTGCCCGCGCGGCCGGTACGCCTGCAAAACCTGTCAGAAACGCCGCCGTCAGAAATGAAATGAAACGAACGCGCATAGGTTTTGCTCCGTTAGAGCGCGTCACATTCTCGCGGAATCGCGTGACGTGCTCTATCTTGTTGTTTTCAATATATTTTCCGTAAAAGCCTGCAACTTTTTCGGGATATGCTCTAGAAATCGAACTGGTTGGAGCGTGATAGATATGAGCGAATTCCAGAGTTCAAGATGGTAGGCGTATAGGCGTCTTTATTTATCGTCGAAGAAATCAAGCCGACCCTTTTACGATTTCTTTCAGGGATGGAATTCGGACTGAAAACTACATTTCGCGTTGCCTGCCGTTGACATTGTCCGGCGGCGCGCCTGCGCAACCATGCGGGGCTGACCGGGCTTCAGACCTGCGCGGCGGCGTAGCGCCGCGTCAGGGCGTCGGCTGCATGAAAAGCGAAGAGGCGGCCGACTTCGGGGTTTGCGTCCCAATCGATCATGCGCGGGACCATGAGCTGAGCGCGCTGATGTTTGGCGTAGACGGCGAAGGAGCCCGCGATATAGGCGGCAAGATCGTCGAATTGGCCGATGTTGCGGGAAAGCCGGTAATTGGAGCGTTTGAACAGGTAGCTGCCGCGATGGCCGTAGCGCTCGGCGATTTCCGGATAGACCGGAAAGACGACGCCGCGCACGATGTCGTCGACGGCGAAATCGGAAAATTCGACCGGGGCGGTGTTCAGTCCGGCGCGCGTCAGAAGCGCCTTGGCTACGTCGAACAGGACATGGGCCTTGGGGTGGTTCATGGAATACATGAAGGGGCCCGAACGGCTCCAGCGCACGAGTTCCGCCGAAAGGTCGAGATCGGAGGCTGCGGCCAGATCGAGAAATTCGCGGGCAGAATCCTGCCAGACGTCGAAGTAGCCGAGCGCCTCGAACAGCGGCTCGCCGAACAGGGCGATCGTCTGTTCGACGCTCATGCCGCGCAGGAAGGCATAGAGCGCTATGGCCGAGTGATAAGGGCCGGTCGGTCCCTCGACCGGATAGCCGCCGCGCGTGGGATCGAGAATGTAGATGGTGTCGGGATGAAAGCCCGAAAAGACGATGCTCGGAATGGGCGCGACATCCGGCAGGAGCGCCTTCAATTCCTCCCAGCCGCCGCCGCGCACGAAGCCAGGCTGGAATTCGAGCGAGAAGACGTGATCGTAGCGGCCAAGCGTTTTGGCCAGCCTGTCGAGCGTGGTCACGCCCTTGCGCACGATGGTGAAGCGGTCGATATGCGCCTGCGGGATCAACAGTTTCATGCCGTAGGCAATGCCGAAGCTCTGGCAATTGCCGACGACCGCGATGCGCGGCGCGCCCTTGTCGCGGCCGAGCAGGCGGCGACCCAGAACGTGCAGGATTTGGTGGTCGATCTCGGAAAGCATTGGCGGCAGGGGTAAAGGCAGACGGGCGCGCTGACAAGCTGGCGATTATCGGTGGCGTGCGAATGGCTTACGGGCGCGCCTCAGCGCGAAAGCGCCCGGCGGCGAAGCTCCTGCGAGGACAGATGGGCGAGCGTCCTCGAAACTTCCTCGTCGGCCAGCCATTGGTCAACACGCTCGTGGACGAGCTGCTCGCGGCGGCGCTGGGCATAGAAGGCATAGGAGCGCGCGATATATTCGGGCAGGTCGAACAATTCGCCAATACCGCGGCTGAACTTGAAATGGGCGAGCTTGAACACCGTGGAGCCGCGCAGGCCGTAATATTCGGCAAGCGGCGGGTAGACCGGCAGGATATATTCGCGCGACAGATCGTCGACCCCGTAATCGCCGGTTTCGAGCGATTGCCGGGGCATGCCGGCCTTGTCCATGGCAAGGCGGGCGATGTCGAACATGACCTGCGGATGGGGGTGGGCGGGCGTGTACATGAAGGCGCGCCCGCGCGCCCAGGCTGTCATCGCCTCGTCGAGCCTGAGCCCTGCGGCCTCGCCCGCGCGCAGCACTTCCTGGACCGCGCCCGACCAGATGTCGAAATAGCCGAGAAAGCCGAAAGCCTCCTGCGTGAACAGCGCCTGGGTCTGCTCGACCGAAAAGCCCCTGATATGGCCAAACAGCGTGAGCGCGGAATGATAGGCGCCGGTCGCCCCGAGGATGAAGCGATTGTCTTTCGTCGGGTCGAGGAGATGGATCGTGTCGGGATGGAAGCCGTAGAAACTGACGGTGGGCAGGCGCCTGATATCGGGCATGTCGGCGAACAGCCTGTCCGACGTCGCCTTGTCGCGCAGGATTTGTGCGCCGAAATCTTGCGAAAATACAATGTCGTAGTCGTCAAGCGCGGCGCGCAGCGTCTTGTAGTCGGTGAGCGAGGGGGAGGTCAGGGGGTAGCGGTCGACCACGAGAGAGGGGTCGAACACTTTCATGGCGAAAGCATAGCCCCAGCTCTGGCAATTGCCGACGACGGCGACGCGGCGGGCGGCCTTGCCGCCTTGCGCTTTCGGGCGGCCCCATTTTTTGTTCCGCCAATGGCGCGCAATCTGGCGGTCGAGCATGGAAAACATGGTCGTGCGGCACTCAACGCTTTGCGCGCTCCGGGAATTGGGCGCTGGATGCTTTGATCGCGTCCTCAAATCTCAGGGCGCGCTTGACGGCCGGGCGCAGGATGATTGCGCCCGATGCTGCCAGCCGGAGAAAATCTCCGGCGTGACAAGCGGGGGCGGCGCGCCTATTTTGGCGCAAGGCTCAGGAGAATCCCCTTGTCCTCCAATCCATACAGCGACCTACCCGACCATCGGTTCTGGCGCAAGGCCGTCGCCGGCCTGCCGCCGTTCGCCATCGACCCGATCATCGACCTGCCATTCCGAATCTCGCCTTCCGACAAGGTGGCGACAGGCGGCTCGTGCTTTGCCCAGCATCTGGCCAAGCGCCTTCAGCTCAGCGGTTTCCATTACTACCAGACGGAGACCGCGCCGGCGGGCATGGACGCAGCCGAGGCCGAGCATCAGCAATACGGCGTCTATTCCTGCCGCTACGGCAATATCTACACGACGCGGCAATTGCTCCAGTTGTTCGACAGGGCCTTCGGCCTGTTCAAGCCGCAACTGGACGTGTGGACGCGCAAGGACGGGCGTTTCGTCGATCCGTTCCGCCCGCGCGTCAATCCGGACGGCTTCGCAACGCCGGAGGAGGTGCGCGCCGACCGGGAAAAGCATCTGGGGATGGTGCGGAAAATGTTCCAGACGCTGGACGTCTTCCTGTTCACCTTCGGGCTGACGGAAGCCTGGGTGCACAAGGCCGACGGCGCGGTGCTGCAAATTGCGCCCGGCGTCGACGGCGGCGAATACGATCCGGAAAAATACGTTTTCTGGAACTCGCGCGTGTCGGAAGTCTCCGGCGATTTCCTCGCCTTTGTCGACAAGCTGCGCGCGATCAATCCCAAGGCGCGGATCATCACGTCGGTCTCGCCGGTGCCGATCGCTGCGACGCAGGTTCCGCGTCATGTGCTGGTGTCGAATTCGGCGTCGAAATCCATTCTGCGGGTGGCCGCCGACGAAGTGTCCGCCGCGCGCGAAAACATCGCTTACTTCCCCTCCTACGATGTCGTGAATTTCGGGCCGAACGCGGCGAAATTCTATGCCGAATCCATGCGGCAACTGACGCCGGTCGGGGTGAGCGCCGTCATGCGCATCTTCTTCGATCATTTTGCGGAAGGCGGGAAGACGGCGGCGCCGGTCAAGCACCTCAAGGTGGATGTGGCGCGCGAAAGCGCCGAGGCCGCCAAGATCATCTGCGACGAGGAGGCCATAGAAGCAGCGTAAGCTGCTTCGTCTCGGGAAAGCGGCAGCGTAAGCTGCTTCGTCTCGGGAAAGCGGCGGCGTAAGCTGCTTTGTTCCGGAAAATCGGCAGCGTAAGCTGCTTTGGTCCGGCGTCGCGCCTCGATTTGGCGGCGCTCAAATCCATTCTTCAAAAACAACGTTTTGCCCGTTCTTCAAAAAGAACATTTTGATTGACAACCCGAACGATCTGACGACGATCAGGTAGGATGCTACGCATTGTACCTGTTCGGAGGGTTGCGATGGACGAGACGGCCGAGCCGCTTGAGCGGGCGCAGATCGACTGGAATCCGGCCCTTTATCTGAAATTCGAGGACGAACGGGCGCGGGCGGCGCGCGATCTTCTGGCGCAAGTGACGAGCGGACGCACCGCGCTCGCATACGATCTGGGCTGCGGGCCGGGCAACAGCACGGAGCTTTTGCATCAAAGTTTTCCGGACGCCGAACTGATCGGTCTCGACACGTCCGAGCCCATGCTTGCGTATGCGCGACAGCGCGTGCCCAAGGCGCATTTTCAGCGCGAGGGCGTCCGCGATTTCCAGCCAGATCACACGCCCGATCTCATCTTCGCCAATTCAGTGCTGCAATTCGTGCCCGATCATCCTGCGCTTTTTGCGCGTCTGATGTCCTATCTGCCGCAAGGCGGGCGCCTGGCCGTGCAGATGCCCGACGCCGGCCGCGCAACCGCCCATGCGCTCATGCGTATGATCGCGGTCGACGGCCCCTGGCGCGAACGCCTCATGCCGGTCGTGAAATCGCGCGCGATCATTGCCGAGGCGCTGGATTATTACGACTGGTTGCGCCCGCATTGCACGCGCCTCGAACTCTGGCGCACGACGTATCTCTATGAACTCGACGGCGCGCAGGGCGTGGTCGAATGGTTTGCGGGGTCTGCATTGCGGCCCTTCCTCAATCCGCTCAGCGAGGCCGAGCGCGAGAGCTTTCTGGCGTCCTATCGCAGCGAGATCGTCAAGGAATATACGCCGCGTGCGGACGGCAAGATTTTGCTGCCCTATCCGCGTCTGTTCATTGTCGCCGTGCGGTAAGCTTGCCGCGACCGGGACAGACGTTCGGGCGTCTTGAAGCTCAGGCGGCTTGGCCCTCATCTCCGGCTGTCGCGTCGCCGACCATCTTGTCGTCGTCCTGATCGAGGCCGTATTCCTTCATCTTGCGGTAGAGAGTCGAGCGGCCGATGCCGAGGCGGCGCGCCATTTCCGACATTTGCCCGCGGTAATGGGCAAGCGCAAATTTGATGGATTCGGCCTCGAGGTCTTCGAGCTTGCGCACCTCGCCGTGCTCGTCGAGCATTTTCCGGGTGTTGGGATCGCGCACTTCCACGCGCACGATCTCGCGTTCGACGCGGGTGGCGGCCGCAGGCGCCGGCGCCATGGGCACACGCACGTCGTAACCTTCGACCTGGGCTGCGATCTGGGGAAATTCGGAAACCGTCAATTCGTCGCCATCCGATAGAACCACGGCGCGGAAAAGGGCGTTTTCGAGCTGGCGGACATTGCCGGGCCAGTCGTAGGCGGCGAGCAGGGAGAGGGTCGCCGCCGTGAGACCGCGTATCTTCTTGCCTTCTTCGGCTGCAAAGCGTGCGCAAAAGCGGCGCGACAATTCGCCGATATCGCCCTTGCGCGCCCGCAGCGGCGGGATGGTGATGGGGAAGACGTTGAGGCGGTAATAGAGGTCTTCGCGGAACTTGCCGGATTTGACCAGTTCGATGAGATTCTGGTTGGTGGCGGAGATGATGCGGACATCGACGCGCACCGGACGTTTGGCGCCGATGGAATCGATCTCGCCTTCCTGAAGCGCGCGCAGGAGCTTGACCTGGGTCTCGAGCGGCAATTCGCCGATCTCGTCCAGAAACAGCGTGCCGCCGTTGGCCTCCTGAAACTTTCCGACGTGCTTTTCGACCGCGCCGGTAAAGGCGCCTTTCTCGTGGCCGAACAGAATGGATTCCACGAGGTTTTCGGGCAGCGCGCCGCAATTCACGGTTACGAAAGGGCGCCCCTTGCGATCCGAGCCGCCCTGAATGGCGCGCGCGACCAGTTCCTTGCCGACGCCGGATTCGCCTTCCAGCAGGACGGGAATGGTCGATTTGGCGGCGCGCTCGCCCAGCCGCACGATGCGCGACATTTCCTCGCCGGAATAGACGAGATCCTTGAATGTGAGCGTGCCGGTGGCGCGGCGGTTGATGCGGCGGATTTCTTCTTCCAGGGCATCGGCGCGCAGAGCGTTCTTGATGGAGAATTGCAGGCGTTCCGCGCCGACGGGCTTGACCACGAAATCATAGGCGCCTGCGCGCATGGCCGAAATGACGGCTTCGATGGAGCCATGCGCGGTCTGGACGATGACGGGCGTGTTGTTCTTGCGCTCGCGCATCCTGGCGAGCACGCCCATCCCGTCGAGATCGGGCATGACGAGATCTAGGACGATGAGGTCGATGGCCGGTCCTTCGGGACGCTCGAGGCGCGCGAGCGCCTGATCTCCGCTTTCCACCGTTTCGACCTGGTATCCAAACCGCCGGATCATAGCTTCGAGCAGACGGCGTTGAACCGGATCGTCGTCAGCAATCAAAATGGTCGAAATCATCAAGTCCTCTTTCGGGCGGGCCGGGCGCCTGTCGAAGGGGGATGCTCGACGATTAGGGTAAATGCCCAATTAATGGAGGCTCCGAACTTGTCGCTATACGGGACAATTTCCGTAAAAGGCCCGGTTTCTGGGGATATAATGGGCGTCTGGCGCGAAAGCGCGGGCCAGCCTCTATATTAGGGCAAGCTGATTCACGATGGAGCGTCCATGACCGCGACCACAAACCTCGGGGCGCTGCCCGAATGGAACCTCGAGGCGCTCTATAGCGGGCTCGATTCGCCGCAGTTTTCCGCCGATCTCAAGCGCGCAGAGAGCGAATGCCGGGCGTTCGCCGCGAAATGGCGCGGCAAGCTCGCCGAGGCGGCGCAAGGGCCGGCGGCCTCCGGGCAATTGGCGGAGGCGATCGGCGAATTCGAGGCCTTGCAGGATCTGCTCGGACGGCTGACGAGCTATGCGGGGCTGGTCTACGCGGGCGATACGACCGATCCGGTCTGCGCCAAATTCTATGGCGACACGCAGGACAAGGCGACGGCCTATTCCACCGATCTCCTGTTCTTTCAGCTCGAACTCAATCGCATCGACGACGCGCTGATCGAGAAAGCCGTCGGCGCCGGCCCGCTCGAACGCTGGAAGCCGTGGCTGACCGACATCCGCAAGGACAAGCCGCACGAACTCGATGACAATATAGAGCAGCTCTTTCACGAGAAATCGGTGACCGGGCACGGCGCCTGGAACCGCCTGTTCGACGAGACCATCGCCAGTCTGCGGTTCGAGATCGACGGCACGTTCCAGACGATCGAGCCGACCCTGTCGATGATGCAGGACGCCAGCGAGGAGGTCCGCCACAAGGCTTCCGATGCAATCGCTGCCACCTTGAAAGACAATCTGCGCGTCTTTTCGCTCGTCACCAATACGCTGGCCAAGGACAAGGAGATTTCCGACCGCTGGCGCAAATTCGGCGATGTCGCGGATTCCCGGCATCTGGCCAATCGCGTCGAGCGGCAGGTGGTGGATGCGCTGGTGGCGGCGGTGCGGGCGGCCTATCCGCGTCTGTCGCACCGCTATTACAGGCTCAAGGCGAAATGGTTCGGCAAGGACGCGCTCAACCATTGGGACCGCAATGCGCCGCTGCCGCAGGCGCCGCAGCGCGTCTATTCCTGGAGCGACGCACGCGAGACGGTGCTGTCGGCCTATGCGGGCTTTTCGCCCGAGATGGCCGGCATTGCGCGAAAGTTCTTCGATGAAAACTGGATCGACGCTCCGGTGCGGCCGGGCAAGGCGCCGGGCGCCTTTGCGCATCCCACCGTGCCTTCCGCGCATCCCTTCGTTCTGCTCAATTATCAGGGCAAGCCGCGCGACGTGATGACGCTCGCCCACGAACTCGGTCACGGCGTGCATCAGGTGCTGGCGGCCGGACAGGGCGCCTTGATGGCGCAGACGCCGCTGACTTTGGCCGAGACCGCAAGCGTGTTCGGCGAAATGCTGACGTTTCGCGCATTGCTGGCCAAGACCGAAGATGTCGCCCAGCGCCGCGCGCTGCTCGCCTCGAAGGTCGAGGACATGATCAATACGGTCGTGCGGCAGATCGCCTTCTATACGTTCGAGCGCGAAGTCCATACGCGCCGGCGCGAAGGCGAATTGACGGCCGAGCAATTGTGCGACGTGTGGATGAGCGTGCAGGGCGAAAGTCTGGGGCCTGCGATCAGGCTGCAACCGGGATACGAGACCTTCTGGGCCTATATCCCGCATTTCATCCACGCGCCTTTCTACGTTTACGCCTATGCGTTCGGCGATTGTCTGGTCAATTCGCTCTACGGCGTCTACCAGCGCGCCGAACAGGGCTTTGTCGAACGCTATTTCGACATGCTGAAGGCCGGCGGCGCCAAGCACCATTCGGAATTGCTGGCTCCCTTCGGGCTCGACGCCACCGATCCCGCCTTCTGGAATATCGGCCTGTCGATGATCGAGGAACTGATTGCGGAACTGGAGGGGATGGAGGCTTAGAGCAATTCCGGGCGGACAAGCGACGTCCATTTATCCTGAAATTGCCCTAGCTGCGGGCGTTCATGCGGCCTCCCGATCTGCGGCGGCGAATGCAGTCGCGGCTCCCTGCATGGCGATCAGCTTTCCCGGCGACCGGAATTAATGGCGTGGACTTGTTCGCCGACAAGGTGAAATGGACCGGCGCGGTCCTTAAGTTGTTCCCATGACAGATCGCGAAGCCAACAGATTTTCCGCCCGCGCCGCCCGCTACGCCAAAGTCGGCGCCAATGTCGGGGGCGCAGCCGCGCGGTTCGCCGCGCAGCAGCTTACCGGCGGGCGCACCGCCAAGCGGGACGCCACCAACGCCGCGGCGCTGGCCAGGGCGCTTGGCGGGCTCAAGGGGCCGCTCATGAAGGTCGCGCAATTGATGGCGACCATCCCCGACCTGCTGCCGTCCGAATATGCCGACGAACTCTCCAAACTACAGTCGGATGCGCCGCCGATGGGCGCGGCCTTCGTCAAGCGGCGGATGCAGGCCGAACTTGGGCCGGACTGGCAGAAACGGTTCAAGTCCTTCGACCTGAAGCCGACGGCGGCGGCCTCGCTCGGCCAGGTGCACCGGGCGGTTGCGCGCGACGGCGCGTTGCTGGCGTGCAAGCTGCAATATCCTGACATGAAATCGGCGGTCGAGGCCGATCTCAGGCAACTCGACATTCTCTTTTCCATTCACCGGCGCTTCGAGCCGGTCATCGACACGACGGAGGCGGCCAAGGAAATCGGCGCAAGGGTGCGCGAGGAACTCGATTATTTTCGCGAGGCCAAGCATGCTGCGCTTTATCGCCGCATGCTGGCGGATGCGAAAAACGTGCGCACGCCCGGCGTGCGGCCAGAGCTCTCGACGGGCCGGCTTTTGACGATGGACTGGCTGGAGGGCGAAAAGCTGCTGAATTTCAGGAGCGCGCCGCTCGAAGTCCGCAATCGCATCGGCGCCGCCATGTTTACGGCCTGGTGGCTGCCGTTCTCGCGCTTCGGCGTCATTCACGGCGACCCGCATCTCGGCAATTACAGCGTTTTCGGGGAGGGCGAGGGCATAAATCTGCTCGACTACTGGTGCGTGCGCATCTTTCCGCCGTCCTTTGTCGGCGGCGTCGTCGATCTCTATCGCGGCCTTCAGGCCAATGACGAGGCGCGTATCGTTCACGCCTACGAGACCTGGGGATTTCGCGGGCTGAAACGCGATGTCATCGACACATTGAACGTCTGGGCGCGCTTCATCTACGGGCCGCTGCTGGAAGACCGCGTGCGCTCGGTAGCCGACGGCGTGGAGCCCGGCAAATATGGCCGGCGCGAGGCTTTTCAGGTGCATCAGGCGCTGAAAACCAAGGGGCCGGTCACCGTGCCGCGCGAATTCGTGTTTCTGGACCGCGCGGCGGTAGGTCTCGGCGCGGTCTTTTTGCATCTGGCGGCCGAACTCAATTATCACCGCATGTTCGAGGAGGCGCTCGGCGATTTTCAGCAGGCGGCGCTCGCCACGGCGCAGCGCCAGGCGCTTGCGGCGGCGGGACTGGACTGATTTCGCCGGGAACGGCTACAGGGACCGTTGCAGCGGCAGGCGCCCTCGGCTATGAGAGAGCGAGAAAAACGTAAAACGCGAGGGGAGCATGGCGAACGAGGTTTCCAGCAACGGCCATCCGGATATGGATTACGCCGAGCACGAAAAGACTTACGAGCTTTTTGTCGCCCTGTTCAAATGGGGTACGGTGGCCAGCATCGTCTGCATCGTCATTCTGGGCTTTCTGACGCTCTGACGTTTTTTGCCGCCAGGCGAGGCGGCGTTTTCAAAAATATGCGCCGCGCAGGCGGTGTTTTATTCTATTTGTCCGCGCAGGGCTTTATCCGGTTGCCCGTGCAAGCGGCCCTTGCCGTTATTTGCGCGGCTTTGCGGCGCCGGCTTGTTTTTACCGGAACGGATGGACCGGCCCCAGTTCGGTCGGCAAGGACACCACCAGGCTCGACCCGAAGGCGCTGGCGCAATTGGCCTCGACATCGGCGCCGAGATCGCGCAATTGCGCGAGCGCGCCCACGTAATTTGCGTCCGCCGGACCCACGGGGCGGATGCGCGGCGAACCGGCGTCCCGATCGACAGTTGCGCCGCGTTGCGTCGGTTGGCCGCTGACAAAGGCGAGCCGGCATTTTTCCATCGACCGCCACAGAACGATGTCGATGCGGCGATCGCGCCCTTCGCGCTCGAGCACGGCGTCCATGAGGTTTCGCACGGCGATCTGGAGCTGCAAGGGATCGCTGGAGACCGGGATCGCCTCGGCGGCGCCTGACAGGACGATCGTATGGCCAAGGCCGTCGCATTTTTCGCGCAGGCGGGCGGCTGCGTCCTCGACGATGGCGCCGAGATCGGCGCGGGCGCGAATCGGCAGGCCGGAAGCGTCTTGAGTGCGGTGGACCGCGCGCACCAGATCGTTGGTCCAGTCGCACAGCAATTCAAACTGGCCGGGCGTCGGGACGCTGGCGCCTTGCCGCTCGAGAATATCGAGCAGATCGTCGAGCATGCGGGCGATCGGCGCGATTTCCTCGACCATGCGACGCTGGTTTTCGCGCACGGCGGCAAGCGCGCGGCTCTGCGCTTGCGCGGCGTTGCGCGCAGCCGTCAGCGCAAGACAATTGTGGAGCGCCGTGCGGATAGCAAGCTCCAGCGCCGCCGGCGACAGGTTTTCGTGCAACAGCCGGGCATGGGCTGCGGCCATGATCGGGCTTTCCTCGTCGCGGGCGGGGTCGCGGACGATGGCGATGCAGGGCGTTGCGGCGTCGAAAGCCAGTTCGGCGAAAGTTTCGGGCGTGTGCGCAGCGTCGACTATCAATATTTCACCAGGGCGCAGGCCGGGCGCAGGAGAGGGGGCGCCGGCTGTGACGGTCCGCGCGTGGCAATGGAGGGCGGACATGCGTTCGCTGGCGTCCACAAGCGCCCGGGCGGTCGCTTTGTCGCTGGTCAGGATTGCAATGGATTGCGGGACGTTTTCGCGCGAAGGCGCAGAACAGGCTGGCTTTGAATCAAGCGCGCCGTTTGCGCGCGCACAGGGATTGGACATCGCCGGCGTCTCGGATTGAACGTCTACACCTAAATCCCATCCAGCTTGCAATCCTTCATCTGACGATGGTCACCGAGGCTCCATGTCGTTCGTCATTTCCGGTCAGTTTTTGTTGGTTTTTACCGCCTTCACCGCCAGTTCTGTCCGCGAACGCACATTGAGCTTGTCCATGATGCGGCTGACGTAATTCTTGACCGTTCCTTCGGCGAGATTCAGTTCGTTGGCGATTTCCTTGTTGCTGCGCCCGATCGCGACCAGCCGCAGAATGCTGTTTTCGCGGTCGGTGAGCGGTTCGCTGTCGTCGGGAACGGTTGATTCATCGGCGCTCCTGTGGGTGCGCCGCACGGTGCCGATCAGGGTCGCGGCGACAGAAGGCGCAAGCCGGGTCTCGCCGCGGATCGTGGCCAGAATGTCGGCTTCGGCCGCGTCTTTCAGCAAATAGGCGGCTGCGCCCGCCGAAATGGCGTCGAGCACCATTTCGTCGGTGTCGAAGGTCGTGAGCACGATGATGCGGGCGTCGGGCAGATCGGCGACGATCTGGCGGGTGGCGGCCACGCCGCCGAGCCGGGGCATTTGCAGATCCATCAGGATCACGTCGGGACGGGTGAGCTTGGCGAGCCGCACGGCTTCCTGACCGTCGCCGGCTTCGGCCACGACATCGAGGTCGGGTTCGAGCGAAAGCATGGTTTTGAAAGCGCGCCGGATCAATTGCTGATCTTCGACAATCATGACGCGGGTCGCCCCTTTGTCGCCCGGTGTCCCTGACATTCTATCGCTCCTGATGAAGTATCGGCGCGCGGATTGAAAGGCGCGCGCCTTGGCCCGGGCTGGTCTCGACCGAGAAAGTTCCTCCGATCATGTGAGCCTGTTCGGCCATGCCCGCAAGCCCATAATGTCCGGGATGAGCGGCGCCGGCGTCAAATCCGCGCCCGTCGTCGGCGATTTCAATGGCCACGTCTGCGCCGCGGATTTCGGCTGCGATCCGCACGCGGTGGGCTGCGGCATGGCGTTCGACATTGCGTAAAGCCTCCTCGACGATACGGTAGAGCCGCTCGGCCTGCTCGCCTTGAACGGCGGAAACGGGCTCGCCGACGGCGATATCCACCGGCATGCCGTTGCGTTCGGCAAATCGGGCGCCGGCCCGGCGCAGCGCGGTTTCCAGCCCCTCGTCGCCGGCGCGCTGGAAGCGTACCTGGCCCAGCGCCTCGCGTCCGCGCGCCAGCCCTGCGCTTGCCGCCTCCTCGGCGCGGGCAAGTTCGTCGAGAACGCGCTCGGGCGCGCGCTCGGCCATTTTGCGCACCAGACGCAATTGGGTGATGACCGCGACCAGGGCGTGAACGATCGTGTCATGCAGGTCGTGGGCGATGGTCAGGCGCTCGCGCATCAGCAGGGCCTGCCGGGTGTGGGCCTGCGCGCGTTCGATCTGGGCCTGCAATTCGCGCAACCGCGTGATGTCGCGCCCGATCGCCTGAAACTCCGCAGGGCCATCGCCGCTTCCGAGCCAGGCCAGACGCCACATGATCCAGGCCGCGCGGCCGTCCGCTGCGACGAGCTCCTGTTCAAAGGAGGCTTCACCCGCGCCGTTTTCGAGGGCGGGCCAGGCGAGACCGTCGGTGGGCGCGAAAACATCGGTCAGGCGCGCGCCCACGATATGGGCGAGGTCGCGGCCGCAGAATGCGCGGGCGTGGGCGTTGGCGAAGGAGATAGCGCCATCGATGGTTGCGCGCAGTACGAGATCGCCGCTCGATTCGACGATGTCGCGGTAGAGGGCGTCGCTGATATTGGCGCGCCGGCGGGCAGCTTCCGCCTGCTCGCCGGCCAGACGCCGTTCGCGGCGTTCGCGCAACAGCATGGTCTCGGTTTCGCTTGCGCCGAAGGCGCGGGCGGCTGCAATCGAAAACCGCTCCCCGTCCTCGTCCCAGACAATGGTGAGGCTGATCTTTTCGTCCTGGCCGACGCCGACGCCGGGCAGGGCGATAATGTCGCGCGCGCCGGCGCGCAGGGCGGCAAGCTCCCCGGCCATGCCGAACAGCAGGGGGGTAGCCAGACAATCGCCGCCGATTTCGGGCAGCCAGTCGAGCGAGGCGCCGGCGCGCGCCAGAAGGGCGCCCTCAGCAGTCATCAAGGCAAAGCCGAGGCCGTGGCGGGCCAGAGTTCCGTTCATTCCGGCATCGGATTCAATTGCGCGCAAAGCGTCTCCATATCTGGCCGGCGCACATGGTAATGGGGTGAGGCTTTCAATACGGCGCCTCGATTTCCGGCGGAATTGGCAAAAGTCATGCGCGATTCTTGCAAGAAAATGAACAAACGGCGGCCTTTATACAAGCAAAACCTTCGATACGGGGCGGACGCCCTTCGACGCGCCTAAACGCGCCCGCTCCAAGTCTTTAATCCTCAAGTCTTTACTATCGACAAGATCGTTCAGCTTAGCCGATTTTCGCGGGGCGGCAAAAATCATGCCGATCTAAGGCAGGATCGCCAGCCAGTCGCCGCGCGCAACGATATCGACGATCCGCAAGGCCGCCTGCCGCCAGGTTGGCCGCACGACGCGCGCGGGGTCGGCCTTTTTGCGTCCGGCCAGAAAATCGTGGACGAGATTTGCGAGCGCGGCGCTATCGTTGACGCGGAAATAAAGCGCGCCTTCCCCGCCGATCTCGCGGAAAACCGGGATGTCGCTGCACAGCGCCGGCTTGCCGCGCCAGGCGGCTTCGGCCACCGGCAGGCCGAAGCCTTCAGCGTAGGAGGGCGCAAGCGCGGCTGCGCAATGGTCGTAGGCGTAGGCGAGATCGGCGTCGCCGGCGGCGTCGAACCAGTGGAGACGGCCGCCGAATTCAGGGCTCGCCATCATGTCGTCGACGATAGCCTCGACATGCCAGCCGCGTCGCCCGATGAAGACGAGGCGCGCATCCACGCCGTCGCGCCACAATGCGTCGAAGGCGGCAAGGGCGATTGCATGGCCCTTGCGCGGCTCCAGCGTGCCGACAAGCAGGAAAGTGGGCGCAGGGCCGGCAAAGGCGGCGGCGACCGCAGGCGCCGGCGCGCCCGCGCCTGCCGGAGCGATGTCCGAGCCGCAATGGAACCAGCCGATTTTCAGGCCGGCGCGATGGGGCAAATCATGGGCGGCGACAAAGGCCAGAAGCTCCTCTGCGACCGTGCGCGAAATCGCGATCATCACGTCGCTTTCGAGGAGCGCCGCCTTCAGCCAGGCCAGGTGCACCTGCGGCACCGCGCCGACGGAAGCGCCCTTGTAGAGCTGTGGAATGAGATCGTAGATGCAGGAGACGATTTCCCCGCCGTTTCGCCTGATATCCTCGAATACGCCGGCAAAGGCCGCAAAATTCCCCCAGGAATTGTCGAGCATCAGCAGGCGGTCGCCGCTCTCTATTGCGAGCGGCCTGTCGGGGCCGGCGGTCGGGCGGCCGGTTTCCGAGGCGACATAGGCCTCGCAGGTCCATAAACGCCCGTCCTGCAAACGCACGGCGACCGGGACGAGGGTTTGGCGCGCAGCGTCTTGAGGGGCGGCGTCTTGAGGGGCGGCGCTTCGGGAAACGTCTTCCGCGTAGAGCGCGCGCACGACCTGCCGCACGACCCTCTGGATGCCGGTTTTGTCGTCGTGGGCGACGATTGCGGTGACGTCGATCAGAAGCCTGGCGGGCGGCGCCTTTTGCATCGCCCGCGCGCGGGGGGCGGGCGATGCGGGTTCGGGCGTTTCGGCGGGACGGGCTTGTGCTGGGGCAAACAGACGCCTTATCGCGCGTTCGACGAACCGGATCGGCCAGGCCGCATGCCAGGCGACGCTGTAAACGGCTTCGGCGTGCTGTTTTTCGAGGCGCTCGAGTTCGCGCCGGAGCTGATCTGCCTGGAATTCGAGAATGCGGATGCGGTCGGCGCCGGTCTTGTCGGATCCGGCCGGATCCCGGTTCGCCCCGCCCATGCTCAGGCCATGTGCGATTTGCTTGCCGCGCGCCAATGCGCAAGCAGCGCCTCGACGATAGCGTCGACGCCGATGGTCGGCTTCCAGCCGGTGGCCCGTTCGAGCCGTCCGGCCGAGCCGACCGCTGTGGGAATGTCGCTGGGGCGCAGACGCTTCGGATCGATGGAGACCTCGAAAGCGCGCTCTGCATGGGCGCGAAACTTCTCCACGAGATCGCGGATGCGATAGGAGGCGCCGGAGGCGACATTGTAGACGTCGCGCTGGGCGGCCTGTGCGGGCTGGGCGAGCATGGCGATATAGGCGGCGCAAACGTCGCGCACGTCAAGAAAGTCGCGACTGGCCTCGATATTGCCGAGTTCGAGGCGCGCCGGGCGGCGCCCGGCCTCGATGTCGGCGATCTGCTGCGCAAGCGAGGGCAGGACGAAGCGCACGTCCTGGCCGGGGCCGGTATGATTGAAGGGGCGGGCGATCAGCAGGCGGGCCCGGGGCAGCACGTCCGGCAGCATGGCCTCCGCTGCGGCCTTCGCCCGGGCATAGGCGTTCATCGGACGCAGGGGGGTCTCCTCGTTCGCCACGCCTTCGCGAAAACTCCAGCCGTAGACTTCGGAGGACGAGACGAAAAAGAAGGTCGTGTCCGGGCAGGCGCACTGGCAGGCGTGCGCCAGCTCCAGCGTGCCGCCGAAATTGACGCGCCATGTGGCCTCGGCCATTTGCGCGCTTGCGCCGATGGCGGCCTGGGCGGCCAGGTGCAATACGAGATCGGGCCTGAAATCCGCGATCATGGCGCCGATGGCCGAACTGTCGGTCACTTCGGCGTCGAGCGTCCGCCAGCCTTCGCGCACCACGGTCTCGCCGGGGCGTCGCAGCAGAATGCGTTCCGCGCCGGGCCAGGCCGCTTCGATTGCAGGCGCAAGATAGCCGCCGACGAAGCCGGTTCCGCCGGTCAACAATATGCGCTGATAGCGAAGCGACATCGTGCGCCTCGATTCAGAGCGTTTCGGAATTCTTGACGCGCTCGAGGTCTGCCTCGAGCATTTCCTTGATCATCTGTTCGAGCGTCGTTTGCGGGGTCCAGCCGAGCTTGGTCTTCGCCTTGTCGGGATTGCCGAGCAGCACGTCGACTTCCGCCGGGCGATAGAAAGCAGGATCGATCACGACATGCTTGTCCATGTCGAGGCCGGCATGGTCGAAGGCGATGCGGCACATGTCGCGCACCGTGGTGGTCACCCCGGTGGCCACGACATAATCGTCGGGCTTGTCCTGTTGCAGCATCAGCCACATGGCCTGCACATAATCGCGCGCATGGCCCCAGTCGCGCTTGGCGTCGATATTGCCGAGGCGCAATTCCCGCTGCTTGCCGAGTTTTATGCGCGCGACGGCGTCGGTGACCTTGCGGGTGACGAATTCGATGCCGCGCAGCGGGCTCTCGTGATTGAAGAGAATGCCCGAGGAGGCGTGGAAGCCGAAGCTCTCGCGGTAATTGATGGTGATCCAGTGGCCGTAGAGCTTGGCCACGGCATAGGGGCTGCGTGGATAGAAGGGTGTGTTTTCGTTCTGGCGGTCCTGCTGGATCAGGCCGAACATTTCCGAGGACGAGGCCTGGTAGAAGCGCGCCTCGGGCGCCTCCGCGCGCATGGCCTCCAGCATGTTGGTGACGCCGGTCGCGGTGATGTGGGCGGTGTGGATCGGTTGGCGCCAGGAGGAGGCGACGAAGCTCTGGGCGGCGAGATTGTAGATTTCGTCGGGCTGCGTTTCCTTGACGATGCGCACCAGACTGGACAGATCGCCCATGTCGCCGTCGAGCAGGGTCACCTTGTCGGCGACGCCAAGCCAGCGCAGGCGGTGGTCCTCGACGCCGCGATGCGAGGACCGGCGGATAACGCCGAAAACCTCGTAGCCCTTGTCGACGAGCAATTGCGAGAGATAAGCCCCATCCTGGCCCGTAATGCCGGTCAGGAGCGCGCGCTTGGCCATGAATTTTCCTCAAATCCGGGCGCTGGCGCCCTTGGGGTCGTCGCGCGGAAAATTTTCGCGCGACAAACGGGCCGGACGCCTGGCGGCCAAACGGGCCGGATGCCTGGCGAGCGGAGATGCGCCGCAATAGCAAAAACGGGCTCGGGTAGGCAAGTTTCGGGAAAGCCCGCTTTCCCGCCGGGGCGAGCGCCGGGCGGGCGGGCGAAGGTTGCCGCCCCCGCCCGGCTCTCCCCGCAAGGGGAGGGCAGGTTCAGGGGGCGGAAAGCCGTTCTCAGACTTCCGTAAAATTCGCCGCGCGCTTTTCCATCTGCGCCTTGACCGCCTCGATCTGGTTCGGGCTGCCGATCAGAGCGAATTGCTCCACCGATTCCGCCTCGAGGCCGGTCTGGACATCGGTGACGACCGCCAGATTGAGCAGACGCTTGGCGGCGCGGATTGCGTGGGGGTTTTTGCTTGCGATTTCGCGGGCGGTCTCCAGCGCGGCTGCGCGCGGGTCGGCTGTCACGCGGGTGACGAAGCCATATTGGAAGCCTTCCTCGCCGCTGAAAATGCGCCCGCTATAGGTGAGTTCGCGGACAATATCCTCGCGGGCGAGATGGCGCATGATCTGCGTGCCCGCGACATCGGGGACGAGACCCCAGCGGATTTCCAGGATCGACATTTTGCAATCGGGCGTTGCGTAGCGCATGTCGGCGCCGAGCGCGAGCTGAAAGCCGCCGCCAAGCGCCACGCCATGCACGGCCGCAATGACCGGCACGGGCAGTTCGCGCCACACCCAGGCGGCCCATTGCGGCTTGTTGGCCGGCCCGTGCGTGCGGGCGCGCAGGTCGCGCGCGCCGGCGATCTGCGCGCCTTGCGTTTTCATGGCCTCGAAGCGGCCCATGTCGAGGCCGGCGCAGAAGGCGCGTCCCTCGCCCGAGAGAACGACTGCGCGAAGTCCCTTCATGGCCATCAGTTTTTCGCCTGCTTCGACCAGGCCGTCGAACATGGCTTCATCCAGCGCATTCATCTTATCGGCGCGGATCATGCGCACATCGGCGACGCCATCCTTCATGTCGATGGAAATACGGTCTTTCATTCTCTTCTCCTTTGCTTTGAGGTTATTTCCGACGCGGCGCAGCCACGGGCGGGAATCCAGAAGGCGCCGCGCAGATCGCCGGCGCGGGATCGCGCTTTTGCGGGGACGACAGATGCGATTGGCTCCTAGAGAACCTTCCCCGGGTTCAGAATGCCGTTGGGATCGAGCGTCTTTTTCAAGGCGCGCATCAGGTCCATTGCAACCGGATTTTTCACATGCGGCAATTCCTCGCGTTTCATCACGCCGATGCCGTGTTCGGCCGAAATGGAGCCGTGATATTTGCCGACGAGGCCATGGACGATTTCGTTGATCTCATGCCAGCGGTCCAGAAAGGCCTGTTTGTCGGCGCCGGGGGGTTGCGAAACGTTGCAATGAATATTGCCGTCGCCGAGATGGCCGAAGGCGACCATGCGCGCGCCTGGCGCAGCGGCCGTCACATCGCGTTCGACATCGGCAAGAAACGCCGGCACGGCCGAGACCGGTACGGAAACGTCGTGCTTGATCGAGCCGCCCTCGTGCTTCTGGACTTCGGACAGAAGTTCGCGCAGGCGCCAGAAATCCTTGCGCTGATCGAGCGAGGCAGCGATCGCGGCGTCCTCGACAAGCCCGCGTTCGATGGCGTCTCCCAGCAGGCTTTCCAGCGTCGTCTCAAGCGTTGCGTCGGTTTGCGAGGCGAGTTCGATCAGCACATACCAGGCGTGTTTCCGGCTCAGGGGATCGCGCGTATCGGCGCCGTGCCGAAGAACGAAATCAATGCCGATGCGCGGCACGATCTCGAAACTTTTTACATCCGGGCCTGCGCGCGACAGCGCAATGTCGAGCAGCCCCAGCGCATCTCCAGGCGAAGCGAGGCCGACGAAACCCGTCGCGCGGGCGCGCGGTTTGGGAAAAAGCTTCAAGACAGCGCCGGTGATGACGCCAAGCGTGCCTTCCGCGCCGACGAACAGGTTCTTGAGGTCGTAGCCGGTGTTGTTCTTCTTGACCTTGCTGAGATCGGACATGATGCGTCCATCGGCAAGCACGACTTCGAGCCCCATGACGAGATCGCGCGCAACGCCATAGGCGATGGCCGCCACGCCGCCGGCGTTGGTGGAGAGATTGCCGCCGATGGTGCAGGAGCCTTCCGAGGGCAGCGAAAGCGGAAAGAGGCGATCGACGGCGTCGGCGGCGGCCTGCGCATTCTGCAAGGTGACGCCGGCGTCGAGTATGAGCGTGTTGGCGGTTGCGTCGATCTCGCGGATCTTGTCGAGACGGCGCAGCGACAACACGATTTCCTCCCCCGATTGCGAGGGAACCTGGCCGCCGACAAGCCCGGTGTTGCCGCCCTGCGGCACGACGCCTATCCCCAGCCCATTGCACAGCGCCAGCAGGCGCGAGACCTCCTCGACCGATTTTGGCCGCACCGCCGCGCGCGCCTTGCCGCGATAGAGGCCGCGCTCCTCGACGAGATAAGGCTCCAGCGCGAAGGAATCGACAATGACATTGGCCGCGCCGACGATGTCTGCGATCCGTGCGAGGATTGCGTCTTGCGAAACGTTCTGTTGGGCGCTCACGCTTTCAGTTCCCGTTCGTGATTCTTGCGCATCTTATGCTTTGCCCTTGAACCTGCGCACCAGCGCTTCCCGATGGCGTGTTTGAAGGGATTGCGCGGAAGGTCCACGGTCTGTCTCCGAATGGGGGCGGATTGGACCATGAAGGCCCTGCGGCCTGCAAGCCGGATTGGCGCAGGCGGGCCAAGCGTTTCTTACACGAGGGTTGCGTTCGTTAGAGCAGTTCCTGCCTTTTTAGAATCGTGCCGATTCACAATCGGCCCGGTTTGTGATTCAAGATGCTGGCTGGGCTGGAGGCCAGCATCCGATGGTCCGACCTCTTTCCAATGATCTTCGCGAGCGTGTTGTTGCGGCTGCGGCTTCTGGCGACAGTTGCAGGTCTGTGGCCGAACGTTTCGGCGTCGCGGTTTCGTCGGTCGTGAAGTGGTCGCAGCGTCAGCGCGCGACCGGCTCCGTGGCGCCGCGCAAGATGGGTGGCTACCGCAAGCCGATCCTTGATCCGCACCGCGCCTTCATCGACGAGACCTGGATCAAGACCAACATGACGCCGCTGCGTGGCTGGGGCGCAAGGGGCAAGCGCCTGCGCGGCTTCGCCCCGCACGGCACTGGCGTACGCTGACCTTCCTCGGTGCGCTGCGCTGCGACCGGCTGACCGCGCCCTGCGTGTTCGACGGACCGATCAACGGCGAATGCTTTCGCGCCTACGTCGAGCAACAGCTCGCGCCGGCGCTGCGCAAAGGCGACATCGTCGTGATGGATAATCTCGGCAGCCACAAGTCGGCAGGCGTGCGACGCGCGATACAGGCCGTCGGCGCAAGGCTCTGGTATCTGCCGCCGTACTCCCCCGATCTCAATCCCATCGAGCAGGCGTTTTCCAAAATCAAGCATTGGATGCGGCAAGCCCAGAAGCGCACCGTCGAGGACACATGGCGCCACATCGGACGCCTCACCGAAGCCATCGAGCCCGGCGAGTGCGCAAACTATTTCGTCAACGCAGGATATGCTTCCGTCAAAGAATGAACCGCTCTAGAGCAATTCCAGCAAAAGTGGATACCGACTTTGCGTCCGGAATTGCGGAAAATCACATCGTTAGAGCGTTGCAATGATTCAATGAAAAGCGGAAACGCTCGAAGTCAGGCATTCGGGGCGGAAACACATTCGTCTCCGCCCCGATCCCTTAGAGCGTTTTCGATTTCGACTGAATCGCTCAAACGCTCTATCTTTTTGTTTTGTCGCAATTCCGGACGGATAAGTGGCATCCACTTATCCTGAAATTGCT
>JBKDZW010000005.1:0-17977 GCA_047971685.1 Rhodoblastus sp.
CCAAGATCGGCAAGAGCGTCCAAGTATGGAATGGCCCGCCAATGGATTTGGGTGCAATATCTGCTTTGCCGGCCGTTTTGATGCCGGCGTCGTTCCATTTCAAATTTTATGGGGGGAAGGAAATGTCGACGATTGGAAGCCAAAATAAATTGATTCGAGTGATAATGATGAACGGAACAAATCCGATTTTTGAAGATGTCTGGATTCTTGCCCCGGATGTGCAGATTCCGGCCTTCCACGCAGGCGAACTGCTACAGCTCGCATCGGACGTTGGACGTTTCAGAGGCGATATCGACGTTATAAGACATGAAATGACGGTCGGATCTGGAAATATTCAATTCGTTACCACGGTACGGTGCAGGAATTCCTCTAAAGTTCCATAGCTATTGGCGATATCGCGGTTTCCATTTGATGTTCGCGCCGATTGCGCCTCGACATCGGTTTGCGCGCGCGCCACATTGCGCGCGCAAACCGGACCCCGGACATGACCGACGAAGCCGAAATTCGAGCAGATATCGTTGCGCAATGCCGCGCCATGAACGCAAGCGGGCTCAATCAGGGAACCTCGGGCAATATTTCGGCGCGCTGCGGCGCAAAAATGCTCGTCACGCCGACATCGACGCCTTATGAAGCCATGACATCGGACATGATCGCCGCCATGCCGATCGAGGGCGAATATGGCGCCTGGGCAGGCCCGAAAAAGCCGTCGAGCGAATGGCGCTTCCACCTCGATATTTATCGCGCCCGGCCGGACGTCGGCGCCATCGTGCACACGCATTCCACCTTCTGCACGTCGCTGTCGATCGCGCGAAAACCGATCCCGCCCATCCATTACATGATCGCGCATTTCGGCGGTCCCGACATTCGCTGCGCCGATTACGCGCTCTATGGGTCGGCGGAATTGTCGGCCAATGTTTTGAAGGCGATGGAAAACCGCAACGGCTGCATCCTCGCCAATCACGGCATGATCGCAGCCGGCCGCAATCTCGATCACGCCATGTGGCTGGCGGTCGAACTGGAGACGCTCGCGCGCCAATACTGGCATGCGTTGCAGGCCGGCGATCCCGTCCTGCTCAGCGCGGAGGAAATCCGCGAAGCAGCCGAAAAATTCGGCGTCGCCGGCTATGGGCTGGCCGGATGACAAGCGCCTTGATCCTTTCAAGGCGCTTGCTCCGGTAAGCCGCACTCAATAGCGCCGAACGCCTGTCGGACGAAAACTGTTCGCATGCCGCACGCGCTCGGGCACAAGCTGATGCGCCAATACGGGTGCGCGCATGCCGCCGGATGGCGGCTTCCTGTCGTCGTCGTCGTCTTTCTTCTGCATCATGACGGCGGTGGCGCTGACCAGCGCGCCAAAGGTCGTGCCAAAACCGATGAACAGCATGGCAAGACCCGCAATCATCGCGTCCGAGCGCATGAGCAGCGTGCGCAATTCCAGAGGATTGATGGCAAGCAATATGCCCGCGCAGGCAATGCCAAGCGCGCTGCCGAGAATCCAGTGAGTGACGATCATTCGTGCAATCGGATTGCCAGGCGGCTCGTCCGGCCCCGGTCCATTTGAAAATCCGCCAGCAGTGGTCATAGCATTAGCCTCCCCCGCCAAATCGACTCGCCGCCTCGACCACTTGGCCGGTTGGCTTTAGCGGCTTGTCATGGATGCTTCCGCCTGCCCTCTCAAACTAAACCCGGATAGTTTGCGCACAAACGTCAAAGACCAGAAGTTTTCCTTATATGCCAAAGATAGGCGATAAGTGTTCAAAATCTAGCAGTGCATGAGATTACAATGACGTTACCTGTCACGTTTCGGCGACGCTGGCATTCTAGAGTTCAAGATCTGATGTGGTCGAAATACGATGAATGTTGCGAGGCGACGGCGGTTATGTTCCTCGGAAAAGCCGCCCGATGATCGCCCGGCGCTCATCCGGCAACCAAGGCATGGGCTCCGCTTAAGCGTTCAAGCCATTGATTTGGAGGCTTGAATTCAACTTGCTACATCAAGTTGGCGCTATCATGGATTTCGCCCACGGACCTGAAGGAGCAAAGCATGTCGAGCATGTCAAAAAATCCGACGCCGCCGCAGCCGCGCGTCGCTGAGAGCAACAAGGCCGTTCTCGACCATCTGCCGTTTGGCGATCGCGACGATTTCGCCGATGCCGACCGCGGCTTCGTCGCCACCCTGCCTGACGCCGCCGTGCTGACCGCCAGCGGCAATCCCGCCTGGAGCCAGAAGCAATACGCCTTCATCGACGACGGTCCGGCGCCCGACAGCGTCAATCCGAGCCTGTGGCGCATAGCCCAGCTCAATCGCCGGCACGGTCTGTTTGAAGTGCGCGAGGGCGTCTACCAGGTCCGGGGCCTCGACATCGCCAATA
Organism: Rhodoblastus sp.; assembly: GCA_047971685.1. Classification (GTDB taxonomy): domain Bacteria; phylum Pseudomonadota; class Alphaproteobacteria; order Rhizobiales; family Beijerinckiaceae; genus JAJXWB01. The sequence continues at coordinate 2,373 of JBKDZW010000005.1, forward strand.
TGACGATCGTGGAAGGCAAGACCGGCATCGTCGTCATCGACACGCTGACCTGCGTGGAGGCGGGGCGCGCGGCGCTCGCGCTGTACCGCGCCCATCGGGGCGACAGGCCGGTCAAGGCGGTGATCTACACCCACACCCATGCCGACCATTTCGGCGGCGTGAAGGGCGTGATCGACGAGGCCGACGTCAAGGCGGGCAAGATTGCGGTGATCGCGCCGAACCTGTTCATGGAGAATGCGGTCTCGGAAAACGTGATCGCCGGCCCCGCCATGTTGCGGCGCGCGACCTATCAGTTCGGCCCGCTGCTGCCGGCCGGCCCGCTCGGCCAGGTCGACGCGGGCCTCGGCAAGACCACGTCGCGCGGCGCTCTGTCTCTGATCGCGCCGACCGATCTGATAATGGCGACCGGCGACAGACGCACTCTCGACGGGCTCGAATTCATTTTCCAGATGGCGCCCAACAGTGAGGCGCCGGCGGAAATGCACATGTACATTCCAGCGCTCCAGACGCTGAACATGGCCGAGAACGCCACGCATCTCTTTCACAATCTCCTGCCGTTCCGCGGCGCGGAAGTGCGCGATTGTCTGGCCTGGTCCGGCTATATCAACGAAGCCCTCGAATTGTTCGCAGAAGCCGAGACGATGGTCGGCCAGCATCATTGGCCGGTCTGGGGCAGAAAGAAAATCCGCGACTATCTCGCCAAGCAGCGCGACCTCTACAAATACGTCCACGATCAGACCTTGCGCCTGATGAACCACGGGTTCACCGCAGCCGAAATCGCCGAGGAGATCAGGCTGCCGGATTCTCTCGGCCAGGTCTGGCAGAATCGCGATTATTACGGATCGGTGCGCCACAACATCAAGGCGATCTACCAGAGGTATCTGGGCTGGTACGACGCCAATCCCGCCAATCTCGACGGGCTGCCGCCTGTGGAGGCGGCGAAGAAATACGTCGCCTATATGGGCGGCGCGGACGCCGTGCTCGCCAAAGCGCGCGAAGATTTCGCCAAAGGCGAATATCGCTGGGTGGCCGAAGTCGCCAATCGTCTTGTCTTTGCCGATCCGGCAAATGCGGAAGCGCGCGAATTATGCGCGGCCGCCTTCGATCAGCTCGGCTATCTCAGCGAGGCCTCGACCTGGCGCAACGCCTATCTCTATGGCGCCTATGAATTGCGCAACGGCTATCCGCAATTGAGGCGCATCGGTCTCCCGCCCGATGTCGCCTCGGCGCTCTCGGTCTCCATGTTTTTCGATTCTCTGGCCGTGCGTCTCAACGGCCCCAAGGCCGACGGCAAGCACATCGTGGTCAACTGGACCTTGACCGACATCGGCGAAAAATACGTGCTCAACCTGGAGAATTCCGCGCTCACATACATTGTCGGTCGCAATGTCGAAACAGCCGACGCCAGCCTGACGCTGGAGCGCGCGACCCTGACCAGAGTGATGCAGCAGAAGACGACCTTCCCCGAAGCGGTCGGGGCAGGGCTCGTCAAGATTGAGGGCGACCCGGCGAAGCTGCTCGAACTTTTCGGTCTGTTCGACACATTCGACATGCATTTCGGAATTGTCGAACCCTAGAGCGTTTTCCAGCAAAAATGGATACCGGTTTTGCGTCCGGAATTGGGAAAATCAAATAGTTAGAGCGTTGCAATGATTCAATGAAAAGCGGAACCGCTCTAGGCGTTCGATCCGGACTTTGATGGTGCGGTCGTTTCGCAGACCCGGTTAATTTTATCGGGCGGCGGTTCGCGAGGCTCCGGGCGATCTATCGGGAATGATCGCGCGGGTGGCTTTTGCGTCTGCACGCTATTGCGTTGCGCCGGATTTGTTGAGTTTCGACCCCGCCCATGGCCGAAGTTCGCGCTTCAGCACCTTGCCTGTCGGCGTTCGCGGCAGCGGTTCCTCGCGAATGAGAACAGCGCTCGGGCGCTTGTAGCTGGAGAGTCGCGCGCATTGCGCTTCGACCTCTCCACGCAATCCCGCCGAATCTGCGGCGACGATAATTGCGACTGGCGTCTCGCCCCATTTGTCGTCCGGCACGCCGACCACCGCCACGTCTCTCACATTGGCGATCGACAGGATGAGGTCTTCGATTTCCCGGGCGTAGACATTCATGCCGCCGCTGATGATCATGTCCTTGGCGCGTCCGGTAAGACGCAGATAGCCCTCGTCGTCTATCTCGCCCATGTCGCCGGTATGAAACCAGCCATCGCGCAGCGCCTCTGCGGTCGCTTCCGGGCGGTTGTGGTAGCCGAGCATGGTGGCCGGCGAGCGTATGACAACTTCACCGGCGCCGCGCGCGGAAATGCTTCCTGCGGCGTCGCGCACCCCCAGCGTGACGATGGAAGTCGGTCTGCCCGCACGGTCGGGCAGGCGCAGCGCATCCTCGCTGCTCATCGCCGTCATCATCAGCGGGAACTCCGACATGCCGTAGAGCTGGATCACGCGACAGTTCGGCAATTCGCTGTTGATGCGTTGAATGAGGCTTGGCGGCGCGGGTTCTGCGCCGGTGAAGATGCGCCGCAGGCGCGAGTTGCGAATGCGCTCGTATCCGCCTGGAGTGTTGTCGAGCTGCTTCAGAAGCGTCGGCACCAGAAGAGTGTGCGTCACGCCTTCGGCTTCAACCGCCGACAATATCCGGTCTATCGTGAGCCCGCCGGTCGGCAGCATCGCGACCCGGCCGCCCAGCCACATCAGCGCCAGCATCACGTCGTGAAATCCGGCCGCCCACGAGAGAGAGGGCACGAGCAGGTAGACGTCGTTTTCGCTCAGGCCGACGTCGGCTATCTGATGATAGGAATTCCAGAGAATGCCGGCTTGTGAATGCGTCGCGCCCTTCGGCGCGCCGGTCGTGCCGGACGTGTAGTACATCATGGAGGGAGCGCCGGGCGCCGGGCGCGAGGCTGTCGGATTATCCGAGGCGCGCTCGACGATGGCCTCGTACGCGCGCCATTCGCCGCCCGCCGGAGCCTCGAATTCGTCCACCATGACGAGGATCGGCGGGAGGTCTGAAATGGCCTCGAGCGCGCGCCTCGCCGCGCTGTCCGCAATCAACGCCTTTGCGCCGGAGTCCGCCAGCACTTGCGCCACATCCTGGCCATTGAGCAGCACATTGATGGGCGCGCATACCGCCGACAGCGACGTGATTGCGAACAGCGCTTCCGGCCATTCGTGCCGATTGCCCATCAGCACGGCGACGGTATCGCCCGCCGTCACGCCGAGCCCCGCCAGCGCATTGGCGAGCTTGCGCGCCCTTATGTCGAGCGCAGCGAAGCTCCGTGCCGCGCCTTCGTAGGAAAGCGCGACGCGGTTCCGTCGATCCGGTCTGAACGCATTTGTTCCAACGATGTCGTTCAGAGCGTAGCCGGCAAACATCGCATCTACTCAGGATTTCTTCAGGAGCGGACATACGGATTCCGAAACGGGACGAAACGCTTCCTCACCGGAAATCTTGCGCTCGATCTTGAAATAATCCCAGGGTTTCTTCGATTCCGCAGGGGATTTTACCCGACCGAGATAGACATCGCGCATCAGGCGGCCATCGGCGCGCACTCTGGCGTTCGTGGTGACGGCGTCATTGACGGGCATCTCGCGAATCTTGGCGATCACCGCGTCGGTTTCCAGCGTTTTTGCCGCTGCGGCGGCCTTCAGATAGTGCAACGCCGCACTATAGGTCATCAGATGCGCGTCGGTCGGCATGCGGTTCATCTTTTTCCAGAACTTCTCGGACAAAGCGCGCGACTTCTCGTCGGCGTCCCAATAGGCGACCGCGCTGAAGGCCGTGCCTTGCGCCACCTTGAGGCCGACGGCGTGGACATCGGCGATCAGGAGGATCGGCGCCGCGCTCTTGGTCTTCCCGTCCGCAAACAGGCGGAATTCGCCGGATTGTTTGATGATGTTTTGCAGGTCGCCGGTCGAGGACGCGAAGGCGATCACTTTGGCGCCCGAACTCTGCGCCTGCAAAAGATAGGACGAAAAATCGGAAGTGTTGATGGGGTGGCGCACCGCGCCGAGCACTTTGCCGCCGTTGGCTTCGACGAGTTTGCGCGCGTCCGCTTCGACGGCATGGCCAAAGGCGTAGTCGACAGTCAGGAAATACCAGGTATCGCCGCCGGCCTTCACCATGTCCGGGACCATGGCCTTGGTGAATTCGTAGGAATCGTAGCCCCAGTGGAAGGCGTTCGGGTTGCAATATTTGTTGGTGAGTTCGCCGCTTGCTGCTCCGGTGGCGATGGAAATCTTGTTCCTGTCCTTCACCAGGTTTTGCACGGCGATGGCGACGGCGGAATTTCCGAGATCGAGGATGACGTCCACGTCCTGCGTGTCCACCCAGCGCTGCGCGATCGCAAGGCCGACATCCGCCTTGTTCTGGTGGTCGCCCGAAATCACCTCGATCTTCTTGCCGAGCAGGGCGCCGCCGAACTCCTCCACCGCGAGGCGCGTCGCCTCGACCGATCCCTCGCCCAAAGAACTCGACAGAACGCCGGACATATCGGTCAAGACGCCAAGGCGGACAACGTCCGCCGCGTGAGCCGCGCCAGACATCAGCAGCGACGACAGCAACGCAACGGCGGCACGATATTTTATTTTCATGTTTGTTCCTCCCGCTCGCAGTAAAACAGCGGCGACATAGATCCGCCAGCAGGCTTTGCGTCTGGCAGGGATGCGCCGGACGTATCGCGCGCAAAGATCGGAGGCCGTGACGGAGGATGCTGCGTCTTTGCGAATTGTACGCAATCTAATTTGATCGCTTTTCATGAATTCTCGTTGCAAGCGTCGGGTCGAATACTTATCGATTCATGACGAAGCGCACGTTCGAGGAGGCTGAGATGTTCGATGAACTAGGCGATTGCGCCATGGACCATGCGTCGTTCACGCACGTCGATACGATCGCGGACCGGTTCTCGACGAATGCGGCGGCGACGCGGTCGCGCTTTTTCGTCCGCACGCGCTTTCTTGTTCCAGACACCGCACGTTCGGACAGGGAGCGGCTCGCCCTGGCCTGCTTGCGGCTTGTCCTTCGCGCCTGCGAGGAGGCCGACGCCGCGCATTACGCGCAGGCCCACGAACTTGCCGAGCGCCTGTTCGAGCGGCGCAGGGCGGTCGACTACGTGCGGACCGTGTCCGCCATCGTCCGCGTTTTGCGACGCGACCGGGAGACGGGTTTCTGCTTCCAGCACGAGGCGAGCGACAAACTGACTCTCGACGAGGATCGTTTCCTGCTCGCCTTGCAGGCGGCGATCGACGGCAATCCCGTTGGCGTAGAAGCGGCTGCCGTCATGTTGCTACAGGGCGCTTGCGTATGCGCGATTGCAGATGAGTTCCGGCATCTGGCGAAATTGACGCTTGGGGGGCCCGCCCCATGCACACGGCCGTCTTGACCGGGCGACGCAAGCACGGTTTGACGCCTCGCAATGGGGCTTTCGTCAAGCGCGAACAGTTCGGCGCTCCCGGATCGCCCGCGTCTTCTGCGCAGGCAGCTTTTCGGACAAAACCGGATTTAGACCAGTTAAAAAGACGGCATGCCCGAATTGAGCGATGAGGGAGGCCGTGTTAGGCGCGTCGCCGACACGGAGGAGCGTTCGGATGACGGGCGATCTCCTGTCCGTTTTGACAACGCCGGCTGTTGCATGTGGTCAAATGCCGCATCCGCCAGACGGTGGCCCGGCATGGATTTCTTTCTGGATATCGGTGAGATTTGCTTATGGATGAGCTGAACGGCCGGCTTATCGTGTGTCAGTTGTTGCTGGCGGGTCTCGTTGCGCGCGCGGCTAATTCCTCGCCTGATCCGCTACGCTTTGTCACCGATTTTCGTGACGAGATGCACGCGATTGTCGCAGGCGTCCGCATTGGCGGCGTGCAGGACGAATCTGTCGTTCGCAAGGCGGCGCGCGAAACTCTGGATGAAATTTTTTCGTTGATGAAGCCGCCGTCGGACGGCGCAAAAATCTAGCGGGCGCTTGTCCTGTCGATGCGGCCATTGACGACAAAAGATTTGCAATTTTAAGAGTTTTAAATTCGCGATCGTTCGATTGACCTCATGTATGTCTTACGACAAATGAGCGTAATGCCGCCGCCGCAAGGACGGGCTTTCAGGGTTTCAGGAGTTGTTATGTCCATGCTCAAATCTCCGCGCTCGCTGCGCGGCGAGATCGCTGTCGCGCGTCCGAAGTCGGGCGAAGTGGGACGAGGATCGTCGATAGCGCTTGCCTGGGTCGCCGCAAGCGGCGGCGTTGCGCATGCGCAGGGCGCGCCTGCGTCTTTGCCGCCCTTGGTTGTCGATGCGCCCGTCGTGAAAAAGCGCCCCGTCGTCGCGCCGAAGCCTAGCGCCGCCCATGTCCGCGCCCGCACAGCGATCCGCCAGCGTGCGCGCGCCGCGTCGGCGCCTGCGCAGCCGGTCGCCGGTCCGCCTCCGACGACGCCGATCTTTGCGCGCCAGCCCATGGACAATCCCTATGCGCAGCCAGGCGCGCCCTACAAGGTCAACCGGCTGCAATCGAGGAAATTCTCCGAGCCTATCCTCAACACTGCGCGCACGGTCACGGTCTTGAGCAAGGAGGTTCTGGAGGACAAGGGCGCCACCAACCTGCGCGAGATCGGCCGCAGCACGGCCGGCGTCACGCTTGGCACGGGCGAGGGCGGCAACGCCTTCGGCGACCGTTTCTTCATTCGCGGTTTCGATGTCCGCAACGACGTGTTTGTCGACGGCATCCGCGATCCCGCCGTCAGCGTGCGTGAAAACTTCTTCACCGAGCAGGTGGAAATCCTGCGCGGCCCGGCGTCTTCCTTCGCCGGGCGCGGCACTGCCGGCGGCGCCATCAATATCGTGACCAAGAAGGCGACGCTTGACGGCGATTTCCGCACGTTCGAGGGAACGGGTTCGCCGACCGATCGCGGCGCGCGCATGACGCTCGATGTCAATCAGGCGATCAATTCCAAGCTCGCAGTGCGCGTGAACGGTCTCTATCAGAACCAGAAGATTCCAGGCCGCGATTTCGTGACCGACGACCGCGCCGGCGCAGCCATATCCGTACTCTACAAGCCGATCGATCCGTTGAAGATCACGCTCGACTATGTGCATACCGATCTCTGGGGCAAACCCGACTTCGGCGTGCCCTACAACAGGTTCGGGACAAATCGGCCGTTCACCGAGGGATTCACCGATCGCAATACCTGGTATGGTTTTCTCGGTCGCGATTTCACGCGGGTCCGCCAGGACATGGGCACGGTGGCGGCCGAATACAAGCTTACCGACAATATCACGCTGTCCTCGAAATTCCGGCGCGAGCAATCCGTGCTCGATTATGTCGGCACATTGGCGCAAGGCCCCTCGATCGTGGGTTCCGCCTTCCCGGGTGGCCAGGTCGTGCTCGTTCCGCAGAGCCGCTATCAGACGACCGCCGTCATCGCCAACCAGAACGACGCTACCATCAAGTTCGATACGGGCCCTCTCAAGCATACGTCGGTTGTGGGAACCGAGTTTTCGCATGAGCAGGTGATGCGCGACAATTATACGGGGCTTGCTTCCGAGGGCTATGGGCCAGGCGCCTTCAACGGAAGGGGCGCCACGATTGGCAGCCTGCTCTATCCGCCGAACCTGCTGCCGTTTTCCTCCAGCCCGACGCTTGCCGGCAATCCCACCAATATCGCAATCGACACCAAATCCGGCTATCTCATTCACACCGTCAATTTCAATGATTTCATCATTATCAATGGCGGCCTGCGCCTCGACGATTACACGATCTCGTCGAATGCGCCGGTTGTTGCCGCGGCTGGTTTTGCCGGCCTTATCAACACCAATCCGTGGACGACTTCGGCCTATAACCATTCGACGATGCTGAACTACAACGGCGGCCTGGTCATCAAGCCGCTGCCGTGGTGGAGCCTCTACGGGGCCTATGCGACGTCCGCCAATCCCGTCGGCGCGGAACTCGACGGTGCGTCCGCCTCCTATGGCGGCCTCAATTACGCCGCGCAGATTTTCTCGCCGGAGAAAAACAAGGCGATCGAGATCGGTTCCAAGATGGAATTGTTCGACCGGCGATTGCTGGCGACAGCCGCGCTGTTCCAGACGACCAAATCCAATGCGCGCGAAATGATCGGCGGAAACGTATACGGCGACGCATCCTATCGGGTGCAGGGCATAGATATCGAAATCGCCGGCAAGATCACCGACAAATGGAGCGTGATGGGCGGCATCGTGCTGATGCAGTCCAGAGTGACGAATTCGATCGCGCCTTCCAATATCGGTCTGCCGCTCGCCAATATCGCGCACGCCTCTTTCAGTCTGCTGTCGAAATATCAGATCACGGACGCCTGGGAGATCGGCGGTCAGGCCGTCTACAATTCGCGGCGCTACGGCGGCTCCATGCTTGCCGCCAACGGCGGCGTGTCGATCAACCCCGTTACCTTCCTGCCGGCGCCGACGGCGAACAATCCCTTCGTCAACGTGCCGACCGTGCTGCCGTCCTACTGGCGGTTCGACGCCTTCGCCGAATACAAGATCTCCGATAATTTCACGGCGAAGATACAGGCGATCAACCTCTTCAATCGCACCTATTACGATTCCTTCTATCAGAGCCCCGTTCCCTTCGCGCAGGTCGCGCCGGGCCGCAGCGTTCAGTTCACGATAAAGGCGAAGTTCTGATGCTGATCTGCATTCCCGAAATCTTGAGCAAGGCGGAGGTTGCAGACTTTCGCCGGCTCATGGACGCCGCCCAATGGGAAGACGGCCGTTCGACGGCCGGCGCGCAATCGGCGATGGTGAAGAAGAACGAGCAATTGCCGCCCGACGGCGAGCTTGCGCGCCTGCTTGGCGCGCGCATCGTCTCTGCGCTGACGCGCAATCCGACTTTCGTGTCCGCCGCAGTGCCGCTGCAAATCTTTCCGCCGCTGTTCAACCGCTATGGCGTGGGGCAGACATTCGGCATTCACGTCGATAACGCTGTGCGCGGCGATGCGTTGACCGGCCTGCGCATCCGCACGGATTTGTCCGCAACGCTCTTCCTCGCGGAGCCGGAGGATTACGATGGCGGAGAACTGGTGGTCGAAGATTATTATGGTACGCACGAGGTGAAGCTGCCGGCCGGCGATCTCGTGCTTTACCCTTCCAAGAGCCTGCACATGGTGAGCGAGGTGACGCGCGGCGCGCGCGTGGCCTCCTTCATGTGGATGCAAAGCATGATCCGCGACGATCACGCGCGCAGCATGATCTTCGATCTCGACAATTCCATCCAGGGCCTGAGCGACCGGCTCGGCCGCGACGATCCCGACGCCGTGCGTCTGACCGGCGTTTATCACAATCTCATCAGATATTGGGCCGAAACATGAAACCGCGCTGGCTTTTCGCCGCCTTCGTTCTCTCCGGCGCCGCCCTGTTGGCCGCTTCAGGCGCGGGCGCTCAGGACACTATACCGCTTACGGTGAAAGGCGGCGCATTGCCGCATGATCTTTCGCCGTGGTCGATGTTCATGTCGGCGGATGTTGTGGTGAAGGCGGTGATGGTCGGGCTTGCGATTGCGTCCGTCGCCACCTGGACGATTTTCTTTGCCAAGACGTTCGAGATTTCCCGCGCCCGGCGCCGGTTGTCGCAAGGGCTTGCGCGCATTGCCGATGCGTCGAGCGTCGCCGATGCGCGCGCGTTGGCCGCAGAGGCCGCGCCGGTGCTGACGGCGCTGCTCGATGCGGCCGCCCAGGAGGAGCGTCTGTCGGTTTCCGCCGGCGCGCACGGGCGCACGCTCGAACGCGCGGCCTCGCGTTTCGCCGAGATCGTGCGCGGCGAACAGCGCGCCGTGCGCGCCGGCATGGGCGCGCTTGCCACGATCGGCTCCACGGCCCCCTTCGTCGGCCTGTTCGGCACGGTCTGGGGCATCATGAACTCGTTCATCGGCATCTCGAAGTCGCAGACGACCAATCTCGCCGTCGTTGCGCCCGGCATCGCCGAAGCCCTGCTGGCGACCGCGATCGGCCTCGTCGCGGCGATCCCCGCCGTCATCGTCTACAATCATTTCACCCGCAAGACGGCGGGCTATCTCGATATCGTCGGCCAGGCCTCGGGCGCCGCGACCCGGCTGCTGTCGCGCGATCTCGACAGGGGCGGGCAGCGCGCCTTCCTGCGCGCGGCGGAATAGAGCCATGGCCGTCTCGCTTGGAGACCCGGATAGCGACGATCTCGCGGAGGCCCATGAGATCAACGTCACGCCGTTCATCGACGTGATCCTCGTGCTGCTCATCATTTTCATGGTGGCGGCGCCGCTGTCGACGGTCGATCTGCCGGTCGACCTGCCGACATCGAGCGCAAGCCCGCAGAAGCGGCCGGACAAGCCGACCTATGTGACGATCGCAGCCGATCTCGCGGTGTCGTTGGGCGAGACCCCGATCAAGCGCGTCGACCTCGTTGCGGCGCTCGACGCACAGCCCGCAGAACAGGGCAGGGATCGCCGCATCTTCCTGCGCGCGGACAAGAATGTGCCTTATGGCGAGATGATGGACGTGCTCGAACGGCTGCGCAAAGGCGGCTATCTGAAAGTCGCGCTTGTCGCGCATGAGGCGGCAGGCGGACAAGACGCAGTTTCCGGCGGACAGGGCGCGGTGCGCAAGGAGGCGCCGTGACGGCGCCGGTCAATGTGCAAGGAGGCGCCGTGACGGCGCCGGTCAATGTGCAAAGAGTCGCCGTGACGGCGCCGGTCAGCGTGCAAAGAGGCGCGCCGTGACGGGCGCGGCCGGCGGGACGTTGCGGCGCGAGGGGCGCCGGCTGTGGCTTGCCGCAGCCTTCCTCGCCCTCGGCGCGCACCTGTCTTTTGCAGCGCTCGCGGTCTGGGGGCTGGCGCCCGACATCGCAGACGACGACGATGGCGCGCCGGCTATCGAACTGGCGTTCGATATGGCCGCGCCGAAAACGGAGGCGACCGATCTGCCGCCGGGGCCGGAGGCGGACGCCTCGGCCGCTTCGCCCGAAAGCGCGCAATCAGCAGCCAGGACGCAAGAGATGGACCGCCCGAAGGAGGAGCCGGTCGAATCCGACAACCCCGATCGCGTGGTTGCGCCGCAGGAGGCCAGGAAGCCCGAGCCTGAGCCCGAGGAAGTCAAGCAGCAGCGCTCGGAAGCCTCGAGCGCCTCCGTCGCCTCGGAAGCGACCGCCGCGCCGCGTCAGGAGGCGAGCCCGGAAGCGCCCGTCGCGCGCGCGCCGGTCATCGGCGACGGGCAGGCCGCGCAAAAAATCCGGACGGAATGGCAGCGCCGCCTGTTCCGCCATCTGAGCCGGCACAAGCGCTATCCGCCGGGCGTGCGCCGGCGCCAGGCCGAGACCCGCGTCGTGTTTACGCTGGACCGTACGGGCCATGTCGTTTCCGCGCGCATCTCGCAAAGCTCGGGCGACGCCGCCTTCGACAATGCCGCGCTCGACATGATGAAGCGCTCCGACCCCGTGCCCGCGCCCCCGCCGCTGGTCGCCGACGAGACGCTGACGTTCGAGATACCCGTTTCCTTCCGCGCTCGCTAAACCCGGCGCATTCAGGCGGGGGTAGGGTCGCCTGGAGTTGCCCCGGTTTGGTGGACGCCTTTGAGTTCATATTCTGAGGCGCCCCATGCAACGTTACCGAGCCGCTTATCCGCCGGAGTTCCGGCGACAGATGGTCGAACTTGTCCGATCCGGGCGCACGCCCGAAGATCTGGCGCGTGAGTTCGAGCCGACCGCACAATCGATATCGACATCGACATCGATATCGACTTGGGTGAAGCAAGCCGAACGCGACGCCGGCAAGCGCGCCGAGAATTCTTATCTCGCCGTTCGACGGAGAGAGCACAACATGCACCGCTTCAAATTGGTGCGACAATGTCAGCGGTTCGTTTCAAGCCACGGCCCGATCAACAGCCTTTTCCACGTTTCCCGTAACCATATGACCGTAGTCGATCATCGGCAGTTCCAAGCCGTCGCGAGGGCAACATGGCGTCAAATCACTGCGTCCGTCGCAGACTGAAAAGGCGTGCTCTGAACTTTGCGCGTCCGCGTCAAACATAAGGCGGCGCTGCCCACGAGCCATAGCCCTGTTCCCGCCACCTGCAAGGCTCTCAGCGCCAGGAACCGTCCTCGATACGGCGTTCTTCCTGACGACGGCGGAACAGGGTCAGCGCAGCCAGCGTGGCCAGAGCGCCTGACATCAGATAGAGCCCGGAGGACCACAGCCCGAGTTTTTCGGTCAGGTAAAGCGCGGTGAATGGGGCAAAGCCCGCGCCGAACATCCAGGCCAGATCGGCAGTCAGGTTCGAAGCGGTGTAGCGGTTTTTCAAAGCGAACCCCGAGGCCACGGCGCCGGAGGATTGACCGAAAGACAGGCCCAGCAGGGTAAAACCGACAATCACATAGAGCGCCTCGCCCGCCACTCCGAGGCTTAGAAACAGCGGCGACAAGATGGCGAAGATCGCGATCGCCAGCGCGCAGATGCTCAACAAGCTCCGCCGTCCGATCCGATCCGCAATGAACCCCGATGCGACAATGGCCGCCAGCCCCAGCATAGCGCCGAAGATTTCCAGCCACATCAGGCTGATCGTGTCCTGTGGCAGATAAATGTTGATCCAACCCAGCGGAAACACCGTGACCATGTGGAACAACGCCAGCGTCGCCAGTGGCGTGAAGGCCCCGATGACGATGTTCCGCCATTCTTCGCGGATTGTCGCGGGCGCCGGCCGCGGATTCAGCTCGGCCTCGGTGAACAGCGCATTGAACTCGTCGCTGAGCACCAGACGCACGCGGGCAAAAAGCGCCACGACATTGATCGCGAAGGTGACAAAGAACGGGTAGCGCCAGCCAAAGCTGAGGAAATCCTCTTCCGAGAGCGTGGTTTTGAGAAAGATGAACAACCCGCAGGCCAACATGAGGCCAAGCGGTGCGCCGACCTGCGGCAGCATGGCGAAACGGGCTTTGTATTTCTCGGGCGCATTCATTGCCAGCAACGACGAGATCCCGTCCCAGGCCCCGCCAAGCGCCGCCCCCTGGCCCATGCGGAACAGGCAGAGACTGGCCACAGTCAGCCAACCCTCTTGTGCAAAGCTCGGCAAAAACGAGATCGCCACCGTCGCGGTGCCCAGCAGGAACAGCGCCGAAGTCAGTTTGACGCCGCGTCCGTAGATGCGGTCGATCTCGGTAAAGACCAGCGTCCCGATCGGGCGCGCGACGAACCCCAGCGCCAGAACCAGAAAGGCGTAAAGCGTTCCGTCGAGCGGCGAGGCGAAACTGAAGATGAAGGCGGGAAAGACCAGAACCGAGGCAATGGCGAAGACAAAGAAATCGAAAAATTCGGATGTGCGCCCGATGATGACGCCAACCGACAGATCAGCCAGGCTCACCTGCTCCCGGGCAGGCGCAGAGATGGCATCGGCTGCTGTTTCCATGGGTCGGGCCTCGCAGAATATCGTGGCTAAAAACGGGATACAGTCCAGGTCGGAAAACCGCAAAAACGGTTTCGCCGCCAAGCACGCCGGAAGACATGGGTTTGGATAAACACCGTAGACACGAGGCATGCTCTTGGCATAGTTTCCATTGTGGATAGAAAAATACATTATTTGCCTTGCGAGTGGCAAATACTATTGTAGTTCTAACCATCATAATCGTTGCACCCGGCAGTCAGATCGATCCCGTTCTCCGGGCCTTAATTTGGGGAGAAACTGGAATGGCGCTCAGACGGATACTGTCGGCGTTGGCCTGTTTCTTGTTTCTGACCGGCTGCCGCTCCGAAGTTCTCGCGCCCTCGGGCGATGTCGCCGTCAAGCTGCGCGACGTGCTCGGCATCACGACAGCGCTGATTCTGGTCATCGTGCTGCCGGTGATGGTCACGATCGTCATCTTTGCCTTCCGCTACCGCAGCTCGAACAAGTCCTCCGAGGCGACCTACGACCCCGGCTTTCACCATTCGACACAGCTCGAACTGCTGATCTGGGCGGCGCCGCTTCTGATCATCACCTGGCTGGGGGCCCTGACCTGGGTCAGCACGCACAGTCTGGACCCTTACCGGCCGCTTGATCGCCGGACGAGCGGCGTCGCCGAGGGCGCCGAACCACTGGTGGTGCAGGCCGTGTCGATGGACTGGAAGTGGCTGTTCATCTACCCGCAATACGGCATCGCCACCGTCAACGACCTGGCCGCGCCGGTCGGCCGGCCGATCCGGTTCGACCTGACCGCGACCGAGGTGATGAGCGCCTTCTACGTGCCGACGCTGGCGGGCATGATTTACACCATGCCGTCGATGCAGACCCAGCTTCACGCCGTCATCAACTCGCCGGGCGATTACAAGGGCATGGCCTCGCACTACAGCGGCGCGGGCTTTTCGGGGATGAATTTCGTGTTCCACGGGCTTAAGTCGGCGGATTTCGCCGCGTGGGTCGAGAAAGCCCGCACATCGGGCGGCATGCTGGACCGCGACGCCTATCGCAAACTGCTCAAGCCCAGCCAGAATGAGCCGCCGGCATTCTATGCGCTGCATGACAAGGCCCTTTTCCACGACATTCTGAACCGCTGTGTCGAGCCAGGCCAGATGTGCATTGACAAGAAGATGGTCATGAATGGCCAGAACCATGAATAGCCAGAGCTACGTCTTTGGCGGCGTCTGCCGGGCCGATCCGGCGGCTGTACGCAGAGTGGGCAGCCTTGCAGCGACTGCGATCCGTCCAGCCCCAGCCAGAATTGAAAGGTGAGATCTGTGCCCAAAGAGCATGCGATTGAAAGCACATTCCTGTTCGGGCGTCTGACGCTGGAGAAACTGCCGCTGGATGTGCCGATCGTTATGGGCACCTTCATCGTGGTGGCGATCATCGGCCTGTGCATCCTGGTCGCGATCACCTGGTTCAGACTCTGGGGCTATCTGTGGCGGGAATGGCTGACCAGCGTCGATCACAAACGGATCGGCGTCATGTACATGATCCTCGGCCTGATCATGTTCCTGCGCGGCTTTGCCGACGCGATCATGATGCGGCTTCAGCAGTTAATGGAATTCAACGGATCCCTAGGCTACCTGCCGCCCGAGTATTACGACCAGATCTTCACCGACCATGGCACGATCATGATCTTATTCGTCGCCATGCCCTTTGTCACCGGACTGATGAATTTCGTTGTGCCGTTGCAGATCGGCGCGCGCGACGTGTCCTTTCCGTTCCTGAACAATTTCAGCTTCTGGATGACGGTAGGCGGCGCGGTTCTGGTGATGATATCGCTTTTCGTGGGCGAGTTCGCTCGCACCGGCTGGCTGGCCTTTCCACCATTGTCCGGTGTTGTGGCCAGTCCCGACGAGGGGGTCGATTATTACATCTGGGGGGTTCAGATCGCCGGGGTGGGTACGACGCTCTCGGCGATCAATCTCGTCTCGACGATCCTGAAATTGCGCTGCCCCGGCATGACGCTGATGCGGATGCCGGTCTTCACCTGGACGGCGCTGTGTACCAATGTGCTGATCATTGCCACCTTCCCGGTTCTGACCGCGACACTGGTTCTGCTGGCGCTGGATCGCTATCTGGGGATGAACTTCTTCACCAACGATCTGGGTGGCAACCCGATGCTCTATATCAACCTGATATGGATCTGGGGGCACCCCGAGGTCTATATGCTGGTGCTGCCGG
>JBKDZW010000006.1:0-41802 GCA_047971685.1 Rhodoblastus sp.
CGTCCGGCTGCGACCAGCGCATCGATAATGCGATGCGGACCGCCGACGCTGAGAAATCCGCCGATCATCACAACGGCGCCATCCGGAATTAATTTTGCCGCCTCATCTGGAGCGATGCTTTTTTTCATAGCGAGATTCTTTCATTTTAAAAATTGATACTGTTTAAAATTTTGTGATAATTATCTGTCTCAGTCAATCTTCCTGTAATTTCGACAATTTGTGATTTTATCTACAAATATCAATCACATAAATTTATCGAAAATATAACCGCCTGCTTTGATTTGAATCAAAGGTCTGAATTAATATAATCGTATGCAAGTTTACATGACAAGAAAAATCCGGGAATTCGGCTTGAAAACCATGATTTTATCTTTAGGCTTCGCGATTATTGTAATCATTATATGAGGCGTTTGGGCGTGCGCGCCTTTGCGGATCGGGCGGGCAGAGCGGTTCGCCAGGAAGCGGGCAGGGCGGTTCGCCAAGAACAGGCGAAATCGTCGATTTCCGGTCGAACGGATAAAGAGATTGCTGACGCACGGAAAAGTAGAGGCTCCGCAGTCAGGCCTGCGGCGGGATCGCCTTGCGGATGGCCATTTCCACGATGTTGGAGACGCCTTCCCGCATAAGGCCCGCCGCATTGGTTTCGGCGCTGGCGAAATGGCCTGACTGCACGAGCTGGGCGACGCCGTGGCTGTAAGCCCAGACCTGCAAGGCGAGATCGCGGGCGCCTGCATCAGGCGCGCCGAACTGACGCATGACGGCGGCGCAGGCCGTGTGGATGAGCGACAGCGCCTTGTCGGCGGCGGCGCCCGAGGTCGGCGCGTTCAGCGCCTGCACATTGCCGAACATGGCGCTGTAGAGGCCGGGCTCCTGAGTGGCGAAAGCCAGATAGGCGCCGCCCATGCGCCGCATGGCCGTGACCGCATCCGGCCTGCCGTTGTCCCAGGCCTGTTCCAGCCGCTGGCCGAAGATTTCAAAGCCGCGCCGGGCGAGCTCGCTCATCAATTCGTTGCGGTCGGCGAAATGGCGGTAGGGCGCGGCCGCCGTCACGCCCACGCGCTTGGCGGCCTCCGTCAGAGTGAAGCCGGCGGGGCCGCGTTCGGCCACCAGACCGCGCGCGGCTTCAAGCAAGGCGTCTTTCAGCCGACCGTGGTGATAACCGCGCCGGGGCGGGGCGAAATTGTTCCGGTCGGTCATGGCCAACCATACCAGCAATCCCCGCGATTTGCGAATGACGCGCGCGCCAGATTTGCGCCGGGCCTTGTCGTCTGGCGCCGCCTGCTTTCGCACATGTGGCGCCGCCTGCTTTCGCACATGCAAAATTTTCGCATGCGGCATAACGGCGTCAATCTATCGTTAACCAATTGGCGCCACATCCTGAACTGGGCAGAAGCGGGCCTGTTCAGGCATATGCGCCTGAAATGGAGATGGACGATGGCTGTGATCCGCAATCTCGATCTGTTCGCCGTTTGCGTCGCCTGCGCCTTGGTGGTGAGCCTAGTCGCCGCCGCCTGGTAAGGCTGACCGGATTTTTTCCAGATTTTTCCAGATTTTTTCTGCGCGAACGACTGGCGCCGCTTGCGGTTTGGCGCGTCCTCTCCCCATATGTCCGCTGTGCGCCTTGATGGCGGCGCGGCCGAGCGGTCGCGCGACCGCTCGGCGTGGGGAGGATGACATGAATTTCAGGATGTTTGCGATGCTCGCCGCGCTTGCGGTCGCCTTGTCGGTCGGCGTGGTGGACGCATTCGCCCGGCCGGGCGGCGGGTCGTCCGTCGGCAGCCGCGGCGCCAGAACCTATACGACGCCGCCGGCGACCCGCACGGCGCCTTCCGCCGCGCCGATCCAGCGTTCGGTGACGCCGCAGGCCGCGCCCGCCGCCGGCCGCAATCTCAACCAGCCGGCGGCCGGCGGTTTCGGCCGTGGCCTCATGGGGGGGCTCATGGGCGGCCTTCTCGGCGCAGGCCTGTTCGGCCTGCTTTCGGGCAGCGGTCTGTTCGGCGGCATGGGCGGCCTGATGTCGATCCTCGGCCT
Organism: Rhodoblastus sp.; assembly: GCA_047971685.1. Lineage (GTDB taxonomy): Bacteria > Pseudomonadota > Alphaproteobacteria > Rhizobiales > Beijerinckiaceae > JAJXWB01. The sequence goes on from JBKDZW010000006.1 coordinate 2,032, forward strand.
CGTGCTGCAAATCGGCCTGATCGTGCTTGCCGTGCGCTTTGCGATCAATTTCTTCCGGCGCCGCCAGACAGCGGGCGCCGGCGCAAATGGCGCAGCCTTCAGCGGCGGCCAGCCTTTCGCGTCCGGCCCGCAGGGCGCCGGCTTGGGTGGCGGCTTGGGCGCCGGCTTGGGTGGCGGATCGAGTTCTGCGCAAAATGCGGCCCGCACGACGCCGTTGCAGGTCGCCAAGAGCGATTTCGACGCTTTCGAGCGCCGTCTCGGCGAGGTGCAGGCCGCCTATTCGGCCGAAGACATCGGCGCGCTGCGCCGTCTCGGCACTCCCGAAATCGCCGCGCATTTCGAGCAGGAAATCGCCAACAATTCTTCGCGCGGGCTCGTCAACAAGGTGAGCAACGTGCGTCTGCTGCAAGGCGATCTGGCGGAAGCCTGGCGCGAACCCGACGCCGAATACGCCACCGTCGCCATGCGTTTTGCGCTCAACGACGCGCTGGTGGAAAAGGCGACGGGCCGCGTCGTTTCGGGCTCCACGACCGCGCCCGAGGAAGTGACCGAGATCTGGACCTTCCGTCGCCCGAGCGGCGCGGATTCTTCGGCATGGGCGCTTTCGGCCATGCAGCAGGCGGCGTAAGATCGCAATCAGCGGCTGTGCGTTGCGTCCGGCAGGCCACGTCCGGACGCCCCTGAGTGCTTGGGGGCGCGATGGACCAGACCCAGAAAAGCGAGGCGTCCCGGAAAAGCGGGGCGTCCGAGCTGAATGAAACGCCCCGGACGCGCGAGGCGCCGGCTCTTGCGCGGGATGCCCGCGAACCTGTCAGCCTGAAGGCGGCCTTGCGTCGCGCCCGGCTCGAAAACGCCGAGCGCGGCGAGGCTCAGGACGAGGTTCGTGGCGCGGACGTGGCGCGGCTCGATCTGCTGCGCGAACAACTCGAGCCGATTTTCGCGCAATTGCCCCGCGATTGCGATCTGTTCGATCTCGGGCTCCTTCAAGGCGACCGCCCGCGCCTGTTCGTCGACATGATCGCCTTCGTGGAGCTGACGCCGGACCGGCGCGGCTTTCGATTCCTTCAGGATACGCGCAACGGGCGCGTGCTGATCGAGCAAAGCGATGCGAGCGATGCGATCACGCAGGCGGTGGTCGATTATCTGGCGCGGCGGCTGATCGAACGGGAGAAGGCGCTGACGGCGGCGGTCAATCCCCGGACGCAGCCGCTCGGGCTCGCAGACCCCGCGATCTCGCGACAAAATTCCGCACAGAAGGATTTGCCGTCGCGGCATTCTGCGCCCGCAGACCACGGGCCGCCACGCGCCAGGCCGGGATTTCTGCGCTGGACGGCGCGGTGTTTCTCGCTCCTGTTCCAGGCGCTGGGCGCAGCCGTTTTTTTCGCACTTCTGGCGATGGGCGGCATGTGGCTGTGGAAGACCTATTTCTAGAGCCGTCGGCTATCGGACGCTGCATCGGCCGCTTCACGCCAAGCGAATGCGCCAACTACTTCCAAGCCAGGATATGAGCCAACATGATCGGGAAACGCTCTAAATGGGTCCGGACCCTAAAGCGGGCGCTTTGATGCGCGCAAGCGCTCGCGCAGGAAACCTTTCAGCCAGCTTCGGGCCACCTGCGGCAGCGCGCGGCTGGTCAGGGTCTGCGCGCCGCCATAGAGGTCATAGCGTCTTGCTCCGAAATCGCGCTTGAAGCGTTCGTTGCCGATGGTGAAATCGAACGTCCGCAATCCTGCGGCGATGGCCCGCGCAATCGCCAGATCGGTCGCAACGCTGCCGACGGATCTGGCGGCCCATTCGTCCGCCGCAAACCCCGACATGAGATAGAGAAAGGTTTCTCCGCAGCGCAGACCGAACAGCAGCGCCACGCGCGCGCCGCCAACATCGAGCGCGCAAATCTCGGCGGCGTTCTGCGGGTGCGAAAACAGGGATTCGTAGAAGGCGCAGAAAGCGGGATCGGCGAGAATGTCGTGGCGGCCAAGCGCGGTGAATCGCCTGCTCCGCATTTCGACCAGTTCGCGCAGCATGCCGACCGCCTCGTCGCGGTCGCCGGCCCAGCGCAGGCGCAGGTCGCCGTACGTACCGAGCCTGCGGCGCTTGCTCTTGATTGTTTTGCGCGCATGGGCGCTCAGCATCTCGCGTTCATAGGCCTCGCGCGCGCCCGGCAGCGACAGCCGCCAGGCGCCGAGCGACAGGCGCCTCATGAAGGGCAGGTCAGCCAGCGGATTGGGCGCCTCGCCGACCGTTGCCGGCGATTTGTCGATGCGCACGATGTCGGCTGCGGGCAGGCGCGCCCGGATCTGTGCCCAGAGCCCGGCGAATTGCGCCGGCGTCGGACGGAAATCGTTCGCTAACAACGGCGCGTTGTAATCGCTGGCGCCGAGATCGGCGAATTCGATGGCCCGCAGCGTACGCCAGGTGCGCCGACACAGAGGCAGCAGCATTTTCGGCGCGCCGTCGCTGTACCCGCTCACCAGAACGAAAACGGGCTCTGCGCCGTGGGCGGGCGCGACAATATCCAGCCAGGGCTGCAACCATGCGCGTGTCTGGAACGCGGTCGCATGCCCGCTCTCCTCCAGAAAGCGCCATTGTTCGGCCACCTCGCGGGGATCGTCGACGATACGAACATCCCAGGTCGAAGGCGCCGCTGCGCTTGCAAAAGATCTGACGAAACGGGTCAACCGCCGTCCCATTCGGTTGAAGCTCGAGGCCGGCCTGTGCCGGCCGTTTATCTTATCTCCTTAAAATTTCATAATTTCAAATGTTTAATGCCGACAAACCTAACCCCGGGCCGGCGACGGATGTGTCCGGCGGCTGGTTTGTGACGGGCGCCGCGCGCTCAAAGCGCGATGGGGCCGAGATCGCCGATCGTCGTGCGGTCGTCCATAAGGCCGCGCGTGCGGGCGGCGATGGCGAAGCCGTCGCCTTCGCGCGCGATGCGAAAGAGATTGTAGCCTGCCCTGTGGGTGCGCGAGCCGCCGGCCGCCGAGGCCGAGGCGACGCCCACGACCGGCACGGGCCGGCGATTGGAGCCGCGCAGGTGCATGACCGACAGGCGATGGTTGTGGCCGTGGACGATGAGTTCGGCGCCATGGCGGGCGATCAGCGTCTCGAAGGCGGCGGCGTCCATCAGGCCGCGCCCGATCGAAGCGCCGGTCTTGTTGGGCGGATGATGCAGCATGATTACGCGCGCCAGCCCCCGGGCCGCCGTTTCGTCGAGGATGCGCCCGAGGGCCGCGCGCTGGACGGGCCCCAGCTTGCCTGACGCGATGAAGGGGGCGGTCGGCACGCCGGACGAGAGCCCGATCAGCGCGACATGGCCGCGCACGCGCAGATAGGGATAGGCGGCATGGCCGTCGTCGTTTGCGGCCCAGGGGGTGAAGGCACGGGCCAGGTGATCGAGCGAGGAAGGCACGTAGGCGTCGTGATTGCCGGGCGTGAAACTGGCGAAATCGGGCGCCCCGATCTTCTGCATCACGCTTCTGGCCAGATCGAATTCCGCCGGCAGGCCGATATTGGCGAGATCGCCCGTCACCGCGACATGGTCGGGCTTGTGGGCGTGAATATCCGCGATCACGCGGTCGAGGACCGTCATGCTGTGGGCGCGCCCGCGTCCGCGCTCCCAGTTGAACCAGCCGGTCAGGCGCTTGCCCGCAAGATCGCGCGCGCGCGGTTTTGGCAGGGGCCCCAGATGCAGGTCGGAGAGATGGGCGAGATGAAAGACCCCGTTGCCTGCCTGTGCGCCGCCCAAATTCACGTCCTAAGCTCCACCGATGAGAATGCCGACAGCAAGCACTATCACGCCGCCAAGCACGATCTGGAAAACCGCCTGCAAGAATGGAGTATCCATATATTTGGCGCGCACGAATGCAATCGCCCAGAGTTCGACGAAGACGACGACGCCGGCGATGCCGGTGGCGATCCAGAAGGCGTTTGGCCATCTGTCGGGCACGAGGTAGGGCAGGGTGTGGCCAAGGCCGCCCAGCGCCGTCATCAGGCCGCAGACGCCGCCGCGCAGCCAGGGCGAGCCGCGCCCGGTCAGCGAGCCGTCGTCGGACAGCGCCTCGGCAAAGCCCATGGAAATGCCGGCGCCGATGGAGGCGGCCAGACCGACCAGAAAGGTCTCCCAATTGTGATGGGTGGCGAAGGCCGCCGCAAACAGGGGCGCGAGCGTCGAGACCGAGCCGTCCATGAGGCCGGCAAGGCCCGGCTGCACATATTGCAGCACGAACAGACGATGGCGGGTGCGGTCCTCCTCGGCGCGCGCATCCGGGGGTAAATTGTCGGCCTGCAACCTGCCGGCGAGCTTTTCGTGGCCCTGCTCGGCAAGCGCCAGTTCACCAAGCAATTTGCGGGTGTCGATATCGCCGGTCTGTTCGGCGGCGCGCTGGTAATAATGTGCGGCCTGACGCTCCATCAGTTCCGCCTCGGCGCGGATGCGGTCAAGCGGCAGGTTCTTGGTCAGCCAGATCGGCCGGCGTTTGAGCGTGCCGCGCACGTCCTCGCGGCGGATCGGCGGCAGGATTTCCCCGAAGCGGCTCTTGTACTGGGTCAGCAACATGTCGCGATGGGTGTGCTCGACCGCCGCCATGTCCCGGACCATGGCGGCGGAGGCGGGGTAGCGCTCGTCGAGATCTTCGGCGAAGGCCAGATAGATGCGCGCGTCCTCCTCTTCCGAGGCGACGGCGATGGCGAGGATTTCGCGCTCGGTGAGATCGCTGAAGGCTTTCAAGGCTCGATCCGTGACGGTCATTGTTCAGAATTTAGAATCTTTCTAATTAATGAGGCGGATCATTTCCAGTCCGCCCGAGATTCCAAATCGCCGCTCTTTTGAATTATCCCCGGTGGACCGGGGAACAAGGAAACGCCGCCGTATGGCCAATGCATCGAAACCTCAACCGCGCCCGTCCTTGCGCACGCGGCTGGCCGAAAGCCTGATTCTGCGCGCAGCTCTCCTGTGGCGGGCGATGACGCTTGGCGTGCGCGCCGTCGTCGTCGACGCCCAGGGGCGGATATTTCTGGTGCGCCACACCTATGTCGCCGGCTGGTATTTTCCGGGCGGCGGGGTGGAGACCGGCGAGAGTTTCGGCGTGGCGCTGGAGCGCGAACTGCTCGAGGAAGGCGGCATCAGCCTGACCGGCGCGCCGGAATTGCGCAGCCTGCACCTCAATCGCCGGCGCGACCATGTCGCTCTTTATGTCGTGCGCGCCTTTTCGCAAGCTGCGCCCAGGCAGCCGGACCACGAGATCGCCGAAGCCGGATTTTTCCCGCTCGACGCGCTGCCTGCCGGGACAACGCGGGCGACCCGCGACCGGCTCGCCGAGATTTTCGACGGCGCGCCGGTCAGCGCGAACTGGTGAGCCATACTATTCCGCCGGCGCTCTTTGCGCCGCCTGTCCGGAGGGAATTTGCGCCCAGAGCTGCGGCTCCAGCTCCTCCCGGCGGTCGGGGAAGGCGAGCGCGCAGACGAGCGTCACCAGGCTGACGCCCGCCAGCACGAGAAGAATGGCCGACAGCGAGCCCGTGCGCTCGTAGAGAAACCCGACCAGAGGCGCCGCCGCCGCGCCGCCGAGAAAGCCGATGAAAAAGCGCAGCGAATAGATTTTCGCGCGCATGTGCGGGGAAATATAGCGCGCGGTCATGGTCTCGTTGATCGTCACCTGGCCGAAGATGACGGCGGCGACCAGTCCCGCCAGCGGCAGCACCACCCATCCCCTGGCGAAGATCAGCAGCGCCATGGCGGGCGCCAGCGTCAGCGCCAGCGGCAGGAAGATGCGCTTGAGAGTTGTGCGGTCGATGAGGCGACCGACCGTGAATTGCGTGAGCGCGCCGCACAGCGTGGCCGCAAAGGCCGCCGCGCCGACAAGCGGCAGCAGGCCCGCATCGGAGGCGAGCTTGTCTTCCATCAGCTTGGGCAGGAGCACGGTGAAGGCGTTGAAGACGAGGCCGGAAGCCGCTGAAATCGACAACATGACGACAAGCGCCCGGCGCACGATCGCGCGCGGTATCTGCGGAAAGGGGCGCTGCTCGATATGGCGGGCAAGCTCGACATGGTTCTGCGTCATCCAGACGAAGCCGATGGCGATGCAGACGAGGCCGGGGACCGCAAAGCCCGCGCGCCAGCCGACATGCTGCGACAGGAAGGCGGTGACAAGCGGGGCGCTGGCGACGCCGAGATTGCCGAAAACGCCGTTGAGCCCGAGCGCGCGTCCCGGTTTTTCGCCCGCAGCCTCCACCAGCATGGCCGTGCCGACGGGATGATAGATGGCCGAAAAGAAACCGGCGAAGGCAAGCGCGATCGCCAGGCTGACCGGGCCTTGCGCAAAACTTGCGGCAACCAGCGCGCCGCCCGTGCCGAGATAAAAGGCCAGCATCATGCGCGGGCGGCCGAAGCGCCCGGCAAGCCAGCCCTGCGGCAGGGAGCCCGCGCCATAAAGCGCAAACATCGCCGTCGCCAGCGCGACGATATGGCCGTAATCGGCGCCGAAAGGGGAGCCGGGCGCAGCCATCGCCAGAACGGCGGTCGGCAGGATCAGAAGCGAATAATGGGTGAGCAGATGCGCGGCGTTGATGAGATGCATCTGGCGCATTGCTGCGCGCGCCTTGTCGATGTCGGCCTGCATGTCGTCTCCTGCGCCAGCCACATTAACAGGGAGTGCGGCGGCTTGTCGCGGAGCGCTGCGCAAGGCGGGCGCGCGTTCTCCGCATGCTTTGCGAAACGGACGGGGCGATGTCCGCCGTCATATTTCTGGCGATGCGGCTTCTTCTTGGCGATGCGGCTTGTCGCGGCTGCGGCAAAACAGCAGGACGAAGTCGCCGGCTTGTCTGCGCGCCGCTTTCATGCTCCAACAGCGCGCATGACGAGACGCCGGAGCCAGCGACGATAGTTTCGAGCGCCCCATAGTTTCGAGCGCCCCGGGCAATCGGGGCGTTATCGCTCGTTCACGGGGTTTCCTTGATCTCCGTTCGCGCGTTTTTTGCGCTCACGTTCCGCCGGCGTCGTCATGACCGAACTCGTCTTCACCTTCTCGCCACAGATCGACGCAGACCTCCCGGCAATCGAGCGGTTGACCGAACACGCTTTCGGTCCCGGCCGTTTCGCCAAGACCGCCTACCGGTTGCGCGAGGGATTGCCGGGGGCGCCCGCGCTTTCCTTTGTCGCGCGCGTCGGCACCATATTGGTCGGCGCCAATCGCATGACCGCGATCCGCATCGGCGACAAGCCGGCGCTGCTGCTGGGGCCGCTGGTGGTGGAGCCTGCTTTCCGTCAGCACGGGCTTGGCGAAAGGCTCGTCAACAAGTCGCTGGCGGCTGCGCGCGCGGCAGGCCACGATCTGGTCATTCTGGTGGGCGATCCCGCCTATTACGGCCGCATGGGTTTTTCGCGCGTTCCCAACGGGCGGATCAAGATGCCGGGCCCGGTCGATCCCGAGCGGCTGCAATATTGCGAACTGGCCGATGGCGCGCTTGCGGCCGCCCATGGCCTGGTATGGCGGGCCGATTGATTTCGAGCGGAACAACCCGCCCAAAGGCCGGCCCCTTGCGAGAACCCGGCCAAACCCGGAAAATCAAATCTCGCGCCCCTCGACGTCGATCTGGAGCTTTTCGACCGACTTTCTGATGTCGGGCTGCTGCGGATAGAGTTCGAGCGCACGGCGGTAGGCGTCGAGCGCGCGCCTGTCGAGGCCGGATTTGTGCAGGATCGCGCCAAGGCCGGCGAGCGCCACGAAATGGCGGGGGTCGAGCTTGAGGGTGCGTTCGAGATCGGACATGGCGCCCTCGATATTGTCGGCCTGAAACCGCGCCAGAGCGCGCTTGCTCCAGCCTTCCGCCCAGTCCGGCTCGAGGACGACGACCGAATCGAGCAGGGCTTCGGCGGTCTTGAGATCCTTGCCGGCAATGGCCGCCATCGCGCGCGCCATCAGGAGATCGGCCGTATCCGAACCCGAGCGCCGCCAGACGCGGTCGATTGCATTGGCGACATCCCTGGCGTCCCCGGCGTCGTCGGCGGTTTTCAGGCGCGCATAGAGCGCATCCAGAACGCGGGCGCGCTGCTCCTCGTGGGTCGGCGTGGAATGCGGGGCCGCCCGCTCAGGTTTCTTGCGCTCGGTTCTCTTGCGTCCGGCGTCGCGGCTTTCCTCCCCTCCCGGACGCGGCGCGCCTGCTCTCGGTCTGAGCGGTGGCGCGGGCTGGTCGTCCACTCCCGGACCGCCGGGGCCGAAAGCCCGGGCGCCCGGCGGCAGTTCGATAGGCGGCAGGCCCGGAATATTGAGCGTACGGGCGCCGCGCTCCGGCGGTTGGGCCTGCGGGGACGGCGAATAGGGGGCGATGGTCTCGGCGCCCGCAGGCGCGGCAAGAGCCAGCCACAATGACGCAAGCGCGATGCTGGCGAACGAAAATCTCATGCTGTGAAAGCTAGCGCGCAAGTCTTGAAAGCGCGAGCGGTTTTCCGCTGCAATTCTCGCACAAGATCCGTTTGGGCCGGGCGACCCAAAACAAAAACCCCGACACGTCGGGGTTTTGCAAGCAGGGTTCTGCAAGCCGCCTGTAGCGAAATCAGCCCTGACGCGCCTTGTAGCGCTTCTGGGTCTTGTTGATGATGTAGACGCGGCCCTTGCGGCGGACAATCTGGTTGTCGCGATGGCGCGAGCGCAGCGATTTCAGGGAATTGCGGACTTTCATGGGTCTGCTCTGAGGCTCGATCTGGCCGGAACGGATTTCCGGGAAACTGGGACGCAGCCGGAACGGCCGGTCGATGGTCGGGCCGTCCTATGCCTCATTTCGCCGGCCCGATCAAGCCCGGCGCGGGAATTCGGCGGGGTGTGCGGACGAGCGCTGGACGCAGGCGTCCAAGATGTCGCGCATGATTTTGCTGATTTTACGGGCGCCGGCGCGCGGGAGCGTCTATAGAGGCGCCATGACGACAGAACCCGCCGAGACCGTCGGCAAGCAGCGTACGCGCTCGCTGGCGGCGCTGAAACCGCTTTTGCCCTACGCCCTGCGCAACAAGGGCCGCATAGGACTGGCGCTGGTCGCGCTGATGGCGGCCTCCGCCGCAACGCTCACCTTTCCCATCGCCGCCCGGCGGATGATCGATTCCGGCTTCACCGCCGGCGCCGCCGACAAGATCGACAGTTATTTTCTCGCCATGCTGGCGGTTGTCGGCGTGCTCGCGCTGGCGTCGGGAACCCGCTATTACCTCGTCATGACGCTCGGCGAGCGCGTGGTCGCCGATCTGCGCGACGATGTGTTTTCCCATCTGACCAGGCTCGATGCTTCTTTCTATGACAGCGCGCGCGTCGGCGAACTCGTCTCGCGGCTGACCGCCGACACCACGCAGCTCAAGACCGCCTTTGGCGCGTCGGCTTCGATCGTCCTGCGCAATCTCTTCATGTTCGCGGGCGCCATCGCATTGATGGTGTGGACCAACGCCAAATTGTCCGGTCTCGTTCTTCTGGCCATTCCCATCATTGTCTTTCCGCTGATCGCGTCCGGCCGCAAGGTGCGCAAGCGCTCGCGCCGCGCCCAGGATACGCTGGCCGACGCCTCGGCGTTCGCCGCCGAAAATCTTGGCGCGGTGCGCACCATGCAGGCCTTTGGCGCGCAAAAGGCGACCACGGCGCGTTTCGGGGCCGCCGTCGAGGAAGCCTTCGACGCCGCGCGCACGGCAAGCGCTGCGCGAGCGGGACTGACGGGCGTTGCGATCTTTCTGGCCTTCGCCAGCGTCATCGCCGTGCTGTGGCTTGGCGCGCGCGACGTGGTCGCGGGCGCGATCAGCGGCGGCGAACTCTCGCAATTCGTCCTTTATGCGGTACTGGGCGCAAGCTCGCTCGGCGAACTGAGCCAGGTCTGGGGCGAACTCACCGCAGCCTCGGGCGCCGCCGAGCGCCTTGCCAATCTTCTGGCGATCGAGCCGAAGATTTTCGCGCCCGCCCATCCCGCGCTTCTGCCGAAGCCGACGCGCGGCGAGATCGTTTTCGACCGCGTGAACTTTTCCTATCCGTCCGCGCCGGTCGCAGGCGTCGTCGACGATCTCACCTTCAAGGCGTCGGCCGGCGAACGTCTCGCCATCGTCGGAGCGTCGGGGGCGGGCAAATCGACCCTGTTCCAGCTCATCATGCGCTTTTACGATCCGCAATCGGGCCGGGTGCTGGTCGATGGCGTCGACATCAAGACGCTCGATCCTGCGGCCTTGCGCGAAAAAATAGCGCTCGTGCCGCAGGAGGCCGCGATTTTTGCGGCGAGCGTCGCCGAAAACATCGCCTATGGCCGGCCGGACGCGACGCGCGAACAGATCGAGGCGGCAGCCAGAAGGGCCGCTGCCGACGGCTTTATCCGCGAACTCGATCACGGCTACGACAGCGTGATCGGAGAACGCGGCGTGACGCTTTCGGGCGGGCAACGCCAAAGACTGGCCATTGCGCGCGCCATTCTGAAAGACGCGCCGATCTTGCTGCTGGACGAGGCGACATCGGCGCTCGACGCCGAAAACGAAGCCGCCGTGCAGGGCGCGCTCGACGATGTGATGAAGAACCGCACGACGCTCGTCATCGCGCATCGTCTGGCGACCGTGCTGGAAGCCGACCGCATTCTCGTGATGGATGCGGGCCGCGTGGCCGAGGAAGGCACGCACGCCTCGCTCGTCGCCCGCAACGGTCTTTACGCGCGTCTTGCGCGCCTCCAGTTCGAGACCGGCGCCGCCGCGCTTGGCGAAGCGAAGGCGGCGGAATAACGCCTCATTCTTCCCGGCCTCATTCTTCCCCGCGCCATTCCAGCACGGCCGTCTCGCGGCCGGACAGCTTGTTCACGCCGGCGCCCACCCGCGAAAAACCTTCGCGCCTGTAAAAGCGCAGGGCGCGAAAATTGTCGGCGTTCACGTCGAGGCGGATCGTGCTGGGGGAGGCGCGCTTGGCCGCGTTCAGCAATTCGCGGCCAACGCCTGCGCCAAAGGAATTGGGTTTGACGGAAATCTGGTCGAGCCAGCCGGTTTTGGGGTCGATCAGCACGAAGCCGATGAGCTTGCGTTCGCCCGGTTTGAGCGCATCCTCGAAGGCGCCGATCAGGATTGCGCCCTGCGCTTCGCATTCGACGAGATGAGCGCGGAACCATTGGCGGCGCGCTTCAAAATCGATGGTGGGGAACGTTGCCCGCCAGGACGCGACCCAGAGATCGAGCAGCGCGTCGCGCTCCTCGTCTTTTATGGCGCCGATGCTTCTGTGTCCCGGCATTACCTGTCTGTCAGTTTCAGTTCGATGCGACGGTTGCGGCGCAGGGCCTCCTCGCTGTCGCCCTGTTCGAGCGGCTCGAATTCACCGAAGCCGGCGGCGACGAGGTGGGAGGGCTGCACGCCCCTGGAAATCAAATATTGCACGACCGCAATCGCGCGGGCAGAGGACAATTGCCAGTTTGAAGGAAATTGCGCGGATTGGATCGGGCGCTTGTCGGTATGGCCGTCGACGCGCAGGGTCCAGTGAATGGAGGGTGGAATCTCGCGTTCGAGCTCGGTGATGGCGGCGGCAAGAGAATCGAGCTGAGCCTTGCCGGCGGGGCTGATTTCGGCGGCGCCGGTGTCGAACAGCACTTCGGACTGGAAGATGAAACGGTCGCCGACGATCCGCACGCCGGGCCGGTTGCCAAGAATTTCGCGCAGACGGCCGAAAAAATCGGAGCGGTAACGGGCAAGCTCCTGCGCTTTCTGGGCCAGCGCGAGATTGAGGCGCTGGCCGAGATCGGCGATCTGGTCCTGCGAATCCTTGCCCTTGGCTTCCGAGGCTTGCAGCGCCTCCTCGATGGCGGCGAGCTGGCGGCGCAGCGCGGCGATCTGCTGGTTGAGAATATCGACCTGCGCCTGCGCCTTCGCCGACAGCGCCTGTTCGTCGGTCAGTTTTTGCGCCAGCGCATCGGCGCGCCCGCCCGAGCCGGAGACGGCCCCTTGCGCTGCGCCAAGTTTCTGGGCGAGATCGGCGTTGTCCTTCTTCGTCGTCTCGAGCGTCGCCGCCAGCGCCGCCAGCGAGGACTGGGCGTCCTCCTTGCCGGTCTTTTCGAGCGCAAGCAGGGAAGTCAATTGCTCGATCTGCTTGTTGAGCTTTTGCAGCGCCGCGTCCTTGCCGGTCACGTCGCGCGACAGGAAGAATTGCGCGGTCATGAAGACGGTGAGGAGAAAGACGAGCGACAGGAGCATGGTCGACAGCGCATCGACAAAGCCCGGCCAGTAATCGGGCCCCGAACGCAGACGTCTGCTGCGCGAAAGAGCCATCAGGATTTCTCCCGTTCCTGAACGCCGCGCGCTTGCGTCCCGTGTTCTCGCGTCCCGCGTTCTTGCGCCAGACGATCCAACGTCTTCTTCATCTCGCGGTTTTGCGCGGCCTGCTGCTCCACCCAGTCACGGATCATCTGCTGTTCGGCGCGCATGTGCTTGACGAGGGATTGCACGCCATCGGCGAGATTGGCCATGGCGGCGGTCGATGCGCGAGACCCCGAGGCGTCGGAGGCGCCGGACACGCGCTCGAGCGTGGCGCGCAGATCGGGCGACAGATCGGCGGCTGTCTGTGCGGACGGGTCGGCTGCGGCGGCCGACATGCGGTCCTCCAATTCGACGTAAAAACGGTTTTGCGCCTGTCCCGCCTGCAAGTCGAGAAAACCGACGACGAGCGAACCCGCCAGGCCGAACAGCGAGGCGGTGAACGACAGGCTCATGCCGGCCAGCGGCTTGGCGATGCCGGCCTTCAAATCCTCGAACAGGACGGAGGATTCCGCGCCGCCCTTCATCGCGCCGATGACATCGCCGATGGAGCCGACGGTTTCGAGAAGGCCCCAGAATGTGCCGAGCAGGCCGAGAAAAATCAGGAGGCCGGCGAGATAGCGCAGGATTTCGCGGCTCTCGTCGAGGCGGGTGGCGACCGAATCGAGAATGGCGCGCAAGGTGATGGTGGACATGGCGCGCCCGTCGCCCGCAAGCTTGGCCACGGGCGCAAGCAGGCGCGGAGGCGGGGCATTGCCTGCGTTCGGACCGCCCCAGGCGTTGACCCAGGCGATTTCGCGAAAGAGGCGCGCAACCGTGACGATCGCCAGGATGATTCCGGCCGCCAGAACGCCCAGTATCAGGCCGTTCAGGCCGGGATTGGCCATGAAGGCGCGTTTGATCTGGTCTTGCAGGATCAAGGCGACGAAGCCTGCGAGCGCAAGAAAAACGCACATGCGTATGAGATAAATGCGCGGGCTGGAAAGCTCCGCGCGAACCGGCTCGCCCGCCATATCGTCCTCGATCCCCGCCTTGCCGCGCCAGCGTATGCAGCACCAGCGTATGCCGCGCCAGCGCATAATGCGCCCTGACCGACCGGCGTCCTGCGCTCAAATCCCGCAATTGCGCGCAACTTGTTCCGCAACTGCGCGCAATGTGCCCGATTTTTGGCGATTCCGTCAAAATCAGCGTGCTATCGCAGCATGCCATCAACCCTCGGCGGCAGGCAATATCCGACCGGCGGGGCCGGGAAAGGGCCGCAGGGCTTCAGATTTTACGCAGGAGATCGCCGAGCGCGCGATGGATCGTCTCGCCGCCGGCCAGAATTTCGCCTTTGGCCAGCATGTCGGCGCCGCCGGCCAGATCGCTGACGAAACCGCCGGCCTCGCGCACCAGGACCACGCCCGCCGCAATGTCCCAGGATTGCAGGCCGCGCTCCCAATAGGCGTCGAAACGGCCGGCCGCCGTATAGGCGAGATCGAGAGAGGCCGCGCCAAAGCGCCTGACATTGCCGGCGCGCGCCATGATTGCGGAAAGCTCCTGCTTGAAGCGCGGATGCTCCTTGGCCTTGCCGAGATGGGGGATGCCGGTCGCAATCAGGCAATCGGCGAGGTCGCGGCGGCTGGCCACGCGCAGGCGCCGGTTGTTGAGCCAGGCGCCCTGGCCGCGTTCGGCCACGAACATGTCGTCGTCGGCGGGATTGTACACCAGGCCCGCGACAAGCTGGCCCTCGCGCTCGAGCGCGATCGAAATCGCAAAGACCGGGAGCCCGTGCAAAAAATTGGTCGTGCCGTCGAGCGGGTCGATGATCCAGGTGTGGCTGGCGTCGGAGCCTTCCACGCGCCCGGATTCCTCCATCACGAATCCATAGCCCGGCCGCGCCCTGGCCAGTTCCTCGAACAGAACCTTTTCGGCGCGCCGGTCGGCGGCCGTGACGAAATCGCCGGGGCCTTTCACGGACACCTGGAGATTGGCGACTTCGCCGAAATCACGCTTCAGGCCGCGCCCGGCCTTGATGGCGGCTGCGGTCATCACGTTCATGAGGGCGGATCGGATCATGGTCGCTCGCTCGTATTCAATGGCTCCGGGCGGGCGCATCGGCCACACCGAAGTCCGTCCCGCTCCGGGGCATGCGCGCGCTAGATGCCCGTGCCAGCGTGGCCGGTCAAGCCGGGCGCTTTCCGGCGCCGATCTGGCGAGGCCCCGGTTTCCATGGCATGAATGGCGCGACAGGGCGCAACGGGACGGAAAGACGTGACGAACAACGATCTACAGAGCGTCGGCGTTTCGGGCAATCCTGCGAACGACCCCATAATCCAGGCCGCCCGCGCCATGTTCGCGCAGGCGGACCGGGCGGCGGTCCGCAACCGGCGTCAGAGGATGGTTTTCTTTGTGCTGACTCTGGCGATCGCGCTGGGCGGCGCTTTCGCCGCGCGATGGTTCGTGGCCGAGCGCACGCTCGTCTTCGCGGTCGGACAGAAGGGTTCGGCGGAAGATCTGTTTGCGCGCAATTTGCAGAAGGCGACGAGTTCAGGCGGCGGCGTGCGCATCGACGTGCGTAACCTGGAATCGCCGACAGCCGCCGTACAGAAATTTTCGCAGGGGCGTGCGGATATCGCCATCGTGCGCTCCGACGCCAGAGCGCCGCGGCGCGCCCGTGCGGTCGCGCAACTCGAACATTCCGTCCTGCTGGTCGCTGTTCCCAAGGCCTCGACGATAAAATCGATTGCCGGCCTGAAGGGCAAGAAACTCGCGCTTGTCTCCCACGATCCGCGCGATCATGCCCTGGTGCGCCGCGTTCTCGCGCGGTTCGACATTGACGAAACGAATTCGCTTGAGACGCGCGCGCCCGAGGAATGGGTGTCGCTGTTCGAGACGGGCGGGCCGGCGGCGGTGTTTTTCATCGTGCGCAAATCGGGGATCGGCAACGAACGCTTCTGGCTCGGCAAGAGTCAGAAGCCCAATTTCAAGCTGCTCGACATCGAGGGCGCCAAGGGCATCGCCGATCAATTGCAGGGCGTCGTCAACGAATCCATCGAGGCCGGCGAAATCGTTCCTTCGCCGTCCGTGCCGGAAGAAGAAACCGACACGATCGCCATGGACGACATTCTCGTGGCGCGGCGGCGCCTGCCGGGCGGTTCGGGCCGCGCGCTCGCCGATGCGGTGTTCGAGAACAAGGGACAACTCGCCGTTCCCGGCCGTTACGCGACGAACATCCAGCCGCCCGACACCGAAAAGGAAGCCGCAATTCTTGCCCATCCCGCAGCCGCCGCCTATTTCGACGATCAGGTCAAGACGGCGTTCGAGCGCTACAACGATCTTATTTTCACCATTCTGTGGCTTGGCGGCTTCGTGGGCTCGGGCTTCCTGTGGCTCTATTCGCAGGTCACCCGCGTGACGCCGATCCCTGCGGGAACCTTGACCGACGCCTTTCAGAAACTCGCAACATTCGCTGCGGCCGCGCCGAACGCTGCGGGGCTTGCCGCAGTCGAGCGCGAGGTGGACAGTCTGCTGGCCAAGACGCTTGGCGGCTTGCGCGACGGCGCGGTCGCCTATGACGGTTTCGATGCGCTGCGGCTGACCTATGACATGGCGCGCAGGGCGATCGCTGCGCGCAAGCAGGATTTGTCGGGCGCGACCGCGTGAATATCGAAGGCGGGAGTTCTGCTCCTGCAAGCGTGTTTGCAGCGACCTTCAATCCGTTCGGAGATTTCATGAACCAGACCATGTTTCCACTTTCGGCCGACCATGCCTTGAAACTCGACCGCCTTGCCGAAGTCGCCGTGCGCGTCGGGCTCAATCTGCGCAAGGGGCAGGAGGTCGTCATGACCGCGCCGGTCGAGGCGATCGAACTGGCGCGGCGCGTGAGCGAACACGCCTATCGCGCCGGCGCGTCGCTGGTGACGACCATATTCAACGACGACGAGCAGCAGCTTGCCCGCTACAGGTTCGGCGACGACGCCGGCTTCGACGCAGCGCCGGGCTGGCTCTACGACGGCATGGCCAAAGCCTATCGCGCAGGCGCTGCGCGCATCGCCATTGTCGGCGACGATCCGACCCTGCTTGCCGCGCAGGATCCCGCAAAGGTTTCGCGCGCCAATCGGGCGCGGTCGAAAGCCAATAGTCCGGCGCTGGAGCTGATTGCGGGTTTTGCGATCAACTGGACGATTGTGCCCGCCGCCACGCCCGCATGGGCGCGCTGCGTCTTTCCGGACGAGCCTGCGGACAAGGCGCTCGCAAAATTGTGGGACGCGATTTTTTCCGCCTCGCGCGTGACAGGCGAGAATCCCGCCGCCGAATGGGCCGATCACAACAAGCATCTCGCCCAGCGCACCGCCGCGCTCAATGCGAAGCGTTTTCACGCCCTGCATTTCAAGGGACCGGGCACGGATCTCGGCGTGGGGCTGGCCGACGGCCACGAATGGGCGGGCGGCGCTTCGCGGGCGAAAAACGGCATTGTCTGCAACGCCAACATTCCGACCGAGGAAGTCTTCACCACGCCGCACCGCGAGCGCGTTTCGGGCATCGTGCGGGCGACCAAGCCGCTCTCCTACATGGGCGCGCTGATCGAGGAGATCGAGGTGCGGTTCCAGGAAGGACGCATCGTGGAGGCGCGCGCGCGAAAAGGCGAGGATGTGCTCAGGCGCGTTCTGGAAACCGACGAAGGCGCCGCCATGCTGGGCGAAGTCGCGCTCGTGCCCTATTCCTCGCCGATCTCGAAAAGCGGATTGCTGTTCTACAACACGCTGTTCGACGAGAATGCGGCAAGCCACATCGCGCTCGGCCAGGCCTACAGCAAATGTTTCGTCGATGGCGATCGTCTGAGCGCCGACGAATTGCGCGCGCGCGGCGCCAACAGCAGTCTCATTCATATCGACTGGATGATCGGCTCGGCTGAAATAGATGTCGACGGTCTCGATGCCGCAGGCAGCCGGACGGCAATCATGCGCAAGGGCGAATTCGTGATGTAGCTCGCCGGCCATGCAGGATCGAAAGACGACGCGAAGCCTGTCTGCGCAACGCGCGGCAGGGCGCAGCGAGAGCGACTGGAATTTTGCGCATCAAGCGCCGGCATTGGCGGCTTTGGCGTAGATCGCCGCCTGCGCGCCTGCGCGAAATCCCGTGGCGAAACAGGCTTGCAGGAGATAGCCGCCGGTCGGGGCGTCCCAGTCGAGCATTTCGCCGGCAACGAACAGGCCGGGAATTTTTCGCAGCATGAGGTTTTCGTCGATCTCGGCGCGCGAAATTCCGCCAGCCGACGAAATCGCGCGCTCCAGGCCTGCGACCGCTGCGAGCCGCAGCGCACAGGCCTTGATATGGCGGGCGAGCGCTTGCGGGTCGCGTTGCGCGATCATGGGATCGGTTTCGCGCAACAGGGCGACGGCAAGCGGCGAAAACCCTGCGGCCTTGCGTAAAAAATTGGCGAAACTGTCCTTGTTCCGGCGGCGCGCGAAACGTTCGGCGAGCGCGCCTTCGGTCAGGTCGGGCTTGAGGTCTATCTCGATTTTCGCCGCGCCCCCGGCGCGCAGATCGCCGCCGATCAGGCTTGCGAGCGCATAGACGGGGCCGCCCTCGAGACCGCGCCGGGTGACCAGAACCTCGCCTGCTATCGTGCGGCCCGCATAGGTTATGCGCGCGTTCTTGAGCGCCTGTCCCTCGAATTTGCCGAGAAAGGCGGGCGACCAGGCGATTTCCAGCCCGCAATTGGCGGGGCGGAAGGGCGCGACGGCTATGCCGCGCCGCTCCAGGATTCCGGTCCAGCCGGCGTCGGCGCCAAGGCGCGGCCAGCTTGCTCCGCCGAGCGCCAGAATTGTCGCCTGGCTCGCAAGGCGCGCGCGGCGGCCCTGGCTTTCCACGATCGGCGCGCCGTCCCCGGCCAGATCGACAAGCCGTGTGCGGGGTGAAAATTGAACGCCGAGACCGGACAGGCGCGCCAGCCAGGCGCGCAGAACGGGCGAGGCCTTCATGGTCACGGGAAAGACGCGGCCGGACGAGCCTACAAAGGTTTCCACGCCAAGCCGGGCGCAAAACGCGCGCGTGTCGGCGGGCGAAAAATCCTCGAGCATGCCGCCCATCCAGGCGGCGGCTTCGCCATAGCGGGCCGTAAAGCGCTCGGCAGGTTCAAAATGGGTGATGTTGAGGCCGCTGCGCCCGGCCATCAGGAATTTGCGCCCGAATGTCGGCATGGCGTCGCAGATTCTTGCCGCACAACCGGCTTCGGCCGCCGCAAGCGCGGCCATGAGGCCGGCCGGGCCTGCGCCGATGACGACGATTCGGGGTTTTTCCTCGCTCATGCCTCCATGGATCACAGGGGCCGTTCGCCCGGCAAGCGATTGCGACGGGCCGCGCGGACCGCTATCTGCAAGGCCATGAATGAAAATCTGCGTCACGCCTTTGTCGTGGGGGCCGATCAGGCTGGCCGGCTCGACCGCTTTCTGGCGGAACGGCCGGAGCTTGCCGCCGCCGCGATTTCGCGCACGCGCGTCAAAAACCTGATCGAGGCGGGCCATGTGCGGGTGGACGGGCTTGCCGCGTCCGGCGCCTCTCTCAAGCTGGCCGAGGGCGCTTCGGTCGAAATCGATATTCCGGCCGCCGAGCCCGCAATCCCGCAGGCCCAGAACATTCCGCTCGCTGTCGTCTACGAGGACGAATTTCTGATCGTGATCGACAAGCCCGCCGGCCTGGTGGTGCATCCGGCGGCGGGCCATGCGGACGGTACGCTGGTCAATGCGCTGATCGCCCATTGCGGGGAGAGCCTGTCGGGCGTCGGCGGCGTCAAAAGGCCGGGCATCGTGCACCGGCTGGACAAGGACACCTCGGGCCTGCTGGTGGTCGCCAAGACCGACCGGGCTCATCGCAAGCTCGCCGATCTCTTTGCCGACCACGGGCGCTCCATGCCCTTCCTGCGGGAATATCTGGCGCTGGTGTGGGGGGCGCCCGAGCGCGCCAGCGGAACGATCGACGCGCCGCTCGGCCGCCATCCCACGCAGCGCGAGAAAATGGCCGTGCAACGCGGCGATCGCGGCAAGGAGGCGGTGACCCACTGGCGCGTGCTGGAGACCTTCGGCGCCGACAGGAATGACCGGCCGGTGGCCGCCCTTGCCGCCTGCCGGCTGGAGACGGGGCGCACGCACCAGATTCGCGTGCATATGGCGCATGTCGGCCATCCCCTGATCGGCGATCGCGTCTATGCGGCGGGGTTTCGCACCAAGGAAAGACTGCTGCCGGAGGGCGTACGCGCGGCGGTGGCGGCGCTCGGCCGCCAGGGGCTTCACGCTGCAAGGCTGGAGTTTCCTCATCCGATCAGCGGGGAGGAACTGGCGTTTGAAAGCCCCGCGCCGGAAGATTTCGCAAAAACCATGGCAGCGCTCGCTACCGGTTTCGGGGCCTGATTTCAGTAACGCGGCCCGAAGATTACGGATATTTAACCTGAAAGCGAAGCTGCTGGTTGCTTCGCGCCCTCTTTCGGCCATGGTCGGGCGTCCCTATATGCAGTCGTTGCGGTCGGCGTTTCGCGGCCGCCAATGGCTCGCCGAAATGGGGGCCCGGAGGAGAAGATGGCTGCTGCCCTTCCTGTAATTTCAAGCGAAAGCGGACTTTCGCGTTATCTGACCGAAATCCGCAAGTTTCCGCTTCTGGAGCCGGAGCAGGAATATATGCTCGCCAAGCGCTGGCGCGAGCATCACGATTCCGACGCCGCACACAAGCTCGTCACCTCGCATCTGCGTCTGGTCGCCAAGATCGCCATGGGCTATCGCGGCTACGGCCTGCCGGTCGGCGAAGTCGTGTCCGAAGGCAATGTCGGCCTGATGCAGGCCGTCAAGCGCTTCGAGCCCGAGAAGGGCTTCCGGCTCGCCACCTACGCCATGTGGTGGATTCGCGCGTCCATTCAGGAATATATCCTGCGATCCTGGTCGCTTGTGAAAATGGGCACGACCGCCAATCAGAAAAAGCTGTTCTTCAACCTGCGCAAGGCCAAGAGCCAGATTTCCGCGCTGGAGGAAGGCGACATGCGGCCCGAGAACGTCGCCAGGATCGCGCACAAGCTCGGCGTCAGCGAGCAGGAAGTGATCGAGATGAACCGCCGCATGGGCGGCGACGCCTCGCTCAATGCGCCCTTGCGCTCGGACGGCGAAGCCGAATGGCAGGACTGGCTGGTCGACGACAGCATCAGTCAGGAATCCAGGCTTGCCGAAAGCGAGGAGACCGACAATCGCATGGCCGCGCTGCGGGGCGCGCTCGAGGTGCTCAATCCGCGCGAACGCCGTATCTTCGAGGCGCGCCGCCTGCGCGACGATCCGCTGACGCTCGAGCAGCTCTCGGAAGAATTCGGGGTCTCGCGCGAGCGCGTCCGCCAGATCGAGGTGCGCGCCTTCGAGAAGGTGCAGGAGGCCGTGCGCAAAGGGGTCGCCAAGCGCGAGACCGCGCCGGCGCAGATTGCAACGCGCAAACCCGCGATCGAGGCGCACGCAAAGTAGATTGCGTTCAGGCCGGACGGTCTGACCAAAAGAACAAAGGCGGCGCGAGAGCGCCGCCTTCTTCTCTATTTCGACGGGAAGATCGTTCCCATCGATTTATTTGCCGAACGCGCTTCTTTGATTTACCGCGCTTCTATTTCTGCTGGGCCCAGACGCTCATGGCGTCGTTGAAGATGCGTTCGCCGGAGGCGCCTTTTTCCAGGCTGAACTTGGCGATCCGTCCATTGGTAAGGGCCAGCGGCACGTCGACCCAATTGCGGTTTTTCAGGAGGTCCATGTTGCGCGCCTCCATCTCGCCACGCCCCAGACCGATGAGATAATAGGTGTCGGTGATCTGCACGGGCACGCCCGACAGCGGATCGCCATTGGCCATGTCTTCGCGCCGCATCTGTATTGCGCCGATCTGCTTGACGCCGGGGATCGCGCTGTCGGGAGGCAGCGTGAAACGGACCTCGATCGTGTGCGAGGCGTTGAGCGAGGCGTCCATGTTCTTCTGGATATCCAGCGTCATCCGCACCTTGGCTTCGGGAATTTCGACCTCGGCGTGGATGGCCGTGCCCAGCGGCTGGCCAGCTCCGGTCGGCACGTTTTCGAGCCGCCAGACCACCGAGCCGAGATAGGTTTTGACCTTCTCGGGCGTTTCCGGCGCCTCGATCAGCAACGCGGCGCGATGGGCGACGGGTAGCGGCGGCTGGTTCTGCGCGGCTGCGGCCGGCTTGGTTTGCGTCCCTTCGACAGGGGCGCCGGGGTTTTCGCTGCCGGCGCGGCCGACGATCTTGCCGTTTTGCGGCGTTTCCGCCGGCGCCGTGGGGGCCGGGCGCATGCGCGCGAGATCTTCCGGACGGCCCTTGAGTTTGATCGCCAGACCCGCAATCAGCAGGACGACGCCGACCACGACGCCGCCGACGATCCACAGCCGGTTGCCGCGTCCGCCCTGCTCGGCGGGGCTCGGGGCGGCCGGGCGCGGCGCCTCGCGCGGACGCAGCGATTTCAGCGAGGGCAGCGATTCGAGTTCGGTCTCGTCGGCCCCGTCCTTGGCGCCGGCCAACGCCTCGGCGGTTTCCTGACCGGCTTGCCTTGCGGCCTTTCCTCTGCCGCCGCCTCGGGCGCGCGAAACGAGAAAGGTTTGGCGGGCGCTGCGGATGCGGGCCCGGATGCAAGCGGGTTGGAGCCGGCCGGTTTCGGCGTCGCCGGGCGGAGAGGCAGCGACGGTCTGGCCTGAGCGGTAGTTTTGGGCGGCGCGGTTTTGCCGGCGTCCGGCGTTGCAGCGTCCGGTTTGGGCGCATCCGCTTTGGGCGCGGGCGTTGCAGCGGCAAGGGTCTCCTTTGCAGGGGCCTCTTTGACAGGAGCCTCTTTGGCCGGAGCCTCTTTGAGAGGAGCTTCCTTGGCAGGAGCCTCCTTGGCGGCGATCTCCGCTTCAAGCCGCGCGACAGCCTCGTCGAGCGCATCCGTCTCGCGCGTCAGATCGGCTTCGGCGATCGGCGGCTGAATGGCCTGCAACTGGCCGACAAGCGCCTTGCGCGCGCGCTCGTAGATCGAGCGGCGCGCCTCGGTGGTGGAGTCGGCCAGGCCTGCGATCGCCCTCGACAGAAGTGGATAATAATCGGCCATTCGCGCTTAAGACCATTCCCGATGGTTTGCGTCAATCCTGGAACGGGTTGTGCACCAATATCGTATCGGCGCGTTCCGGGCTTGTCGAAAGCAAAGCGACGGGCGCGTCGATCAACTCCTCGATGCGGCGGACGTATTTGATCGCCTGCGCCGGCAATTGCGCCCAGGAGCGCGCGCCGCTCGTCGTTCCGCTCCATCCCTCGATCTCTTCGTAGACCGGCTGGACGCGCGCTTGCGCTGCCTGCGAGGCGGGCAGGCGGTCGATCGGCTGACCGTCGAGCGTGTAATGCGCGCATATCTTGATCGTCTCGAACCCGTCGAGAATATCGAGTTTGGTCAACGCGATGCCGTCGATGCCGGAGGTTTTGACCACCTGGCGCGCCAGCACGGCGTCGAACCAGCCGCAGCGGCGCGGCCGGCCTGTGTTGGTGCCGAATTCGCGGCCGCGCTCGCCGATGAGGCGGCCGGTGTCGTCGTGCAATTCGGTCGGGAAGGGGCCGCCGCCGACACGCGTCGTATAGGCCTTGGCGATGCCCAGCACATAGCCGATGGCGCGCGGGCCCATGCCCGAGCCCGCCGCCGCATTGGCGGCGACCGTATTGGACGATGTAACGAAGGGATAAGTGCCGTGGTCGACGTCGAGCAGCGCGCCCTGCGCGCCCTCGAACAGGATGCGCTTGCCCGCGCGCCGGTCGCTCGCAAGGCGATCCCAGACCGCGTCCATGTAGGGCAGCAATTCGTCCGCCACGCTCAGAAGCTCCTCGCGGATCGCGTTCGAGACGATTTCCGGCAGGCCGAGGCCGCGCCGCAGCGGATTGTGGTGGGCAAGCAGCCGCGCGATCTTCTCGTCGAGCATGTCTGGCTCGGCGAGATCGGTCAGACGGATCGCCCGGCGGCCGACCTTGTCTTCGTAGGCGGGGCCAATGCCGCGCTTGGTCGTGCCGATCTTGACGCCCTCGGCGGAAGCCTCCTCGCGATGGCCGTCCAGTTCGCGATGGATCGACAGGATGAGGGGACCATTGTCGGCGATCTTGAGATTGTCCGGCCCGATATGCACGCCCTGCGCGCGCAGCTTGCGGATTTCCTCGACGAGATGGTGCGGATCGACCACGACGCCATTGCCGATGACGGAGAGTTTGCCGGGCCGCACGATGCCCGAGGGCAGCAGCGCCAGCTTGTAGGTCACGCCGTCGATGACGAGCGTATGCCCGGCGTTGTGCCCGCCCTGAAAGCGCACCACGACATCGGCCTCGACCGACAGCCAGTCGACGATCTTGCCTTTGCCTTCGTCGCCCCATTGGGCGCCGACCACGACCACATTCGCCATCGCTTCGCGCTTTCCCCGCGTCCGCACATCCAGGCGGCATGAAACAGATCTTGCGGAACGGGTTCCGCAAAACAAAACCCCGGCGCAAAGGCCGGGGTCCATTGCGGGCGTCCTATAGCGGAAAAACCGGCATGGGAAAAGAAAATTGCGCGACAAGAATTATATCCTAAGAAACTTCGGCAATTTTTCGCAAATCCCAGCCTCGCGCAGATTTCGGCTTTTATGCAGGTCTCGCTGGTCCGGCATTTCGGGCCGTCAATGAATTATTGACAAGGCTCGATGCGGGAATGGCGCTCGACAATGACGGGGCGGCGCAATATCTCCAGCATGAGGCCATGAAAATTTTCGTTCGTCATGTGATCGCGCAGCAGTTTATCTCCCCCATGCGCGGAAAAATCCGGGAAATGCGTCTTCGCCCGCGTCAGAACGCATGCCAGCATGTTCTGTCCTGGTCGATTGCGGCAGGCGAGGATTGCGCGATAAGCGAAGAAGAGGATTTCTTCGGCAATCTCGTGCAGACGATCGAGGCGGGCGGGCGCGCGCCCAATCTGACGGCGACGGTGCGCGGCGAGATCGAGACTTTCGATACGGCTGGCGTGCTCAGCGGCGAAATGGAGCGCGTTGCGCCCGATTTCTTCCTGCGCGAAACGGAAACGACCGCGCCCGATTCCGCCCTGCGCGATTTTTCGCGCGAAGCGGTCAAGGGCGCAAAGACCGGTCTCGATCGGCCGCATTTTCTGATGCGCGCCATTCACGAGACAATCGCCTTCGCGCCGAGCGCTGCGCCGCCGGAGGCGGCCGCTGCCGTCTTTGCCGCGAAAACGGGGGCAAGCGGCGACATGGCGCATGTTTTCGTCGCGGCCGCGCGTGCGCTCGATATTCCCGCGCGTTTTGTCAGCGGCTATCTGGCCAGCGATTCCGAGGGCGCAGCATATGCAGCCGACGCCAGCGACCTGCGCGGCTGGGCGGAAGCCTATGTCGCGGGGCTCGGCTGGATCGGCTTCGATCCGTCGATCTGCCTGTGCATGCACGAGGGCCATGTCCGTCTGGCCGTCGCCCTCGATTATTCCGGCGCTGCGCCCCTGCGTATTGCGCCGGCGCCGGGAGCTGCGGTCAGCATCGAGGTCAGCGCCCGTTTCGTCGGGAGATAGCGGCAAGGCGTATTGACGCGGTTGCGCCGGCCTGCATCGTTAAGGTCCATGGAAACTCCTGTTTTTACGAAAGCCGCCGTCGCCGCGCCGCATATGGACGCCGCCAACGCCGGCAAGGCCGTTCTTGCCGAGGGCGGCAATGCGGTGGAAGCCATGCTCGCCATGGCCGCGACAATCGCCGTCGTCTATCCGCACATGAACGGCATTGGCGGCGACGCCTTCTGGACGATTCGCGAGCCCGGCGGGCGCGTGCTCGCCATCGAGGCCTGCGGCTATGCAGGCGCAAAAGCGACGATTGCGCGTTTTCGCGCAGACGAACACGAGATCGTTCCGCGACGCGGGCCGCTTGCCGCCCTGAGCGTTCCCGGCGCGGTCGGAGGCTGGGCGCTCGCGCGCGAATATGCGAACGCCATCGGCGGCAAACTGCCCGCGCGCGTTCTTCTGCACGATGCGATTGAAAAAGCGCGCGGCGGCTATCGCCAGTCGCAATCGGAAGCGCGCTATGCGCTCCGGGAGCGCGAGGCGCTTTTTTCCGCGCCGGGGTTTGCGCAAAACTTTCTCGTCGACGGAAAGACCCCGGCGGCGGGCGAAACGCGGCGCAACGTTAAACTCGGCGACACGCTCGATCATCTGGCGGGCGCGGGTTTCGACGACTTTTATCGCGGCGATGTCGGACGCGAGATCGCCGCCGATTTTTCGCGCATCGGCGTTCCCGTCGCGCGCGAAGATCTCATCCGCTACAGACCCGTGTTGCGCGAGCCGTTGCAGCTCGATTTCGCGGGCCGCGCGCTGTTCAATAATCCCCCGCCGAGCGCGGGACTGATCGGACTTTTGACGCTCGGTCTGTTCGAGCGGCTCGGCGTCGAGAGGGCGGAAAGTTTCCAGCATATTCACGGGCTCGTCGAAGCCTCCAAGCGCGCGCTTTCCTTTCGTGCGCGGGCTTGCGTCGATTTCGATCGCCCCCGTCCCGATCCTGCGGATTTTCTGACCGCGAAATTTCTGGACCGCGAGGCCGCGAAAATCGACATGGGGCGCGCAGCTTCATGGCCGTTCGCGCCGGAAGAAGGCGACACCGTATGGATGGGCGCAATCGATCCCAGCGGGCTTGCGGTGTCCTATATCCAGTCGCTGTTCTGGGAATACGGCTCGGGCTGCGTGCTGCCGGCGACCGGCATTCTTCTGCAAAATCGCGGTACATCCTTTTCGCTCGACAGCGCCCATCCCAATGCGCTCGCGCCGGGCAAGAAGCCGATGCATACGCTTTCCGCGCCGCTCTGCGTTTTCGGCGATGGCCGCGTGATGAGCTTTGGCGCGATGGGCGGCGACGGCCAGCCACAGTTCCAGGCGCAGGTTCTGTCGCGCTATCTGCTTTCGGGCGACATAGCCGGCGCGCTCGATGCGCCGCGTTTTCGTTTCGATCGGCGCTGGGGCGCGCCGCAGGCAACGCTCAAACTGGAGGACCGTTTCGATCCTTCCCTCGTGACGAAACTGAGGGCTGCGGGCCACGAGATCGAACCGAGCGGCCTGAGCTATGGCGACCAGTTCGGGCATGCCGGCGTTCTCGTGCGCGAAAAGAGCGGCCGTATTCTGGCCGCGCACGATCCGCGCAGCGATGGCGGCGCGGCGGGTTTTTAGAGCAAGTCCGGCGAATTCCCATTCGCTTCATTTGCTCAGGTTCTTTCGTCTTTCACGCGTTCGGACGCAAAACCGCCGACACTTTTGCTGAACGCGCTCTTGCTTCAATGCTGCTTCAAAAGCGTGCGGCCGAGTTGCGACATGTGAACCTGGTCCGGGCCGTCGCCGATGCGGATGAAGCGGGCGTAGGTGTAGGCCTGCGCTAAGAAAGTGTCTTGCGAGACGCCCATGCCGCCGTGAATCTGGATGGCGCGGTCGATCACGCGGGCGGCCATCGAGGGCACGACGATCTTGGCGGCGGCAATGAGATCGCGTGCGGCCTTGTTGCCTTCGCGATCCATCTTGTCGGCGGCCTTGAAGGTGAGAAGGCGGGCCTGTTCGATCTCGCAGAACGACAGCGCAATGTCCTCGCGCACGGAGCCCTGTACGCCGAGCGGCCCGCCGAAGGCGATGCGCCTGTTGGCGCGCTGGCACATGAGTTCGAGCGCTCTTTGCGCGCAGCCGATCAGCCTCATGCAATGATGGATGCGGCCGGGGCCGAGGCGCCCTTGCGCGATCTCGAAACCGCGCCCCTCGCCGAGCAACAGGTTTTCTTTCGGCACGCGCACATTGTCGTAGACGATCTCGGGATGGCCGACGGGCGCGTGATCGTAACCGTAGACCTTCATGTCGCGGACGATTTTGACGCCGGGCGTGTCCTTGGGAACAAGGATCATGGATTGCTGCTTGTGCTTGTCGGGATTGCGGGCGTCGGTCTTGCCCATGACGATGAGTATCCTGCAATCCTCGTTCATCGCGCCCGACGTGAACCATTTGCGGCCGTTGACGACGTAATGATCGCCGTCGCGCTCGATCGAGCATTGAATGTTGGTGGCGTCGGAGGAGGCGACTTCCGGCTCGGTCATCGAAAAGGCCGAACGGATTTCGCCATTGAGCAGCGGTTCCAGCCATTGCTTTTTCTGCGCGGGCGACCCGTAGAGGGTCAGCACTTCCATGTTGCCGGTGTCGGGCGCCGAGCAATTGAAGACTTCGCTTGCCCAATCCACGCGGCCCATGAGTTCGGCCAGCGGCGCATATTCGAGATTGGTCAGCCCCGCGCCGTGGTCGCCCGGCAGAAACAGATTCCACAGCCCTTCTTTGCGCGCGCGCTTCTTCAGATCCTGCACGATCTCCGGCGTGCGGCGGCGGGCTGGCCCCTCCGCCTGCTCCTCGTAGAGATGCTCGTTGGGATAGACATGGGCGGCCATGAAAGCGCCAACCCTCGTCCGCCATTCCGCCGCTCTGGGGGAAAGTTGGAAATCCATGGCGCAATCCTCCGCTCGCAATTCGACATCCGGAGAATTGTCGGACGAAGTTGGATTACGATCAAGAGGCGACGGCGCCGGTCAGCTTTTGAAAGCGCCGTCGGACAATTTGTCGATGGCGTCGCCAAGGCGACGAATATGGGTCTTGGCGGCGGTCTCGGCCTTGCGGCTGGCGCCTTCGTTGATCGCGTCGAAGATGGCGCGATAATCCTCTATGCGGGTATCGTCGTCGACGGTCGTATAGGCGCGGAACTGCACGCGGATCAGGTCGACATTGGTGCGCGGCATCAGGCGGGCCAGTTCGTGATTGGCGCCGATGGCGGTCATGACCCTGTAGAAATTGTTGCGGGCGCGGGCGTAGCGCAGAAAATCGCGCTGCACCTCGGGGTCGACGAGGGCGGAATAGGCGTCGGCGATCAGCATGCGATTATTGCTCTCGTTCACGCGCTCGGCGGCAAGGCGGGCCGCAAAGCCGTTCAGAACTTCAAGCAGCGCCACCAGATCGCGCGTCTCCGGGCGGCTCAGCGAGCGGATCGTCGCAGAGCGGTGCAGGTTCATGGTGACAAGACCTTCGGCGGCGAGCCGGCTCAGCGCTTCGCGCACGGAACCGCGCCCAACCTCGAAATCGCGCGTGAGATCGGCCTCGACCAGACGCTGACCCGGCACATAGCGACCACGGTACAGTCCATCGACTATCCCGCGATAAACGACGCCGGGCGAACCGTCAGATTTGGCGGCAAGTAGGTCTGGCATGGAATGTCACCAAGATTGTCCGACATATTTCCATATGAGACGCATCTCTGTCGTGTCAATTGTACGACAGTCGAGAATGCACAGAAATGTGGGCAATGGTTCGTTCGGGCGGTCTTAGCAACCGTTGAAGCGGGGCTGGCGCTTTTCCATGAAGGCGCGACGGCCCTCGGCATAGTCCGCGCTGTCGAAACAGGCGCCGACCAGTTCGGCGATCCTGGCCGGGTCCGGCGCATCGCGGACGATCTGGTCGATCGTTTCCTTGGCGGCCCGGACGGTCAGCGGCGCATTTTCGGCAATTGTCGCACACAGGGCCGCAGTCTCGGATTCAAGATAATGAGCCGGCACGACATTGTTGATGAGGCCGATGTCTTCTGCGGCCACGGCCGCGAGCCGGGCGCCGGTATAAAGAATTTCCTTGGCCTTGGCCGACCCGACCAGAGCGACCAGATCGCGTATGGAATGCGGAGGATAGGCGATCCCCAGCCGCGCGGCGGGGATGGAGAAAATGGCGTTGTCGGCGGCTATCCGCAGGTCCGCCTTCATGGCGATGGCGACGCCGCCGCCGAAGCAGAAGCCCTTGATCATCGCGATCATCGGTTTGTCGAAAGCGCCGAGCGCTTTCCAGGCGGCGTCGGTGGCGCGCGCATATTCGGCTGCGGCTGCTGCGTCCGAGCGGTGCGCGTCGAATTCCGAGATATCCGCGCCCGACACAAAGGCCGCCTCGCCCGCCCCGCACAGGACAACGACGCGAACGTCCGCATCGGCGGCAAAGCGCTCGAGCGCCTCGCTCAGCCCGGTCCACATAGC
Organism: Rhodoblastus sp.; assembly: GCA_047971685.1. GTDB lineage: Bacteria > Pseudomonadota > Alphaproteobacteria > Rhizobiales > Beijerinckiaceae > JAJXWB01. The sequence continues at coordinate 31,335 of JBKDZW010000006.1, forward strand.
AAGCGACATAGCGTTGCGGCGCTTGCTGTTGTTGAAGACGATCCAGCCGACCGCCCCTTCGGTCCGCGTCTCGATCCTGCCCACGCTCATATCGGCTCCCGTCGGCTTTACACTTATAGACAACGGGATGACATGAAGAAGTTCAACGCCATTTTTGCAAGTCTCTCATTGAACTAAGGCAAACACAAGCAAAGGAGGCGAAAAACGAGGCCGCGCGCCGCAAGCCTCTCCGCAATAATCGTCGAGCGTCACGATCATGCGCATTCCTGCCAAGGTTATTTGAGGAGTGTGTCAGGATCGCGGCGGAAGGCGGTTTGTCGCACTCATGGTTAACGGACGATTTCAGCTTGCGCCGAACTGAAACGAAAACGGGCCATGTAAGGGCGTAAACTAAAGATTCTTCACGAATTTTAGGCGTTTTGCAGCCTGTGCGCTTAGGCAAATCTTAAGCGCGCGCCGCTAGAGTTTCTCACAAGTTGGTCAGTCGAGTGTGTGAGTAAAACAATGACCGAAGCCTACCGCCCAAGGGCCAAGTATGTAATCGGACCGGACGGCAGTCCTCTAACGGTGGCCGATCTCCCGCCTCCTTCAACCAAGCGTTGGGTCATCCGGCGCAAGGCGGAGGTTGTAGCGGCGGTTCGTGGGGGATTACTTTCCCTGGAAGACGCTTGCAGCCGCTATACGCTGACTGTCGATGAATTTCTGAGCTGGCAGATGTCGATCGACCAGCATGGTCTTGCAGGACTTCGCACCACGCGCATCCAGCAATATCGGGCCTGATAAAACAAGAGAACGATCATGGAGCGTCGGCGAAAGCCGGCGCTCTTTTCGTTTTGGCGCTGTCGAGGCGCGCGCCCGCGCTTCTATCAAACCGGGCAGATTCAGTTCGCCTGCCTGGCGTCCCCGTCCTTGTGCAGAGTCTCCATCAGGCGCCGGCGTTCAAAAAGAATGACGACCACAAGCGCGATGGCGAGCGGGATCAGGAGATAGAACAGGCGGAAAACGAGCAGGGCGGCGAGCACCTTGCTCTTGGCTATCAGGGGCATGGCCTTGATGAAGACGATCTCGAAAACGCCAAGGCCCCCGGGCGCATTCGACACGAGGCCTGCTGAAAACGAGGCGAGAAACACCGCGAGAACGACGAAATAACTGACGTCGGCCTCCGGCGGCAGAGCGAAATAAATGATGCCCGCCGCGCCCAGAAGCTCCATGGGGGCTGCAATCATCTGGCGGGCGGCGATGCAGGGACGCGGATATTCCAGCCGGAACTTGCCGATCTGACGCGGTTTGAACCGCAGGATCGACCCCGCAACATAAAGCGCGACCATGGCAAGAAAGCCGAAACCCAGAAAGCGCGAGGTGTCGGCATTGGTGAGCGCATTCGGCAGAAGGCCGCTCAGGCGCTGCAATTGAGCGGGCTCGAACGCCAGGACCAGGCCGCCGAGCAGAATGGTGCCGAGAAAGAAAGTGAAGGAGCAGATCGCCACGAGAATGGCGATCTGGGCTGCATTCAGCCCCTTGCTGGAATAGGCGCGGTAGCGCACCACGGCGCCGGAAAAGACCGAGGCGCCGATATTGTGCGACAAGGCGTAAGTGGTGAAGGAGCAGACGGACACGAAGGCCCAGGAAATATGCCTCACGCCGAGATGCAGCAGCGCAATGCGGTCGTACCAGGCAAGCGCGGCGTAGGCGACGAACGTCGACAGGGCGGCCATCAGATAGCGATGCGCCGGTATCGCCTTGAGCGCGCCCACCACGTCCTGGGCGATCGCTTCGCCCTGAAATTCGCGGGCAAGCAGCCAGAAGGATACGACAACGGCCGCCAGACCGATCACGGGCCAAATGAAATCGAGGACGCGCTTCATGGGTTTCCTGCGCCGACAAGCCTGGTCTGACCGGCCGAACCGGCGTCTTGGCTCACACATGCACGAGGCGTCCGCGCTTCGCAAGGCGCCGAGGCGCCGAGGCGCGAAGATAAGGCGTTCAGGGGGCGAAAACGATTGCGCCGCGAACGGGCGGGCCTGCCCGAGCGCGGCGCAATCGCTTTTATCGCTTTGGCGTCAGGCGCGGGCGGCCCGCATGCCCATGAGCCCCATGTCGGCGGGACGCAGGACATCGCCCATGCGTTCGGAGGTTTTTTCGCGGCCTTCCAGATTTTCCACCTTGGAGACTTCGGTCATGGCTTCCTCAAGGCGCGCCTTGGCTTCGTCCATCTGGCCGCGCAATTCCTCGATGGAGCTCAGAAGATTGTCGCGACGGCTGCGCGCAGCGCGCGCATAGGTCGGATAGGCACAATGACTGGGATCGGAAATCCGCGCCCTTTGTTCCTCGGCGGCGATCTCGCGATCGAGGTCGCCCGCCATCCGGTTGAATTCGGCGATCATCAGCTCGAGCTGGGTTACGCGGCGACGTTTCTCGTCGGCCTGAAAACGCTTTAATCTCAATAGGGTATCCCGCGACTTCATAACACGGCACTCCAGGACGACAGTCCAAACTCATTGTGGTTACGCATTAGCCATGATCCGCGAGACACGCTTAATATGAATCGAGGAGGTTGCTTGTTGGTTACCTGACGAAGGCGCTGGACAAAAAAATCGACAGGAGCGACTCTCGATCAAGCGATTCGTTTTGCCTTGCAGCGGTCGGCGCGCGCAGGCCTAACTCTTCGTTAACTCGTTTGCTTAACAGTTCCTTGCGTCCGGCGGAGGTTCGTCTGCCCGGCAGCGAGGATGATTCCCCAGCGTTAGCACGACCAGGCGCAAGCAATTGCATGATGGCTTCAATGCCGGGACCAACTCGAACGGTTTGTTAACCAATCGGGCGGTAGAGTTAACGGAAGATCGATATCTAGTCGGATGACGACATACCGGGCGCCGGGGTGGGGGAAGAGCCGGACGGCGCCGTACGGGGAAGGTGGGGACTGCTGATGCGCGTATTACTGATCGAAGACGACAGCGCCACGGCGCAGAGCATCGAACTGATGCTCAAGTCCGAGAACTTCAACGTCTACACGACCGATCTGGGCGAAGAAGGCATCGACCTCGGCAAGCTCTATGATTACGACATCATCCTGCTGGATCTGAACCTGCCGGACATGTCGGGCTACGAGGTGCTGCGCACCTTGCGCGTCGCCAAGGTGAAGACGCCGATCCTGATCCTTTCGGGCCTTGCGGGCATCGAAGACAAGGTCAAGGGTCTCGGCTTCGGCGCCGACGACTATCTTACAAAGCCCTTCCACAAGGACGAACTGGTCGCGCGCATCCATGCGATCGTGCGCCGCTCGAAGGGCCACGCCCAATCGGTCATCACGACCGGCGATCTCGTCGTCAATCTCGATCAGAAGACGGTGGAAGTCGACAGCGCCCGCGTGCATCTGACCGGCAAGGAATATCAGATGCTCGAGCTGCTCTCGCTGCGCAAGGGCACCACGCTCACCAAGGAGATGTTCCTCAATCATCTCTACGGCGGCATGGACGAGCCGGAACTCAAGATCATCGACGTGTTCATCTGCAAGCTGCGCAAGAAACTCGCCAATGCGAGCCAGGGCCGCAATTACATCGAGACGGTGTGGGGCCGCGGTTATGTGCTGCGCGAGCCCAACGAAGCCGAAGAGCGGATCATCGCCTGAGACTTTTGCCTGTCTCATAAATCCTGAAAAGCCTCGCCTCAACGCGAGGCTTTTGCTTTTTGTGGCGAGGTTTTGATCTTTGTGACGGAGCGGCGGCGTTGCGGCCCGATCGTCAGGAATTGACGACCAGCCGCATGTGCGCACGCTGACGCGGCTTGTGTGTGAAAAGGCCGGCAAAGCCCGGCGTAGGCGCGAAATCGTCGCTGAGGCCGACGATGGTTTCGGTTGCGCCGAGCAGGAGATAGCCATCGGGCGCAAGTTGCGCCGAGATCCGGCGCAGAATGTCGCGGCGGCGTTCGACATCCATGTACATGAGCACGTTGCGGCACAAGACGACGTCGAAGCAGCCGAGCTGTTCAAAATTCCCGACGAGATTGATCTCGCAGAAATCTATCGCGGCTTTCAGATGTTCCGACACGCGCCAGCCGCCGGATTCCTTGCGGAAATAGCGCAGCAGCATGGATGTGGGCAGGCCGCGCTGCACCTCGAATTGCGAGTAGAGGCCGGCGCGCGCTGTCGCAAGCGCTGCCTGCGAAATGTCGGAGGCGATCATTTCGATGCGCCAGCCCGCGAAATCGCGCGCAAGATCGTCGAGGATCATGGCTATCGAATAGGGTTCCTGGCCGGTAGCGCAGGCCGCGCTCCAGATTCGTAGGTTGCGGAAGTCGTGGCGCGATTGCCGGAGGATCGGCAGAACGACGGCGCGCATCGCCTCGAAAGGCGCGCGGTCGCGGAAGAACAGCGTCTCACAGGTGACCATCGCATCGACCGTTCTGGTCATCAGCTCGGGATCGAGGCCCGAGCGCAGGCGGCGCACGAATTGATCGGCGTCCTTGAAGCCGCAATCGGATATGAGCGCTGCAAGACGCCCGTCTATGGCCGCGCGGCGGCGCGGATCGAACGTCAGGCCGATGCGTTCGCTCAGAAGGCGCGCGAGATCGTCGAGGGCGTTCACGGCGCCTCCGTCCTTTGCGATCCGCCGAGACGGAAAGCAATGACATCGGCGATCTGGTCGACCGGAGCGACGGCGGAGGCAAGGCCCGCGCAGGCCACAGCGCCGGGCATGCCCCAGACAGCGCTTGTCGCCTCGTCCTGCGCAACGACGGCGCCGCCGGCTTCGACGATGCGGCGCGCCCCTTCAAGGCCGTCGGAGCCCATGCCGGTCAGAACAACGCCGAAAGCGCCGGGGCCGTATGCATCGGCCGCCGAGCGAAAGAGCACGTCGACGGCGGGCTTGCAGAAATTTTCCGGCGGACCGTCGTAATGGGCGAGCGCGAAATAGGGGCCGACGCGCACGATCTTGAGATGCTTGTCGCCCGGCGCGAAATAGATGTGGCTTGTCTGCAATTGTTCGCCGTTGATCGCGGCCGTCGTCGGCAGTCCGGTCAACTGGCCGATCTGGCTGGTGACGACATTGGTGAAGTTTGTCGGCATGTGCAACACGACGACGACGGGAATGTCTTTCAGGCGCGGACCAATGCGCGACAGCAGGCCCGCCAGCGCCTGCGGGCCGCCCGTGGATGCGCCGACCACGAGAACGCGCGGCGTGAGAACGGAATAGCGACGCAGCGAAAACTGGCTGCGGGCGCCGCTAAACGCTTCTGCGGCGGGGGGAGGAACTGAAACGCGCTTGAGCATAATCGGCTTTCAAAATGAATGCGGGCGCTGTCAAATCAGCCCGATCTCTTCAAACTTGGACCGCACGATCTGACGATCGAACGGCTTCATGATGTACTCGTCGGCGCCGGCTTTCATGGCGTGCGCAATTTGCGCCACGTCGTTTTCCGTCGTGCAGAAAATCACCTTCGGCTTGGCGCCGCCGGGCATGCGCCGCAATTCCTGCAGGAATTTGAAGCCGTCCATGACAGGCATGTTCCAGTCGAGCAGAATGCCGTCGGGCATGGCCTTGCCGCAGGCGTGCAGAGCCTCCCGGCCATCGCTGGCTTCGGACGTGGAAAAGCGCATGGCGTCGAGAATGCGACGCGCGATCTTGCGGATGACGGCGGAATCGTCGACGACCAGAATCTGTTTCATTCGTTGGCTCCGGAATTTCTGCTGGCGGAAGGGGCCGGTTGCATGCGTGTAGCCAGGCCGTCGGCGCGCAGATCAAAAAGCGCGTCGACGTCGAGGATCGGTAGAATGCCGCCTGCGGTGTGGTAATAGGCGGCGGTGAGGCGCGAGCGATCGTTGTGGATGTGGCGCGGCGGGGCGATGCGCTCATGCTCCTCGCATTCGATGGCGTCGCCGACCGAATCCACGATGAGGGCGAAAGTTTCTCCGCGCCGTTCGACCGCAACGGCGAGCGCGCTGGTGTCGCCGCCGTTCGATTGCAGGCCGAGGCGCTTTTCCAGAGAAAGAGCGACGACGATTTTCCCGCGCAAGTTGACGAGGCCCGCAACGACATCGGGGCCAAGCGGCACGGGCGTTATCGCCTGAAGACGGAAGATGGTCTGCACGGCGTCCACTTGCAGGCCGAACAACTGGCCGGCCGCCTGCACCGTGAAAAAGCCGCGCCGGGAATCGATGCCGGCAACGGACGGCATGGGCGTTGCGAGGGCTTGCGCTGCGCCAGTCATGCGGCGGTTCCTGCAAGAAAGCGGTCTTCGAGCGATTGCTCGCTCAGGCTCGATCCGCCGAGCGCATCGACAAGCGTGTCCAGCAGGGCGGCGCGGTCGAACTTGCCGGCGATGGAATCGATGCCGGCGGCCAGAGCCGCCTGCGCGGTCTTTGAATTGGCCTGCGCCACCAGCGCTATGATCGGCGTGCGCGGACAATTGGCCATGGCGCGCAATTCGCGGGCGAAGCTGTATCCGTCGATGTCGGGCATGTCGATGTCGGTGACGATGGCGTCGAAATGCGCGCCCTTGTCGATCAGGGCGATCGCTTCGGCGGCCGAACCGAGCGTGGTGACGTGATAGCCGGCCGCCGAAATGACGGGCGTGAGCATGTCGCGGAAGAATTGCCGGTCGTCGACGAGCAGTATCCTGAATTTGCGATTGACGCCGCGCGTTGCCGAATCGGGACGGCAGAGACGGATGAAATGCGTGAGGTCGAGCAGTTCTGCGACCGCGCCGCCAAACTCCGCCGTGCCGATCACGCCCGGCGCGCCCTGCGCGATCTGGATGTCGAGCGGGTCTTCGACAATATCGATGATCTCGTCGACCAGCAGGCCCATGCTTTCGCCGCCATAGCCGATCACCAGCACCGGCTGGTTGGCATGGGTGGGTTCAACATCTTCAGCCGCCGGAAGAAGCGGCATCAAATGGCCGCGATGGCGCAGCACATAGCCGGCGCCGGTCTTTTCGACCGTGGAAACGTCTATGCTCTCGATGCGCGTGATGAGCGACAGCGGCAGCGCTTTTCGCGCACCCTTGCCGGCGCGCAGGAGAACGACGCGCGAGCGCGACTGGCGCGGCGTAACGGTATGGTCGTCGCGCGCCTCGTGAAAGGCGGCGGCGCGCTCGAGGCCGAGCGTCTGTGCGATACCCCCGGAATCCAGAATGAGCACGACCGAGCCGTCGCCGAGAATGGTCTGGCCGGAATAGACCTTGAGATGGGCCAGCGGCGAGCCGAGCGGCTTGATGACGATTTCCTGTACGTCTTCGACCTCCTGGACGATCAGGCCGAACGTGGCGGCCGCCACGCGCATGACGACGACGAGACGCTCGTCGCCGACGCCGGCTTCGGCGTCGGCGGGCGTCACGCCCAGGAGATCGTGCAGGTCGGCGATCGGCACGACCTCGTCGCGCAGACGCAACATGGGCGCGCCCTGCACGACTTCGATGCGGTGCTCGGATTCCGGGCCGACGGACACCGCCTCCACGACGCCGGCCTGCGGCAGGGCGAAACGCTGGCCGCCGGCGGCGACGATGAGCGCGGGCGCAATGGCCAGCGTCAGGGGAATGCGAACGAGAAAGCGCGTGCCGGCGCCGGGGCGCGACATGACGGAAACCACGCCGCCGATCGCCTGAATGTTTTCGCGCACGACATCGAGGCCGACGCCGCGTCCCGAGACGCTGGTGATCGCGCGCGCCGTCGAAAAGCCGGGGACGAAAATGAACCGCGCCAGCTCGTCGGCCGGCATGTCCGCAAGTTCCTGCTCGGTGGCGAGATCCAGACTTAACGCCTTGCGCTTGATCGCCTCGTGGTCGAGACCGCGGCCGTCGTCGAGCACTTCTATGGAAATCTGGCCGGCTTCGTGCGAGGCGGTCACGCGGATGACGCCGGTCTCGGGCTTGCCGGCGCGCACGCGGTCGGCCGGCGCTTCGAGACCGTGATCGGCGCAATTGCGGATCATATGCGTCAGGGGATCGCGAATCTGTTCGAGAATCTGGCGGTCGAGTTCGGTTTCGGCGCCTTCGACCACGAGTTCGATTTTCTTGCCGAGTTCGACGGCAAGTTCGCGCACCAGACGCGGCAGGACGCCGAAAATGCGCGACATCGGCTGCATGCGCGCGCGCATCACCGAATCCTGCAAATCGGTGGCGACGGCGGACAGGCGCTGCAAGGCGCCCTTGACGGCCTCGTCGGTATTGGACCGCGTGACTTCGGTGAGCTGATTTCGCGTCAGAACGAGTTCCGAAACGAGCAGCATCAGGCTTTCAAGCGCGTCCACCGCCACGCGGATCGTGTCGGAGCGCAGGGGACGTATGATCTCGCCCACATGGGCTGCGTCCTGCGGGCCGGCGTCGGTTTTTGCGGGCGCAGGCGCGGGCGCCGCCGGCGCTGCGATTTCGGCGAACGCCGCTTCCTCTTGTGCGGGCATTGCTGCCTCGCAGGGCGTGGCTGCCTCGCGGGGCGTTGCGGCCTCGCAGGGCGTTGCAGCCTCGTCGGGCGTGGCGGCCTCGCGGGGCGTGGCGGCCTCGCCGGGCGTGGCGGCCTCGCGGGGCGTGGCGGCCTCGCGGGGCGTTGCGGGCGAAGCGGCGGCCTCGCCTGTCGGCATGGTTTCGGCGTGCAGGGCGAGCGCTGCGATCAGTTCGGCGTCATCGCCCTGCGGCTCCTCGCCCTGTTCGCCGATGTCGCCCAGAATCGATTTGATGCGGTCGATGGTCGACAGGATGAGGGTGACGGTGTCGGCGCTGGCGGGAGCGCCCTCGCGCAGGCGGCCGATGAGATTTTCGGCGGCATGGGTCACGCGCGCCAGCCGCGCGAGACCGAGAAAGCCGCAGGTGCCCTTGATGGTGTGGACGAGCCGGAAGATGCTCGAGATCATCTCGGCGTCGGAAGGGTCGCGCTCGAGGCGCACGAGCTGATCGCCCGCCGCATCGATGTGCTCGGCTGTCTCGACCAGAAAGTCCCGGAGAATATCGTCCATCAAACCGCCTGTGGCGTCGCACGTGCGCCGCAGGCGAAACTATGTACGGCGTGAGTTAAAGGAGGATTGAAATCCGCCTGAAACTTACGCCGCGTCGCTGGCTTCGCCGGCGTCTTGGCCAGCGTCCTGGCCTGAAACCTGAACGTGTGCGCTCTCGTTCGCCGTTTCCTCGGCTGCTGCGGGAGCGTCGGGCTCGCTTGCAGCGACCGCTTCGGCTGCGCGCAGCGTCACGCATTCCTGGGCGCTCGTCAGGTCCACGTTGAAACCGATCTCGCGCGCGACGAGGCCGGTGTAATAGGCCTGGATGCCGTGGGCGTCGACCGACCCGCCCTCGGGGGCGCCGGCCAGCAACAGCGGCACGTGGGCGGCGACGCGGGCGTTCGTTCCCTTGGATTCGACGCTCAAGGCCTCGCCTTCGCCGGCGATCGTCACGGTAATGACGCCGCCGCGCGGAATGGCCGCAGCCGCGATCAGGCACATGTTGAGAACGAGTTTGACCTTGTTCTTGGGCAAGAGAATGCGCGGCGCGTTCCATTCGAGCTTGGTGCGCTCGTCGGCCAGCAGGCCGCGTGCGACGTTTTCGGCGTCGCCGGTGTCGATGGCTGCGCCCGCGGAGCCGGCCGCGCCAAAGGCGAGGCGGCAGAATTGCAGACGGGCGGAGGCGGTGCGGGCGCTTTTCTTGATGAGGTCGAGCGCGAAGGTCCGCATATCGGGATCCTTCTCGTCCTCCAGAACCTCGAGGCCGTTGACGATGGCGCCGACCGGCGAGATCACGTCATGACAGACGCGCGAGCACAGAAGCGCTGCGAGATCGAGCGGTGCGAGCGAGAATACGGAAGGATGTTCAACCTTGGGACGATCTTCAGTCATAGGACGATCTTCAGTCATGGGACGATCTTCTTTTATGGGACGATCCGGAAAGGGTTTGAAGCGGTCTCGGCGCCCGGCAGGACCCCGCATGGCTTTGCGACATGGATATGGTTTGACGGACGCGGTTTGACGGACGCGGTTTGACGGACGCGGTTTGACGAACTCGGCCTGATAAGCGCGAAAACGGCGAATCACTCGTATGGCGCGCGAATCAAGAAATAGCCCGCCTCCGCCCGGCTGCAAAGCGTGGCAAGAGTGCGGCGGCGGCGTTAACGCAGCGTTAACGCCGCTCCAAACGTCAAGGAAACAGCAAGCAATATGGCCAGCGCTTGATCGGCCGGCCTATTGGGTGCATGTCAGGCCCATGAGCGAGCCAAAGACGCCGCGCACGGACGCCGAACGCGATCTTTTTGCGCAAACCTTCGCGCGTATCGCAATCGACGCCGGCCGGACGATCATGGAAATCTACGCCAGTGGTTGTCCGGCGCGCCAGAAGGCCGATTCCAGCCCGGTGACGGCGGCCGACGAATGCGCCGAGGCGCTCATTCTCGAACGATTGGGCGCGGATTTTCCGGATCTGCCGGTTGTCGCCGAGGAATCGACGGCGCACGGGATCACGCCGACCTGCGGGGCCTGTTTCATCCTGGTCGATCCGC
>JBKDZW010000007.1:0-1861 GCA_047971685.1 Rhodoblastus sp.
ACCAATCTGAATTCGAAATACCTCGTTGACTACGTTCCAATAGACAAGGCTTAACGCAAATGTCCGTCCTCATCGACAAGAACACCAAGGTCATCTGCCAGGGCTTCACCGGCAAGAACGGCACCTTCCATTCCGAGCAGGCGATCGCCTACGGCACGAAGATGGTCGGCGGCACTTCGCCCGGCAAAGGCGGCGCCACGCATCTGGGTCTCCCGATCTTCGACACGGTCGCAGAAGCGCGCGAAAAAACCGGCGCCGACGCCTCCGTCATCTATGTCCCCCCGCCCGGCGCGGCGGATGCGATCTGCGAGGCGGTCGACGCGGAAATCCCGCTCATTGTTTGCATCACCGAGGGCATTCCGGTTCAGGACATGATCCGCGTGAAGCGCTCGCTGATCGGCTCGAAGTCGCGCCTGATCGGCCCGAACTGCCCCGGCGTTATGACAGCAGGCGAATGCAAGATCGGCATCATGCCCGGCAACATTTTCAAGCGCGGCTCTGTCGGCGTCGTGTCGCGTTCCGGCACGCTGACCTATGAGGCCGTGTTCCAGACCACCCAGGTCGGCCTTGGCCAGACATCTGCGGTCGGCATCGGCGGCGATCCCGTCAAGGGCACGGAATTCATCGACGTGCTGGAGATGTTCCTGGCGGACGAGGAAACCAAGTCGATCATCATGATCGGCGAGATCGGCGGTTCTGCGGAAGAAGACGCCGCCCAGTTCCTCAAGGACGAGGCCAAGCGCGGCCGCAAGAAGCCGGTCGTCGGCTTCATCGCCGGCCGCACCGCCCCTCCCGGCCGCCGCATGGGTCATGCCGGCGCAATCATTTCGGGCGGCAAGGGCGGCGCGGAAGACAAGATCGCGGCTATGGAGGCGGCCGGCATCAAGGTCTCGCCTTCGCCCGCGCGCCTCGGCACGACGCTCGCCGCTCTGCTCAAGGGCTGAGCGGCCTTCGTTCCCCGTCCGGGGGGGCGGGGAACATGATTTGAGTTTTAAAAACAAATAACGGGCGCGCGAAAAATCTACCGCGCGTCCGAACCGGCGCGATTGGCTTAAACGTACAACTCCAGGGAGTGGAAGATGGCCGATACAGGGTCGAACGGAGCCGGCGCGGGGCGCTCGGCGCAGAACGCTTCCTTTGCGGACACTTCGTTTCTTTATGGCGGCAACGCGACCTATGTCGCTCAATTGCAGGAGGCATACGAACAAAATCCCGCCTCCGTCGATCCGCAATGGCGTGAATTCTTCGACGCCTTGAGCGACGACAGGACGGCCGTCGAAAAGAATGCGCGCGGCGCTCCCTGGAAGAACAAGAACTGGCCGATGGCGCCCAAGGGCGATCTCGTCCACGCGCTCGACGGCGACTGGCCGGCGGCCGAAAAGGCGCTGGGCGACAAGATCAAGGCCAAGGCCGCCGCCAAGAGCGAACAGATTTCCGACGACGACGTGCTGCGCGCGACCCGCGATTCCGTGCGCGCCATCATGATGATCCGCGCCTATCGCATGCGCGGTCATCTGCACGCCAACCTCGACCCCCTGGGCATCGAGCCGCGCATGGATCACGAGGAATTGCATCCTGCGACCTACGGGTTCTCCGACGCCGACTACGACCGCAAGATCTTCATCGATCATGTGCTGGGCCTCGAATACGCGACCATTTTTGAAATGCTCGCGATCCTGCGCCGCACCTATTGCTCGACCATCGGCTACGAGTTCATGCACATCTCCGACCCGGCGGAGAAGGCCTGGCTTCAGGAGCGCATCGAGGGGCCGGACAAGGAAATTGCTTTCACCAACGAGGGCAAGCGCGCAATCCTGCAAAAGATGGTCGAGGCGGAAGGCTTCGAGAAATTCATCGACGT
>JBKDZW010000008.1:0-3638 GCA_047971685.1 Rhodoblastus sp.
AGGGCGAGTGCGGCCGCGCACCATTGCAGCAGCGCCCAGGGTTCGCCCGCCGCAGCGCGAACCGGAATCCAGACGGGGCTATCGGGGTCGAGCAGGCCGCCGACGCGCGCGCTGGCCAGCCAGTCCTTCATCGCCTGACGATAGGCGGGCGAGGCGATGTTGTAGAGCTGAGCGCCGATGGCGAAGGAGGCGCCGATCATGGCCGCCAGCACATTGGCGAGCACGCGCGTGCGGCGGGGGCCGACGAAGCGGAACAGGCCCAGCGTCAGGAAGAGGCCGCAGGCCGTTCCGAACAGGCCGGCGGCCGCCAGCGCGGGGTAAATGGCCAGCCAGCGCGGGCCGGCCAGCAGGACAAGCGCATTTGCGATGGGCAGGACGAAAATGGCGACCGACAGGATGGATTCAAGCGCAATTGCAAGGCTGCGGGCTGCGAAGACGGGCCGCGCCGGCATGGGCGAGGACAGGATGATGTCGAGATCGCCGCGCGAATAAAGCGCGCGCGTGGCGTTGGTGAGCGCCTGCGAGACGATCCAGGGCAGGATGAAGATCGCCGCCGCGCCGACGTATGGGTAGAGCGCGCGATGGCCGTCGTCGAAATCCTCGAGCGCCGCGCCGAGGCCGAAATAGGCGAGCGCGTGGAAGAGCAGCACGGCTGCGCCAAGAATGAGCGCGATCTTGGTCGGCCTGGCCGCGCCGAAAAAAGCGCGTATGCGCCGGCGCGCGAGCCTGAGATCGTGGGCTGCAAACCAGAGGAAGGTCGCAGGCGCGGGGTTGGCGGCCTCGCGCATCAGGCGGCGCGGTCGGCCGGCGCGCCGGTCAGGCGCAGGAAAACTTCCTCGAGCGTTCTGTGCGTGTCGCCGGCCTGGGCCTGCAATTCCGGGAGCGCGCCCTGCGCGACAAGACGGCCGTGCTGGATGATGCCGATGCGGTCGGCCAGACGTTCGGCGACTTCGAGGATATGGGTGGTCAGGATGATCGCGCAGCCGTTTTTCGCGCGGGCGCGCAAAATGTCCTTCACCAGCCGGGCGGCCTGGGCGTCGAGGCCGGTCAGGGGCTCGTCGAGCATCAGGAGTTTGGGATCGTGGATGAGCGCGCCGGCGAGCGCCACCTTCTGCTTCATGCCGCGCGAAAAACCTTCGCAGCGCGTATGCGCATTGTCGGCAAGCCCAAGCATGCCGAGCAGTTCCTGCGCACGGGGCTCGGCGATTTCGGGCGCAACGCCCCAGAGACCCGCGACGAATTCGAGATATTCGAGAGGCGTCAGTTTGTCATAGAGCATGGGCTCGTCGGGCAGCCAGGCGGTTATGCGCTTGGCGGCAATGGGGTTTTCCAGGGAGTCGATCCCGAAAATCGAGACCGAGCCGGAATCGGGCGGCAGCAGGCCTGCGACGATGCGTAAGGTGGTCGTCTTCCCCGCGCCGTTGGGGCCTAAAAGCGCGTAGAATTCGCCGGATCGAATCGTCAGGTCGAGTCGGTCGAGCGCCGGTTTTCCGAAGGATTTCGAGATATTTTGCAAGCGCAGGGCGGGGATGGCGCCCAAGTAATTGTTTCCGGCGGTCGCATCGTCGGATATTGTCTTGTCAGGCATGGCGATCTCGATCGTTTTCGCGCCGGCGACGTAACGGCGTCCGGCGCGGCAAGCTAGAGACGCGCCATTGCCCGAGAGTTAACCGGCGCGCCGTATTGCATGTGAAATATATCCAGCCAGGTTAATGTTCTTGGCCGATATAATGCGATAGTCGCGCTGCGCTCAGCGTATGTTCATGTATCGACTGTTTTGTTTCGCGTCAGGTTCAGGGATCAGGTAGAATATATCCTTCGCAATTCTGCCGACAGGACAAGGGGATGGCAAATGCGTAACAATAAACCGGACGCCCCGAACGGCGCCGCAGCCGCCGCAGCCGCCGCGCCGTCTGCCGACACGATCGATCAGGTGCGCGAACTGCTGTTTGGCGCGACCAAGCGCACGACCGAAGCCAGGCTCGACGACATAGACCGGCAGATCGCCTTGCTGCGCGACGACATCGGCGCGCGCTTTGCTTCGCTGGAGGCCGTCCTGTCCCAGCAGGGACGCGACACCGACGTGAAGCACAATCAGTCGATCGACAATATAGGCCAGGCGATCGCAGACCTTGGCGCGACCATCCGGGCGATGGGATCGGGCGGGAAGGCCCGTTGACATGAGCCGGCCGGCCGGCCCGTCGGATTTTGAATTCGATCGCCTCAAGCATTTGCTGTTGCAGCCGGAGACCGACCGGCTGGAGGCGATCGAGGATCGCGTGAGCGCGCTCGACCAGCGCGTCGGCGCGCCCGACAGGCTGGAAGCCGCTACTGCCGAAATTCTCGTCGAGGCGTTTCGCCGGACCGAGGTCGCCCGCCATCGCGAGCTTGCCGGCGCGGTCGCGCCCGTCGTGGTCGCTGCGATTCGCAACGAGATCAAGAATTCCAAGGACATGATGGTCGAGGCGCTCTATCCGCTCACCGGCCGCCTGGTCGCTGCGGCGGTCGCCAACGCCTTCCGCGATCTGGTCGCCGATCTCAACGAACGGCTCGACCGCAGCCTGTCGACGCGCCACTGGCGTTTGCGTCTGCAATCGCTGGCCACCGGGCGTCCGGTCAGCGAACTGGCGCTGGCCGAGGCGCAGGCGCCGGAGCTGCGCCGCCTGCTGCTGCTCGAACGCGGCAGCGGCGTTCTGGTCGCCTCCTGGCATGCCGACGACGAATCCCAGGACCAGTCCGAACTGGTCAGCGGGCTGATCGCGGCCATCACCGAATTTGCGACCAGCGTCTATGGTTCGCGCAGCGGCGAATTGCGTACGCTCGATCTGGGCGAGGCGCGCGTTTTTTTACGCGGCGCTCCGGTTTACCTGGTGGCCGCCGAATGCGCCGGCGTGCTGAGACCCGAGCACGAGCGCGAAATCGACGCGGCCTTTCTGTCGCTTGTTTCGCGCGTCGATCAGGATCAGGGGTCTGCGGCGCCTGCGCTCGAACATATGGCGCAGACCTTGTTCAAGCAGCAGGCGCCTGTGCAGAAATCGTCGGGCGTTCCGTTGCTTCTGGTTGGCTGCGCGCTCATCGGGCTTCTTGCGTGGTGGGCGAGCGGGCCCATCCTGCGCAATCTGCACGAGCGGCGCATAGAGACCGCCTTTGCGCAGGCGCGCGCCGCGCATCCCGAGATCGACGCCTTTCCGCTGCGCCTGAGAGTGGATCACGCCAAAAAGACGGTCGTTGTGGCCGGTCTTGCGCCTTCGAGCGGGACCGCGCGGATGTTTTCCGAGGCCATCGGCGAGGCGGCCGCGCCCTATGGCGTCGTCACCCATGTGGCCGATATCGGCATGGCCGGCCAACTTCAGGACGCGCGCCGGCGCGAAAACGAAACTGCGGCGCAATTGGCCGACCTTGCAGCGCGCGCGAAAACCGTCGATGCGCAGATCGCCGCGCTTGCCGCTGCTACGAACGAAGCCACACGCGCCCTGCGGGCCGAAACGAAGACGGTCTCGGACCGGCTTTCGGCGCTTGCGGGCGAACTGGCGGCGGCGCGGCGCGAGAGATTGGCGGCGCTTCTCGCAGACAAGGCGATTTATTTTTCCCACCTCGACACATTCGCCGATCAGGACATGGCTGAAAAGACGGCACGC
>JBKDZW010000009.1:0-14648 GCA_047971685.1 Rhodoblastus sp.
ACAGATTGCCGGCTATATCTACGGCGGCGGTATCGCCAGAGATACGCTCGTGCTATCAATCGGCATAGTTGTCATGGGATTTAGCGCGTGGCTAACCGAATGGCGCGCGAGATCGCGCGCCTCATCCTCGTTGCAAGCGTAGCCGGCGCAAGCCTAACCGGCGCAGGCATAGCCGGTCCGGCGTTGCAATCCGCGCAGGCGCAAGACAGTGGCGGCGGCAGCGGCGGCCAGAAACCGGGCGAACCGCCCGCGCTCAGCGTCCAGTGCCAGGCGCCTGCCAGCGACATTGCCGCGCCGGCGCCGCTCAGCAATTTCGCAGCCGTTCTTGCGACCAGGAAAAAAGCGCGCATTCTGGCTATCGGCTCGTCCTCGACCTATGGCGTGGGGGCCAGTTCGCGCTCGCGCAACTACCCCTCGCAATTGCGCGAAATACTGGCCAAGGCGCTGAAAGGCGCCGATGTCGAAATCGTCAATCGCGGCGTGTCGGGCGAGGTCGCCGCCACAACGGCGGAGCGGTTGAAGACGGAAGTGGCGCTGACGCGCCCCGATCTGGTTCTGTGGCAGCTTGGCACCAACGATGCGCTGTCGGGCGTGCCCGCCGGCCAGTTCGTCGAGACGGTGCGCTCCACGATCGACTGGCTGAAGGCCGACAAGATCGACGTGGTGCTCGTGGGCCTGCAATACACGCCCAAACTTGCGCGCGACAATAATTACAAGGAAATCCGCGACGCCCTGTTCAAGATCGCGGCCGAAGAGAACGTGCTCTACATCCGCCGCTACGACGCCATGCGCTTCATCGCGCAGGCGCGCGCCGCCCCCGTGCTGGCGCAGGACGAATTCCACCTCAACGATCTCGGGTATCGCTGCATGGCCGAACATGTGGCGCAGGCGGTGATCGCCAATCTGTTCGTGCGCCGCTTCCGCCCGACATCGGGCAATCCGCCATGAGCCCGGACTGACCGGACGCAGGCGTCCGGCTCTCGTGTGTCTGGAGGCGCGCAAGATTGACGCGCGCGAAATCTCTCCCGCGCGCGCTTTTTGTCGTCTTCAGTTCTTCTTGCCGAGGTCGGCCGAAATCACCTCGCCGATCGGCTCCCAGGTCTTGCCGTCGAAACGCGAGATCTGGAGCTTGTTGAAGAGTGAATAATTGTCGGGCGTGGAGTTTATGTTCACGCCGGGCAGGCCGAGCGGCAGGTGCACTTCCTTGAAGTTCCGCACGACGTTCATCAGTTTCTCGCGCGTACAATCGGTCCCGCAGTCGCGCAACGCCTTTTCGGTCAGCCAGGCCGAATTATAGCCGGTGGTGTTCGAGCCGTCGTTGGGGTCCGCGTTATTGTTCCATTCCTTCATGAAGGCGAGATATTCCTTCACGTCCTTGTCGTCGGCCCAGCGCGGGTCGCCCGGAATCTTGCTGGAGATGGCGGTCACGAGGCCCTTCGAGTTTTCCAGTCCCGCAGGTTCGAGCACGGTCTTGATCGAGCTTGCGACCGCGACAAGGTAATGCAGCGGCTTCCAGCCGAGTTCGGCGGACTTGCGGATCGCCTGCGCCGCGAATTTCGGCGTGGACATGTTGAACAGCGTGTCGGCGCCCGAGGCGCGCAGCGCCACCATCTGGGAATCGATGGTGGGGTCGGACACTTCGTAGGTAATTTCCTTCACGATCAGCGAAACCTTGTCGCCAAGCCCCTCCTTGAAGCCACGCACATAATCGCGTCCTGCGTCGTCGTTCTGCGAGAGGATTGCGATCTTGGCGTTGGGCTTTTCTTTCAGGATATATTTGGCCGCGACACGGGCCTCCATCGTGTAGGCGGGATAAAGCGCCATCGTGTAGGGGAAGTTCTTCGGATCGTTCCACTTGTCCGCGCCTGTCGACACGAAAAGATGCGGCACTTTCTTGGCGTTCAGATATTTGTGGATCGCGGTATTGGTCGCCGTTCCCAGCGAGCCGAAATCGGCGAAAATCTCGTCGCGCTCGACCAGTTTGCGCGTCTGCTCCACCGTTTTGGGCGGGCTGTAGGCGTCGTCATATGTCAGGAAGGTGATTTTCCGGCCGTTGATGCCGCCGAGCGAATTCAGGCGCTTGTAATAGGCGGCCTCCGTATGCCCGGCCGCGCCGTAAGCGGACGCCGGCCCGCTGTAGGGCATCGTCTGGCCGATCTTGATTTCCTTGTCCGTAAAGCCGGGATCGGCATATGCGGGACATGCCGCAATCAATCCAATAGCCGCGAAAAACACCGATTTCTTCATTCTTCCCTCCGATTGGTTTTGGGTGCCGGATTTGACCGCTTGCCTATTGTCAACGTCAAGCTATGAACGCAAATTTCGGGCGCATCGCTGCCATGCAGGCGGTTTTCGACCCTGCGGCGGTCGATTGCCTGCCGCGGCCTGTTCTGCCCGGCGGCGGTTTGCATGTGCGCTTGCCCATGGGCGCCTCTTGAGGTAACTCAAGGGCGGAAGTGAGCCATGGCCGAGAAGAAACCGATCAATTTCCAGAATCTCTCGACGATCGTCGCAGTGATGATCCTCGTCGGCACGGAGCTCGTCGGCGCCTCCTGGGCGGCCGGATGGGCGATCGGCGGCCTGTTCCAGCTCGACGTCTTTGTCAGCCGCATTCTCGAAGTCATCTTCGCGCTGATCGGCTTCGTCGGCCTCTATTTCTTCATGCGCACCGCGATCCGGCACGAGCCGATCCGGGGCTGAACGCCTCTCGTTTCATTTTCCCAGTTTTTCGCGCATGAGCGCCGGCAGGCGCGCAGGCCTGCCGTTTGCGACGGCGGCCACCCGCACATCGGCGCTCGCCAGAACGTCCTCCCCGCGCAAGACTTTTTGCGCGAGAATGGCCGATGCGCCTTTCACCTCTTTCGCAAAAGTCTCGACGACGAGCATGTCGTCCATTTTCGCGGGTTTCAGGAATTCGATGTTCATTGCGCGCACGACGAAGGCGATGGGCTTCAGGCCGCTTTCGCCAGCATGGATCGCCTGCTGGTGGAGGCCCAGATCGCGCAGGAGCTCCGTGCGGCCACGCTCCATGAAGCGCAGGTAGGAGGCGTGATAGACGACGCCGGAAAAATCCGTGTCCTCGTAATAGACGCGGATGGAATGGCGGTGGGGGGCGCTCATTCGTTTTCCCCGAACAGGCCGAACTGGCCTGGCGCCTGGGCGGGCTCGGCGAGACCCAGATGCCTGAAAGCCTGGGGCGTCAGCAATCTTCCGCGCGGGGTCCGCTGTAAAAAGCCCTGTTGCAGCAGATAGGGCTCGATGATGTCCTCGATAGCGTCGCGGGGCTCCGAAAGCGCCGCTGCGATGGTTTCGATGCCGACGGGACCGCCGCCGAAATTGAGCGCGACCATATCGAGATAGCGGCGGTCCATCTGATCGAGGCCGATCTCGTCCACATCGAGCAGGCGCAGCGCCTTGTCGGCGACTTCGCGCGTGACGATGGGGTCTGCGTCCACAATGGCGAAGTCGCGGACGCGGCGCAGAAGCCTGCCCGCGATGCGCGGCGTTCCGCGCGCGCGCCGGGCGATCTCGTTGGCGCCGTCGTCGCTCATCGGCAGGCCCAGCACACGGGCGCCGCGCGTGACAATGCTCTGCAATTCCGGCGTCGTGTAAAAATTGAGCCGCACGGGTATGCCGAAGCGGTCGCGCAAGGGGGTGGTCAAAAGGCCGGCGCGCGTCGTGGCGCCGACCAGCGTGAATTTGGCGAGGTCTATTTTTACCGAGCGCGCCGCCGGTCCTTCGCCGATGATGAGATCGAGCTGGAAATCCTCCATTGCCGGATAGAGAATTTCCTCGACCGCCGGATTGAGGCGATGGATTTCGTCGATGAAGAGCACGTCGCGCTCTTCGAGATTGGTGAGTTGGGCCGCAAGATCGCCGGCCTTGGCGATGACGGGGCCCGAGGTCGAGCGGAAATTGACGCCCATTTCGCGCGCCATGATCTGGGCGAGCGTCGTCTTGCCGAGGCCGGGGGGGCCGACGAACAGCACATGGTCGAGCGCATCGCCGCGCGTTCTGGCGGCATCGATGAAGACGCGCAGATTTTTTCGCGCGGCTTCCTGGCCCGTGAAATCGGCGAGTGTCAGCGGGCGCAAGGAGGCGTCTGCATCGTCGCCGCGCTTGTCGGCCGAAACGAGGCGGGGGGCGGCGTCGGTCATGGCCCCGTCTTTCGGAAATGGATCACGTTCGGCAAGCCCTCGACCAGACAAGCATAAAATAGCCGGAACGAAACGAAAACGCCATTATTGCGCCAGTTCCTTCAGGCCGCGGCGTATCAGCGCGCTCGTCTCGGCGGCATCCCCAAGCGCCTTGAGGCTTGCCGCAATGGCGGCCGCCGCCTGCGGACGGCCGTAGCCGAGATTGACGAGCGCGGAGATGGCGTCCTGCACGGGTTTGGGCGCGCCCCTGGCCTCGTCCTCGCCGGCAAGTCTGGCCACGGCGGGGTCGATGGCGGCCAGGGCCGGCGCCTTGTCCTTCATTTCCGCGACGATGCGGGCGGCCAGTTTGGGGCCGACGCCAGGCGCGCGCGCAACGGCCGCCTTGTCCTGTGCGCCAATGGCGGCGGCAAGTTCGCCGGGCGGCAGCACGCCCAGAATGGCGAGCGCGACTTTGGCGCCCACGCCCTGCACATTTTGCAGCAGACGGAACCAGTCGCGCTCGGCGTCGCTTGCAAAGCCGAACAGGCGGATTGCGTCCTCGCGCACCTGCGTCTCGATGGCGAGTGTCGCCGCCTCCCCCGCTTTCGGCAGTTTCTGCAAGGTGCGCGCCGAACATTGCACGACATAGCCGACGCCGTTGACGTCGAGGATGACGAAATCCTCGCCGTAGGAATCGATGAGACCTTTGAGCTTGCCGATCATCCCGCGTCTCTCGCCCCCATTCCCGCCGCAATTTTCGCCGCCCGTTGCGTGGCCCCCCGGTGCTGGGCGTGACAGATGGCCACCGCCAGCGCGTCGGTCGCGTCGGCGCTTCTGGCGTCGCTTCTGGGCAGGAGGACGCGCACCATCATGGCGACCTGCGCCTTTTCCGCGTGACCCGCGCCGACCACCGTCTTCTTCACGAGATTGGCGGCGTATTCGGCGACGCTTATGCCCGCGATAACGGGGGCAAGCAGCGCTATGCCTCGGGCCTGACCGAGCTTCAGCGCGGATTGCGGGTCGCGGTTGACGAAGGTTTCCTCGACTGCGGCCTCATGCGGCGCGTGAACGGCGATGATTTGCGCGAGACCCTCATGCAATTGCTTCAGGCGCTCGGCCAGCGACATCCCCGCGTCCGAATGCACGGCCCCGCAGGCGACGAAGGAGAGGCGCGAACCCTCGGCCTCGATCACGCCCCAGCCTGTGTTGCGCAGGCCCGGGTCTATTCCGATGATGCGAATCGGCGTTGGCGGCATGCGGCAATTTACGTCGCCGCCAGCCGATCTCAATGGGCATGGTCGGTCCGGCGCAGGGCGCCCTCTCGCGGGCGCCCCCTGCGCGTGCGCGCCCTTTCGCGGGCGCCCTCCTGCGTGCGCGCCCTTGCGGCGCGGGCGTTCAGGCAAAACCGGCAAAGGCGCTGCGAAACGTCCGTCAGCGCCTTTGCCGGGTCAGTGCTTGGCGGCGTCGCCTTCGGGCGCGCTGGTTTGCCCGGCTTCCTGGTCGGGCAGTTTTATGCCCAGCTTCTTGTGTATCCATTCGCGGAACGTCTGGAAGATCACGTAGAGGACGGGAATAAGGAAAATGCCGACCATGGAGGAAGCCAGCATGCCGCCGAAGACGGACGTGCCGACGCCGCGCTGGGTCGCAGCGCCCGCGCCCGTCGCGCGTACGAGCGGCAGCAGGCCCAGAATGAACGCAAACGACGTCATCATGACCGCGCGGAACCGGAGATTGGCGCCTTCAATCGCCGCATCGACGATGCTTTTGCCCTGCGCGCGCTGGTCCATCGCGAATTCGACAATCAGAATCGCGTTCTTGGAAGCCAGCGCTATCAGGATGACGATGCCGATCTGGGCATAGACGTTATTGGCGAGCCCGAACCAGTCCAGCGCGAGCATGGCGCCGAGCAGGCCCGTGATAACCGACAGAAGCACGCTGACCGGGATGAACCAGCTCTCATAGAGCCCGACAAGGAAGAGATAGGCGAAGACCACCGCAAGCACGAGAATCGGACCGGCCTGTCCGGCGGCGCGGATTTCCTGATAGGCGGTTCCCGTCCATTCGAGTTTGTAGCCGGATGGCAGCGCCTTTGCGGCGGCCTCGTTCATGGCCGTGATCGCCTGCCCCGAGGAATAGCCGGGGGCGTTGTTGCCGTTGACCATCACGGCGCGCAGATTGTTGTAGCGCGTGATGAAGGCCGGCGCCGTGACGATTTTGGTTTCCGCCAGACTTGGCAGCGGCACGAGATCTCCGTTTGTGCTGGGAATGCGGATGTTCGCTATATCGGAACTCAGCATGCGGGCGTTGGCGTCAGCCTGGACCTTGACCTGCCAGATGCGGCCGAACAGGTTGAAGTCGTTGACGTAATAGCCGCCCAGAAGCGTGCCCATCGTCTGGTAGATCGCACCTGGGGTTACGCCGAGCGTCTGCGCGCGTTCGCGATCCACCACAAGTTTGATCTGCGGCGTGTCGGCGCTGAAGGTGGTGTTGACCGAGGCCAGCCGCGGATCCTGGTTTGCGGTCGCATTAAGACCCCGTGTCGCCTGAGCGATGGCGGTCGGGGAGGCGCCGTCCTGGCTGACGACCATGACCTGGAAACCGTCGCCTGTGCCAAGGCCGACGATCGGCGGAAGATTGAACGCAAAGGCGATGCTGTCGATGCGTTGCGCAAATTGCCGGTTGAGATCCTTGATGACGGCAAAGGCCGACAACGATGAATCCTTGCGCTCATCGAAAGGTTTCAACGTCGCCACGAAGAAGGCGCGGTTGGACAATACGACCGAATCGATCAGCGAGAAGCCGGCGACCACGAACGTGTCCTGAACCGCCGGGTTTTTGGCGATGACCTCGCGGATTTTAGCCGCTACCTTGGCCGAGCGACCGATCGAGGTATCCGGCGGAAGCTGGATTTCGCCCATGACGGCGCCCTGATCGTCGAGCGGCAGGAAGCCGGACGGGACGATGCGGTTAAGATGGGCCGCGCCCAGAGCGAAGACGCCCAGAATAACGGCGCCCAGAACCGCCTTGTGCGCCAGCGGACTTGCGCCGCGCAGATATCCCTTGCGCAAACCCTCGACGCCAATGTTGAACCATCTGAAAATGCCCTTGGGCTCTTCCTTGCGCTTGAGGATGATCGCGCACAGCGCCGGCGACAGGGTGAGCGCGTTGAGCGCCGAAATCAGCATCGAGAAGCAGACGGCCACAGCGAACTGCTTGTAGAGCTGGCCGCTGATGCCGGGGATGAAGGCGGTCGGCACAAACACCGACAGGAGCACCAGCGTGATCGCGATGATCGGCGCGGTGATCTCCTTCATGGCTTCTTCCGTCGCCTCGGCCGGCGTCAAATCGGGATTGGTTTCCAGTTTGTGCTCGACGGCCTCGACAACGACGATCGCATCGTCGACGACGATGCCGATCGCCAGCACCAGCGCCAGAAGCGAAACCGTGTTCAGCGAGAACCCCAGCGCCAGCAGGGCCGCCAGAGCGCCGACCAGCGCTACGGGCACCGCGATGATGGGAATGAGCGTGGCGCGGAAGCTGCCGAGGAAGACGAGAACCACGAGCGCGACGAGGACGAAGGCCTCGCGCAGCGTGTCCATCACGGCTTCCATCATCTTCTCGACGAAATAGGTCGAGTCGTATGCAATCTTGATCTTCACGCCGCTGGGCAGGCGCTTGGCGGCCTCGTCCAGAAGTTTGCGCACTTCCTTGGCGGTGGCGACCGCATTCGCGCCGGGAGACTGATAGATGCCGATGCCGGCCGACGCCGCGCCGTTGAAGGTTGGGTCGGCCTCCTCGGAATTGGCGCCGAGTTCGACCCTGGCGATGTCTTTAACGAGCACGCGTGCGCCCGAGGATTCCACCTTTACGACGATGTTCTCGAATTCCTGAACGGACTTGAGACGTCCGTCGGCGGTGAGATTGATCTGAAAATCTGTGCCGGGCAGGGCGGGTTGGGCGCCGATACGGCCGACCGCCGCCTGAATATTCTGGGTCTTGAGCGCGTTGATGACATCCGTGGGCGAGAGGCCCATGCTCGACATAATGTCCGGCTTGAGCCAGATGCGCATGGAATAATCGCGCGGGCCGTACGAAAACGCCTGCCCGACGCCGGGAACGCGCGCAAGCGGGTCCAGAAGATTGAGTTTGGTATAATTGGAAAGATACAGCGAGTCGCGCGAACCGTCATCGGAATAGATCGCGATCACCTGCAGAAGGCTGGTCGACTTCTTTGTCACGGTGACGCCAAGCGCCTGGACTTCGGCCGGGAGGGTCGCTGTGACCTGGGCGACGCGATTGGACACGTTCACCGTATTCATGTCGGGGTCGGAACCGACCTCGAAGCTGACGTTGAGCGTGTAGGAGCCGTCGGACCCGGAGGTCGACTGCATGTAGATCATGTTGTCGACGCCGTTGATCGCCGGTTCGAGAACCTGGGCGACCGATTGTTCGACGGAGCCGGCGTCCGCGCCGGGATAGGTCGCGGTCACCGAGACCTGCGGCGGCACGATATTCGGAAACTGGGCGACAGGCAGCGCCTTGTACGCCAGCAGGCCGGCAAGGGTAATGACCAGCGAAACGACAATCGCCATCCGCGGGCGTTTGATGAAGACCGAGGAGATCATCGTTATTTTCCGGTCCCGCGCGCATCGCCGGCTTCCGCCGCGTCCGTCTGCACTGTCACGTTGACTTTCATGCCGGGACGCACCCGCTGGGCGCCCTGAACGATCACGCGATCGCCCAGCTTGAGACCTTCGAGCACTGCGACGACGCCGTCGCGTTCGGGACCAAGCTTGAGATATCTGGCTTCGACCTTGTCGTCGGCGTTGGCGATCATCACGAAAGCGCCGCTCTGATCGGCTGCAAGCGCGGACTGCGGGACGACGATATCGGCCTTTGTGGCGGGCTGCTCCACGACGACGCGCACTGTCTGGTCATCGACAAGCGCCTTCGCCGGATTGTCGAAAGTCGCGCGCAGCGTCTGGCTGTCGGTCTTGTCGACGGAATTGTCGATATAGGAGACCGTCGAGGTCTTGTCGTAAAAACTGCCGTCGGGCATGCGCAGCCTGACGACGGGCTTCTTCCCGTCCGGCTGCTTGTTATAGTCGAAGACCTCGCGCTTGGAGACTGCAAACAGCGCGTAAACCTGATCGTCCTTCACGATCAGGGTCAGCGGCCCCGTCGCAGGCGACACGATATTGCCTTGCGTGATGGCGGTGCGGCCGATCCGGCCGTCGATGGGCGATGTGATCGTGGTGTAGCCCAGCGTGATGTTGGAATTTTCGAGCGCCGCCTCGGCTATCAGCACATTGGCGTTGGCCTGCGCCATTTCCGCCCTGCGCTGGTCGAACGTCGCCTTGGTGCCGGCGTTGGTGCGCAAGAGATCCTGGGCGCGCTGGAGAGCGATTTCCGCATTGAGCGCTTGCGCCTTGGCGGAGGCGAGTTGCGCCTTCTTGGCGTCCACCTCCGCCTGAAACGGCGCCGGTTCGATCCGGTAAAGCAACTGGTTGGCTTTCACCGTCTCGCCATCCTTGAAATTAGGCTTGAGAAGCGTGCCGGTGACGCGCACGCGCACCTCGACCCGCTCCACCGCCTGGATGCGGCCGACGAATTCGTTGCGGCGGGAGATTTCGCGCGTCGTGGCGGGCTGAACGACGACCGCCGGGCCTGCGTTTTGCGCCGAAG
Source organism: Rhodoblastus sp. (assembly GCA_047971685.1). Taxonomy (GTDB): domain Bacteria; phylum Pseudomonadota; class Alphaproteobacteria; order Rhizobiales; family Beijerinckiaceae; genus JAJXWB01. Next base: position 9,822 of record JBKDZW010000009.1, read on the forward strand.
GCGCATCCTTCTTGGCGTCCTGGGCAAAGGCTGCTCCCGCTGCTGCGGGCAGAAGCGAGAGGAAAAGAATGGATCGATGCAAGGGCGTCACTTCTGTATCTCTCAGAAAGAGCATGTTTTTAGCGGATGTTATATGCCCGGATAAATATATCTTTATGAAGAGCATATGTCTTTTCATGCGAACCAAGATTGACATGAGCGGACATTCCGACCGCGTGGCGACAATGCTATTCTATTGACGGACTTACAAGTCTATTCGCGGGTTTACACAATTATTAGCGCGCGTGCGTGCGCATGATGCGCTTTGTTCCTGCAAGACAGGCGCCGGCCGATAGATCTGTTCGATAAATGCCGGCCGAATAGAAGGGCGTTTGGAAAACTGGCGCTCCCTAGGGGACTCGAACCCCTGTTTTCGCCGTGAGAGGGCGACGTCCTGGACCGCTAGACGAAGGGAGCGGAGCGCGCAGCCCGGCAGGCTGCTGGCGGTTCTATAGACGGCGCGGGCGTTGCGCACAAGGCGTCTTGCGCCCCACGCAAATCCGGCGACATGCGCGCGAGCGTGAAGCGGTGGGCTCAGCTTTGCAGACGCGCCATGCGTGCGAGCGTGAAAAGGCCGAAGGGCGCAAGCTTGCGGCGTTCGGTCAGGGCGATGTCGTCGCGTTCCGCGATCCAGTCGCCGATCACGCTCCATGGAAATTCGGGGCGCCAGCCGAGATCGGCGGAACGCGCGCCCATCCAGCCCTCGATCGCCGCGATGGGGCCGCTTTCGGCGCCGATGTGATTGACCAGCACGATCTCGCCGCCGGGTTTGGTCACGCGGGCGAGTTCGTCGAGCGTGGCGCGCGGGTCGGGAACGACGGTCAGCACATAGGGCGCGACCGTGCAGTCGAAGCTCGCGTCAGGAAAGGCGAGGTTCATCGCGTCCATCCGGATGAGGCCCTCGACATTGGCAAGGCCGGCCTTGGCGACGCGCTCGCGGGCGCGCTTGAGCATGGGCGCGGAGAGATCGACGCCGACAAGGCGCGTCTGGCGCGAAAACATAGGCAGCTCCAGGCCCGTGCCCACGCCCACGTCCAGCACGCGGCCGTTTTCGCGGGAGGCGGCGGCCGCCGCCGCCTTGCGGCCAGGGCGCATGATGGCGGCAAAGACCAGATCGTAGACCGGCGCCCAGCGGGCGTAGGCTTCCTCGACATTGGCGTTGTCCATGGAGGCGAGCGCGTCGGCGCTTTGAGCCGACACGGACGCCTGAGTCGATATAGGCGCTTGCGAGGACATGGACGTCAGCGTCCCGCAACGGCCGAAAGCGGGGGCTGCGCCGGCTCGAAAGTCCAGAGGCTTTCGGTGGCGCGGATGGCGCCGCCGCCGAGCACGCGCGCATCCGGCGCGTCGTTCTCGTAGAACACGCAGGCCTGGCCCGGCGAAACGCCGGATTCGTCCCCGGCGAACACGACTTTCGCCTCGTCGCCCTCGGCAAACAGCAGGGCGGGCGTCGGCGCTCGGGTGGAGCGCACGCGCGCCGCGATCGGCAGGCCCGTGTGCGGGAGTCTGGCCAGTTCGCCTTCGCCGATCCAGTTCACATCGCGCAGAAGCGCGGCATGGGCGAGCAGCGCCTCGCGCGGGCCCACGATCACGCGCGCGTTGGCGGCGTCGATGCGCACGACATAAAGCGGCTCGTTGGGCTGGCTTTTGGCCTGCGGGCTCTTGGCGGTCCGGCCGGCATGGCCGAGACCGCGCCGCTGGCCCACCGTGTAATGAATGACGCCGGCGTGGCGGCCGAGCGTGCGGCCGTCGACATGCACGATCTCGCCGGGGCGCGCGGCGCCGGGCTGGAGCTTTTCCAGGAGATCGGTGTAACGGCCCTGCGGCACAAAACAGATGTCCTGGCTGTCATGTTTTTCGGCGACGGCCAGTCCGAATTTCCGTGCGAGTTCGCGGACTTCGCTCTTGGTGTAGACGCCAAGCGGGAAGCGCAGGAGATCGAGTTGCGCACGCGTCGTGGCGTAGAGGAAATAGCTCTGGTCGCGGGCGGGTTCGCGGGCGCGGAACAGCGCGCGGCCGCCGGCGCCGTCGGGTCTCGATACGATGTAATGGCCGGTCGCCAGCGCATCCGCGCCAAGGTCGCGGGCGGTGTCGAAGAGATCGGCGAACTTGATGTACTGGTTGCAGGCGATGCAGGGCACCGGCGTCTCGCCGGTCGCATAGCTCTCGGCGAACGGGTCGATCACTTTCTCGCGGAACTTGCTCTCGTAATCCAGGACGTAATGGGGAATGCCGAGGCGGGCAGCGACCTGGCGGGCGTCGTGAATGTCCTGCCCCGCGCAGCAGGCGCCCTGGCGATGGGTCGCCTCGCCATGGTTGTAGAGCTGCAAGGTCACGCCGATGACGTCATAGCCCTCGGCTTTCAGCAAAGCCGCGACAACGGAAGAATCGACGCCGCCGGACATGGCGACGACAACGCGGGTGTCGCGGGGCGCCTTGGGCAGATCGAGCGAGTTCAGGGGGAGGGTCATGCAGTTTCTATCTAGCGCAATTATGCGCGAATTGCATCCCGGCGGCAAAGCGCCTCCCCTGCGGCGCATCGTTGCTATGAAATTTCGCCCGGAAATTTCGTCCGCCTGCCGTTATCGGGAGCGGCGACATCTGATTTGGGCGTCCATGAATTTGATTTGGACAGCCTTGAACTGGAGAGGTTTCGCCTGGCGCTCCTTCCCCGGTTTTCACCATCCCCGCGTCAGGCGCGGGCGAGGAGAACGCGCAGAGCGTATGCGCGCGCACAATATCAAGCGTTGCAACATGCAGGCGCTGCAACATTTAATGTGGCGCCGTCAGCCCCTCTCCCGTCTTGCAGGAGAGGGGCCAGGTCGTCAGGCGCCGATTTTCATTTCGGGCACGTCGCCATTGATCTTGAGTTTCGCGCTGGTTGCCGCGACGATCGCGTCCACGCTCACGCCGGGCGCGCGTTCGCGCAGGACGAGGCCGTCGTCGGTCGGCTCCATCACCGCCATGTCGGTGATGATGATGGAGACGCGACGGGTAGAGGTCAGCGGCAGCGTGCAGGTCGGAACAATCTTGGGCGAACCCTTGGCCGTGTGCTGCATGGCGATTATCACGCGCTGCGCGCTGGTCACGAGATCCATGGCGCCGCCCATGCCGGGCGTCATCTTGCCCGGCACGACCCAATTGGCGAGATGGCCGGCCTCGTCGACCTGAAGGCCGCCGAGCACGGTCACATCGAGGTGGCCACCGCGAATGAGCCCGAACGACGTGGCGCTGTCGACTGTGGCGGCGCCGGGAACGGCGGCTGTGAAGGAGCCGCCGGCGTCGACGAGATCGTCGTCTTCCATGCCTTCGGGCGGGCGGGCGCCCATGCCGACGATTCCATTTTCGGACTGGAAGAGTATGCCGGCCTCGGGGGAGATAAAATTGGTCACGCCCGTCGGCAGGCCGATGCCGAGATTGACGAGGGAATTGGGACGCAGCTCGAGCGCGACGCGTCTCTGGATGATTTCTTGCGGGGTCAAAGCGAATTCCTCCTGATGAGGTGGTCTACGAGTACGCCGGGGGTCGTAACGTGATCGGGCGGAATGACGCCGACCGGGATGATTTCGCGCGGCTCGCAGATGACGGTTTTGGCGGCTGTCGCCATGACCGGGTTGAAATTGGTCGCGGTCAATTGATAGGCGAGATTGCCCATGTGATCGGCCCTGTCGGCCGCAATCAGCGCAAAATCGGCTTTCAGCGGTTTTTCGTACAGCCAGTTCTCGCCGTCGATCTCGATGATTTTCTTTCCCTCCGCCGCGATCGTCCCGAGGGCTGTTTTGGTGAGCACGCCGCCAAGGCCGAAGCCGCCGGCGCGAATGCGTTCGGCCATCGTGCCTTGCGGCACCAGATCGACCTTGATCTTGCCCTCGTTCATGGCCTTCTGCGTCTCTGGATTTGTCCCGATATGGGTGACGATCAGATGCGAAACGGCGTCGGCCGTAATCAGTTTGCCGATGCCCGAACCGGGCCGGGCCGTATCGTTGGCGATGACGGTCAGGTTTCGCCGTCCGGCTGCGACCAGCGCATCGATAATGCGATGCGGACCGCCGACGCTGAGAAATCCGCCGATCATCACAACGGCGCCATCCGGAATTAATTTTGCCGCTTCATCTGGAGAGATGCCTTTTTTCATAGCGAGATTCTTTCGTTTTAAAAATGGATACTGTTTAAAGTTTTGCGACAATTATCTGTCTCAGTCAATCTTCCTGTAATTTCGGTAGTTTATGATTTTGCCTACAAATATCAATCACATACATTTATCGAAAACATAAGCTCCTGCTTTGATTTGAATCAAAGACCTGAATTAATATATTCGTGCGCAAGCTTTCATGACAAGAAAAATTCGGAAATTCGTCTTGAAATCCATGATTTTATCTTGAGGCTTGGCGATTATTGTAATCATTATATGAGGCATTCGGGTGTGCGCGCCTTTGCGGATAGGGCGGGCGGAACGGTTCGCCAGGAACAGACGAAATCGTCGATTTCCGGTCGAACGGATAAAGAGATTGCTGACACACGGAAAAGAGAGGCCCGGCAGTCAGGCCTGCGGCGGGATCGCCTTGCGGATGGCCATTTCCACGATGTTGGAGACGCCTTCCTGCATAAGGCCCGCCGCATTGGTTTCGGCGCTGGCGAAATGGCCTGACTGCACGAGCTGTGCGACGCCGTGGCTGTAAGCCCAGACCTGCAAGGCGAGATCGCGGGCGCCCGCATCGGGCGCGCCGAACTGACGCATGACGGCGGCGCAGGCCGTGTGGATGAGCGACAGCGCCTTGTCGGCGGCCG
>JBKDZW010000010.1:0-5445 GCA_047971685.1 Rhodoblastus sp.
CCAAGCCCGGCGACGCCGGCCGCCGCCGCAATTGCCGAGGTCTTGAGCGCATCGCGCCGCGTTTGCGCGAAGGGGCCGTCTTGCGCGGGCGCGGATTGAAATTTGGCTTCAGCGGACATGGGTCTGACCCTCCGTCATCTCTGCAATTGTGGTTGATTGGCGTCCAGCGCCTGCCGCGCGTCGGATAAGGCGTTGTCTTCGTCGGTATCGAAGGCGTGATAGATCAGCGATGCGGCAACCACGCCGGGCGTGCGATGGATTTCGGCGATCTGATCGAAAGCGCGCGCATCGTCCTGATCGACCGCCGTGACGACCAGCCGCGAATCGGCGGTCTGCGCATGAATTTCCACGCCCGGCAAAGCCGCCACCGCAAGAGCCGCCTCCTTGGCGCGCGCGGGCGCCAGATGCACGACCAGACTGCAAATATTGTACGCGCCGTTCATGCGCTGCTCCCCTTGGCCGGATTTTGCGCCAGATCGAACGCAAGGCTTGCCGCCGCCAGCGCGCGGTCGCGATTGACGAGCGCGATGCCGCCCACCGGACAAACGGCGGCACATTCGCCGCACCCCGTACATCTGGAAATATCGAGAACGGTCTGCGCGCCGCCGCGCATCAGCCGGAATTTGATCGCGCCGGGATCGCACGCCTCGCCGCAGCGCCGGCACATGACGCCGCGCGGCTCGACGCAGGCATCGCCAATTTGCGCCACCCGCTCTTCGGGCGGGGCGTCTTCCTGAGACGACCGAAGCGCCTTGAACAAGGCGCGGCGCGTCAGCTTCGGATTCATAACTTCCTTTTGGGCCATACGCCCGGCGCGCACACAGCGCGCAATGCAATTACTGCCCCATACGGACCGTCATCGGAACTTGCCTGCATCGGTCCCGATCACGGCAGGACGATAGCACACAAATCAAAAGCAACCTTGCTCTCCATCAATTGCATCGCGCTGGATTCATGCTCGCCGCGACAGGCACATGGGTCCATAGATGAGCGCGAAACCGCCAAATCCGAGTGTCCAGCACAAGCCGGCGATTGTCAGCAACATCGTATCGTTGTCCACAAAAGTCGCCGCTATGCGGGCAAGCGCTGCAATCGCGACGAGAACGTAGAGCGCGCTCGTGCTCGGCGGCGCGACGAGCGGGCGCCCTGTATGGCCGCGCGTGGCGCGCGTCATCACCGCAAGCGTCATCAAACCGATCCCGCCGATCGCCCAGCAATGGATCGCCGCCAGATCGAGCCCATGGTCGCTGCGCCAGAGGCTGGCGGCGGCAAACCCGAAGCCCAACGGAATGAAGGCGTAGGAGGCGTGCAAGACAAAAACCAGCCTTTCCGCCCACACCCTGTCGGGCGCCCAACGCAGCAGGCGGACGACATGCAGGGCGCAGGCAATCGCCAGCAGCGCGACAAACGCCGGTTTGCCCGCCGAAATCGCCGGCGCCGCGAACCAGACGAGCAGCGCCGCGCCGCCGGCGACCATTGCGATCTTGTCGAAGAGACCGAACGGCGCAGGCGCCCGGCCGGGATTGGCGCGCTTGATCCAGTTGGTCGTGAACGAGGGCACGATTCGCCCGCCCACGATCATGACAAGCATCAGATAGGCGCCAATCGCCAGCCTTTCGCCGAACACGGATGCGCCCGTGCGCCAGACCTCGATATGAAACCAGATCTGCGCCAGACCGAGCACGCCCAGCGCCACGACCACCTTGATGTTGCGGATGTTCTTGCCGGCCATGACCTCGCGCGCGATCACGCCGAGGAAAACGAGCGGAAAGATCAGGGTCAACAGCGCCACAACCAACGGATGCATCAGGCCGCTCGCCATTATCGCCGCGCGCCCGACAAGCCAGAGACCGAACAAGACGATGAGCGGCGCGCCGACGACCGGCAGCCGCCCCGTCCAGTTGGGAACCGCCGTCATGAGAAAGCCGGCGACCACGGCGCTCGCATAGCCGAACAGAAGTTCATGCGCATGCCAGGCAAGCGGCGGAAAAGCGCTCGGCAGGCCGGTCGCGCCATCGAGCCAGAGCGTCCAGGCCGCCACGGCAAGGGCTGCCTGTATGGCGGCAAACAGAAAGAAGGGACGGAAGCCGTAGCTGAAAAGCGCCGGACCGTCCCAACGACGCACCCGCTTCATCGTCGTCATCGCCAGTCCCCGTCCCGTTTCCCCGACAAGCCGCAACCGCATGGTCCGTTGAGATTATGCGCCGCGCCATTGCCGACATAGGGCGCGCCGCGACAGGCGGCCCTGCGCGTCTTGTCGCAGGCGTTTTATTGAGGACACGGCCCCGTGTGGTCTTTGACTTTAGATAAGCGCTTTTCGCCCGGCGCCGGTCATTCGCTTGCCGCCCCGCAAACTACGGGCGCACGCTTGCCCGCCTTGCCGGGCCCTTCATGGAGCGTGTCGGCGCGATTGACGCGCCTGCGTCCGGCCAGACAGCGCGCAACCATCGGATTGTTGCGCAGCTTTTCGAGCTTCTGCTCGTCCGTCAGCCCCTCCAGCAAGGGACAGTCGAAACATTCGGATACATCTATGTATTCACTGAAAACCTGATCCGGTTTCTGCTTCTGAACCTTGATGCGGTTCCGGCCTTTATCGTGAACACCCATAACAATTCTCATGCAGTCGCCGCGCATGATATTGCACGACCGCCATCGCGCAAAGCGCGATCAGTAACTGAAGCCATGCGCGCCGGCCACGGCGCCGCAGACGGTGATAACCGCAAGCGCCACGAGAATGCGATGCATGCGCAACAGGAGCTTGTAGGCGCCGACCGGATCGGCTTTGGCGCGGCGCTCGAAATGTCCGTGCAGAAACAGCGGTTCGGCGATGAACAGCATGAAGGCGAAGATCGTCCACAGCGCGATCATCGCGCCCAGCCGCCACATGACGGGATCGAGGACCTGCCCCCACCAGCCGAAGACATCCATCATATAGAAGCCGGTGAGCCCCGCCAGCGCCACGGAAATGCGCGCCTGTTTCGCAAAGCGTCGCTCGACTGCGGCAAAGCCGCTCGCGCGTTGTTGTGGCGGCAATTCGCCGAGATTTGGCAGAACCACCAGGGTCACGAACATCAGGCCGCCGATCCAGTGCACGACGGCCAGAACATGCAACGCGCGCGCTATCGCCGCCCAGTCCATCACGACGCACCGGGTTCGACCGGCAGACGCAACCCCTCGAAATCCTTCAGCCCGATATCGCCGCGCAAAAAGGCCGCCGTCATGAAATCCATGGTCATCACATGCGATTCGATGGCCTGGGCGACATGCACGCCGATATGTCGGCGGATCGCCTCTGGCGAGGCCGCATCCACCCGCGCGGCCTGTTCGACCAGCAGTCGATGTTGCGCATAATGGCAATGCAGACCGGGAAAGCCGCGCGTGCGCATCAGCTCTTCCTCGCGCGAAAAATGATCTTCCAGCTCCTGAACGATCCGCCTGTGCAATACGGCAAGCTCGTCGTCGGCAGCGGCTTCCGCACGCGCGATCAACGCCTCCAGTTGCGCATGATCTTCATCCATAAGCGCGACGCCGAGGGGATGCGCCGCCTGCCCTATCGAGTCTTGCATGATTTCAGCTATGAATCTGTCCGATCGCCATGCCTTGACGAAAATCAAGTCTTGGCGATACTTAAAAGTATAGCCCGCACGGTAGAATAACCCGCCTTTTGACGGCAACGGCAAAATTGGACATTTGCTCGCAATCAGCGACATCGAAACGAGCGTTACGACGCATTCGGAGCGCCAGCGCGGAAACGAACGCAAGACAACAACCAAGACAAGACAACGAAAAGGCAATGGCGATTTCAAGCAAGCCGAACGTGGCCGACTGGACAGTGCTGCGGATGTGCCAATTGTTTCGCCATCTCGGCGAAACGCCGGCGCGCCGTCTGGCGGAAAAGAGCCGCGTCATCACGGTCGAGCGCGGCCAGATCATCTTCACGCAGGGCGATCCGGCGGACGCCTTCTATATCGTGATCGAAGGCTGGGTGAAGCTTTACCGTCTGACACCGGGCGGCGACGAGGCGGTCGTCACCGTCCTCACGCGCGGTGAAAGCTTTGCCGAGCCCGTGATGTTTCTGGGCGGGCGCTATCCCGTGATCGCGGAAGCCGCCAGCCACGGTCGCCTGCTGCGTATCGAGCACGCCGTCTTCGTGCAATCGCTCGAACATGAATCCGACCTTGCAGCCGCCATGCTTGCTTCGATCGGCCGGCGCGCATCCGAACTCACCGAGCAGATCGGCGCGCTGAAACTGCTCGACGCGCCGCGCCGCGTCGGCGAGTTCTTTCTGCAACTTCTCGCCCGCAGCGCCGACGACGCTTTGATCGCCTTGCCTTACGAGAAGGTGCTGATTGCGGCGCGTCTGGGCATGACGCCGGAGAGTTTTTCGCGCGCGCTGGCTGCGCTCTCCAAGGTGGGCGTTGCGACAAGCCGCGAAATCGTCACTATTTCCGATCCCGCGCGCCTGCGCGAATTCGTCGGCCTCGACAGCGAGACGATTTAGAAGATTGTTTCAAGCCGCGCCGCCGCCATCGCAATAATCGCGCAGACGCGCGACATCCTCGATTGTCACCTGGTCGCGCACAACGCGCACGCCGAGTTTGCGCAATTGCCCGAGCGTGCGTGAAAAACTTTCCGGCGTCATGCCAAGATGGCCTGCGACCAGCCGCTTTTCGTAGGGCAGGAAAATCTCCGCCCTGCCCTCTTGCGGCCCGGCCAGCGAAAGGATGAAATCGGCGAGCCTTGCGGTCGCCGTCATCGTCTTCAGCTTCTCGATCTGTTCGAGCAACATGCGCAGGTGAGCGGACGCCGAGCCGAGCAGGGCGAGCGCGAGTTTGGAATCCGCGCCGATGCGCCGGCGCAATTCCTCGGCGTCGATGCTGAGCACGCGCGCATCGACCACCGCTTGCGCGGATGTCGAATAGCTCGCCCCCGTCAGCGCCTCGGCTTCCATGAAACTGTGGGAGGGGCCATGGATGGAGATGATGGCGACAGAACCATCGGCGGCGCGGCGGAACAGTTTGACGAACCCGGACAGAACGATGAAATAGGAGATCGCCCGTTCTTCCTGATGGCAGATCATTTCGCCGCGCGGCGCGACGATGACGGCGCTCCCGCCGATCAGCGATTGCGCCGCCTCCGGCGCAAGCTGCCCGAACAGGGCGGACTGCCCGATGACCTTCCAATCGTCCTGCGTCAAAGCGCCAGCCATGAAGTCCATTGCTCCATGTAACACAGGGGCGCGGAAAAAAGGCCGGCCAAACCCCGCTATTCTGCGGCTTTTCTGAAGTCGGGGAAGGCGCAGCGCGCGTCGGCTGCTTCGGCCTTGCCATCCACCTTCGGCGCGGCGAACGGCAGGTCGAGCGTCTTCCACACATCGACCAGCGCCTCGACCAGATCCGCAATCAGCGCGTCCGAATGCAGCGGCGTCGGCGTAATCCGCAGACG
>JBKDZW010000011.1:0-21773 GCA_047971685.1 Rhodoblastus sp.
GCGCCGAGCGCCGCTAGATTTTGCTCGCGCGTCTTGCCGAAACCTCTGCCGGGATCGAGCATGATATAGGCGCGCAAGATGCCGGCCTTTCGCGCGAGACCGAGCGAATGGTCGAAAAAGCGCTTGAGATCGGAAGCAATGTCGAGCGCGGGATCGACGTTTTCCCTGTTGTGCATGAGAACCACGGCTGCGCCGGTTTCGGCGATTGCATCGGCCATGGCGGGATCTTTCTGCATGCCCCAGATATCGTTGACGACGCTGGCGCCGCGCGCAATCGCAAAGCGCGCGGTTTTGGCCTTGTAGGTATCGATGGACACGGGCGTACATGTCGCCGCCGCATCGACCGCCGCCATGACGGCTTCGAGCAAGGGCGCAAGGCGCGCTATCTCGTCTTCCGCAGAAATCGGAACATGGCCGGGGCGCGTCGATTCCGCGCCGACATCGACAATGTCCGCGCCATCGGCCACGAGTTTCTGCGCCTGCGCGATTGCGGTCTCGCGGCATGCGAACCGTCCGCCATCGTAAAAAGAATCGGGCGTGACGTTCAATATGCCCATGAGCGCGGGCCGTTCCGCGACCACACGCAAGAATGCGTCGCGGCGCGCGGCTCTGTCCCTTGCGGCATGCGGCGTCTTTTCGCTGTTTCCGGTCATCTGGGCTTTCGGATTTTTCTCGGCAGCCGTGTCGGGCGGCGGCGATTTCGCACTCCGAATGCCTTGTCGCGGCGGCGGGGTCAATTGCCGCAGATCTCGCCACCGATATAGGGCGCGCCGGGCGGCTTGCAATTCCGCCGCCGCCACAGACACGCCTGCGCTTCCGCCGCATGGCGGTCTCCAGAGCGCTGCGTCAATCCAGGACGACGTTTTCACTCGGCAAACCGGCCTGTTGTGTGCAGCGCATTGCGCGCGGGGCCGCGATCGTGTTGCATGGCGCCACCGAAACAAGAGACGATTTTCTGACATGGCCGCACCGAAACCGCCCGCTTTCGAGACCCTGAGCCTGCATGCAGGCCAGCATCCCGACCCCGTAACGGGCTCGCGCGCGACGCCGATCCACCAGACGACGAGCTATGTGTTTCGCGATGCAGATCATGCGGCTGCGCTGTTCAATCTCGAAACAGGCGGGCATATCTATTCGCGCATATCCAACCCGACCGTCGCCGTGCTGGAAGAACGTCTCGCTGCGCTCGAAGGCGGTTCGGCCGCAGTGTGCACGGCAAGCGGGCAGGCGGCCCTGCATCTGGCGATCGCCACCTTGCTCGGCGCCGGCGATCATATCGTTGCGTCCGCCTCGCTCTATGGCGGCACGGTCAACATGCTCGCGCAGACCCTGCCGCGCTTCGGCATTACGACAACCTTCGTGAAACCGCGCGACCATGCCGGCATCAAGGCCGCAATCAAGCCCAACACCAAACTCGTCCTCGGCGAGACCATCGGCAATCCCGGTCTCGAAGTGCTCGATATTCCCGCTGTCGCGAAAATTGCGCACGATGCGGGCCTGCCGCTGATGATCGACAATACGTTTGCATCGCCCTGGCTCTGCCGGCCCTTCGATCTCGGCGCCGATATCGTGATGCATTCCATCACCAAATGGATTGGCGGGCATGGGATCGCCATCGGCGGCGTGGTGATCGACGGCGGACGTTTCGACTGGCGCGGCTGCGAAAAATTTCCGACGATGAGCGCGCCCTATGCGGGCTACGACAATCTCGTGTTCGCCGAGGAATTCGGCCCCATCGCCTTCGCCATGCGGGCCAGGGCGGAGGGCCTGCGCGACTTCGGCGCCTGCCTTTCGCCGACCCACGCCTTCCATCTGTTGCAGGGCGTGGAGACATTGGGCCTGCGCATGGAGCGGCATGTGGCCAACACCGCCGCAGTCCTCGCCTTTCTGCAAAAGAACGACGCGGTGGCCTGGACCAACCATCCTTCGCTCGAAAACCATCCAGACCACGCGCTTGCCAGGAAACTGCTGCCCAAGGGCGCGGGCTCCATCGTATCCTTCGGCGTGAAAGGCGGACGCAAGGCGGGACGCAAGTTCATCGAGGCGCTGCAACTGGCCAGCCATCTCGCCAATGTCGGCGACGCCAAGACGCTTGTCATTCATCCCGCCTCCACCACGCACCGGCAGATGAACGCCGAACAACTCGCCAAGGCCGGCGTCGGCGAGGACATGATCCGTCTCTCGGTCGGCCTCGAAAACGCCGGCGATATAACCAGCGATCTCGCGCAGGCCCTGCGCTTCTCGCAGAAGGGCTGAGACAATGGATTTTTCCCTCAACGGCAAGAAGGTTCATGCCTCCACCGGCGGCGTTCCCTTCGACGCCACAAAACCCGTCGTCGTCTTTCTGCACGGCGCGGGCATGGATCATACGGTGTGGTTTCTGCAATCGCGCTGGTTCGCCTATCGCGGGCGCGGCGTTCTGGCGCTCGATTTTCCGGGCCATGGCCGCTCGGAAGGACCGCTGCTCGAAACCATCGAGGCCATGGCGGACTGGGTCGCCGGCGCGCTCGATCATCTGGGCGTCAAGCAGGCCGCCCTCGTCGGTCATTCCATGGGCGCCCTGGCGGCGCTCTCCTTCGCCGCGCGCCATGCGGACAAGGCGCGCGCGCTCGGCCTTGTCGGCGCAGCGCTCGCCATGCCCGTGTCGAAAGACCTTCTGGGGGCGGCCGCCGCCGATCATCACGACGCCATCGACATGGTCAATCTGTGGGGACACGGTTTTCATGCCGGCCTTGGCGGTTGCGAATGGCCGGGCGTATGGATGACGGGTTCGAGCGAAGACCTGCTGGAGCGCGCCGGCAAGGGCGTGCTGTCGAACGATCTTGCCGCCTGCAACGCCTTTCAGGGCGCAGCCGAGAGCGCTGCGAAAGTCGCCTGCCCCGCGCTGATCGTGCAGGGCTCGCGCGACATGATGACCCCGCTCAAGGGCGCCCGCGCGCTTGCCGCCGCGATTCCCGAAGGCTCGATCCAGGTCGTGCCGGGCGCAGGGCACATGGTGATGATCGAGCGCGCCAGCGAGACGCTGGAGGCGCTGGCCGGGGCGATGTGAGGGCGCAGGCTCCGCTCCCGTTCATGGGGGCGGCGCGGCGATCCTCCACCGGAAGACAGGAACGTCTTGCCCTGTTCGCTCCTTCTCTATTTCGCCGTTTCCTTCAGCGCCTCGTCGCGCAATTCGCGGCGCAAGATTTTGCCGACATTGGTCTTCGGCAGGGCCTCGCGGAACTCGATCACGCGAGGGCGCTTGTAGCCGGCAAGGTTCGCCTCGGCGAACTTGCTCAGCTCTTCCTTGCTGACCGGCTTCCTGGGCACGACATAGAGCGCGACCTTTTCGCCGGAACCGGAATCCGGCAGGCCGACGACGGCGCATTCCAGGATGTCGGGATGCTCGGCCATCGTGGCCTCCACCTCGTTTGGATAGACGTTGAAGCCCGAGACGAGGATCATGTCCTTCTTGCGGTCGACGATGCGCAGATAGCCGCCGTCGTCCATCGTGCCGATGTCGCCGGAGCGGAAGAAATTGTCCGCAGTCATCGCCTTGGCGGTCTCGTCGGGGCTCTGCCAATAGCCGGACATGTTCATCGGCGCGCGGATGACGATTTCGCCGGGCTCGCCGTGTTTGACCTCGGCGCCGTCGTCATCGACGATCTTGACCTCGACGCCGGGCATGGGAAGGCCGACCGTGCCGGTGAACTTGTCGCTGTCGGCGCGGTTGCATGTAATGCCCGAGGAGGTTTCCGACAGTCCGTAGCCTTCGACGATCGGGCATCCCGTGATGGCGAACCATTTCCTGGCGACCGCCTCCTGCACCGACATGCCGCCGCCGTTGGAGACCGCGAGCCCGGAAAAATCGAGTTTTGCGAAATCGGCGTTGTTGGCCAGCGCATTGAACAGCGTGTTGACCGCCGGGAACGTGTTGAAACGGTACTTGGCCATCTCCTTCACAAGCCCCGGAATGTCACGCGGGTTGGGAATGAGAATGCAGACCCCGCCGACGCGCATGGCAAGCAGCGACACCGAGACCAGCGCGAAAACGTGATAAAGCGGCAGCGCGCAGATCGAGATGATCTGGCCCTTGATCTTGTCCGAAGAAAGAGCCGGCTGAAGCCACGCCTCCGAGCCGATGACGGCGGCCAGAAGCGCGCCATGCGTCAGGCAGGCGCCTTTGGAGAGGCCGGTCGTGCCGCCGGTATACTGGAGAATGGCGACATCGGTATGGTTCATCGCGGGCGGGGCGAAGGGCTTGCCTGCGCCTTCGGCAATGGCTGCCTTGAAAGTCACATGGCCCGGCAGCGACCAGGCCGGCACCATCTTGCGGCGCACGACGAAATTGACGATCAGCCCCTTGGGGAAGCCGAGCAGGTCGCCCATGCTGGCGACGACAATGTGCCTGACTTTCGTCCTGGGCAGCGCCTCCTGCACAACGGAGGCGAAGTTTTCGAGAACGATGATGGCGCTCGCCCCCGAATCCTTGAGCTGATGCTCGAGTTCGCGCGGAGTATAGAGCGGATTGACGTTGACGGCGATCAGGCCCGCACGCAGCACGGCAGCCAGAACAGGCGGGTATTGCAGCACGTTCGGCAGCATGATGGCGACGCGGTCGCCCTGCTTGAGGCCAAGCCCCTGCAACCAGGCGCCGAAGTCGCGCGACAGGTGGTCGACCTCGCCATAGGTGAGGACCTTGTCCATGCAGACATAGGCTTTTTCATTCGCATATTTCTTGAAGCTCTCTTCAAGCAAAGCCGCAATCGAGGCATAGCCCGTGGTGTCCACGTCGGCGGGAACGCCGGGCGGATAATTCTTCAGCCAAATCCGGTCCATAAAACCCTCCCCGGCCCTTTACCGACCGTAAGGGAAATTTATAGCCGAGAGCCGCGCGCCTGTCTTGGGGGCCGTCTTGGGGGGCCCTGTCTTGGGGCTGTCTGGGGCGCCCGTCTTGGGGGCGCCCCTCTTGGGGCTGTCTGGGGGCGCCTGAGCCCGCAATTGGACCGGAGCGCCGGTTTCAGAGGCTGCCTGCGCCCGTCGGGGATCAGGCCATGGGCGCAAACATCGGCACGTTCTGGCCGCCTTCCGCTACCCGGAACACCGCCCTGACCCGCTGGCCGATACGGATCGCGGCGAAGTCGCAATCGACAATATTGCTCATCATGACGGGGCCGGCGTCGAGCCTGACGAAGGCGATGGCGTAAGGAACGGGCGCACGCTCCATGACGGAGAAAGAATAGATTTCGCCTTCTCCCGACGTTTCCAGCCAGTCCGTCTCGCCGAAGCAGAAAGGGCAGAGCGCGCGCGGATAGAAATGCGCCTCGCCGCAGGCAAGGCATTTCTTGACGAGGAGCCTGTCGGCATTGGCTGCGTCCCAATAGGGCTGCGTCTCGACATTGGGGACGGGCGCGGCGATCTTGCGTTGGCTGGACATCATGCGCGCTCCATAACCAGAACAGCCGCGCCGTGGCGCGTGCCGAGCGAACCGCCGGTGCCCGAGGCCACCGCGAGATCGCAATTCTTCACCTGCACCGCCGGATGCGCTTCCCCGCGCAACTGGCGCACGGCCTCCAGCACCTTGGTCAGCCCGCCGCGATTGGCCGGATGGTTTGAGCAGAGACCGCCGCCATCCGTGTTGAACGGCAGCTTGCCGACGCCCGAAATCAGATTTCCGTCGGCGACGAATGCGCCGCCCTGGCCCTTCCCGCAAAAGCCGAGATCCTCGATCTGCTTGAGAACGGTAATGGTGAAACTGTCGTAGAACGAGGCGTATTTCATGTCGGCGGGCCTGACGCCGGCCTCCTCCCATGCGCGCCTCCCGGCGGCCTCGATGCCGGTGTAGGAGAGATCGATCCGCCCGCCATCGGTGTGCTTGGGCTGTTCGCCCGCGCCCAGCACGTTGACGACCGGCTTCTTCAGGCTCCGGGCGATCTCCGGCCGCGCGACGATGATCGCGCCGCCGCCATCGGTGATGACACAGCAGTCCAGACGATGCAGGGGGCTGGCCACCATCGGCGAATTCACGACATCTTCGACGCTCACCACCTTGCGCAGCAACGCATGCGGATTGTGCTGGGCGTGGTGCGAGGCCGCCACCTTGATCCAGGCGAGCTGCTCGCTCGTCGTTCCGTATTCGTGCATGTGGCGCATCGCCACCATGGCGTACATGTTGGCGATGGTGGGCGCATAGGGCTGCTCGAACTGGGCGTCGGGCACCGAGGGCGCCACGATCCGCGGCGCCGTGCCGGTCGCCATGCCCTCTGAACGGGGCTTGCCGGCGAGCGTGATCAGCGCGATGTCGCACTTGCCGGCCGCGATCGCCTGCGCGGCATGGGAAACGTGCAGAAGGTAGGAGGAGCCCCCGACCTCGGTGGAATCGACATGGCGCGGCTTGAGGCCGAGATAATCGACCATGGAGATCGGGCCCATGCCGGGCGCATCGCCCGCGCAGAAATAGCCGTCGACGTCGTCCTTGGTCAGGCCTGCATCTTCCAGCGCGCCTTTCGCTACTTCCGCATGAAGCTGGGCAAGGGATTTATCTGGCGCGTGACGGGTGGGATGTTCGTAAATGCCTGCGATGCAGGCCGCCCTCTTGATGCTCATCTGGTCCTTCTTGCGTTTTCTTTATTTTGCTTTTTTGACAGTAAATTCTTGCCCATGTTTCTTCCCTGCGGGGCGTTTGAATGCAATCCTAGCTGCGAAAAATGACGCTGACCAATGCGTTGGCGCGCAAAAGATATGCAGGAGACGCAGATGGCCGGAGCTTTCGAGGGCCTCAAAACACTCGACTTCTCGACAACGATAGCCGGTCCCTATTGCGGGCGCCTGCTCGCCGATCTCGGGGCGGAGGTCGTCAAGATCGAATCGCGCGAGGGCGACGTGCTTCGCGCACGGCCGCCGCTGCGCGACGGCGCGAGTTCCTCTTTCGGTCAGCTCAACGCCGGCAAGAAGAGCATTGCGCTCGATCTGAAGACGCCGGAAGCGCGCGCCGCCGTGCTGCGGCTTGCCGAAGACGCCGATGTGCTGGTCGAGAATTTCCGACCGGGCGTGATGGCGCGTCTTGGCCTCGACTATGCCATGCTGTCGAAGATCAATCCACGCCTCGTCTATTGCTCCATGTCCGGCTACGGGCAGACGGGGCCGTCTGCGATGCGGCCAGCCTATGCGCCGGTCATTCATGCGGCGTCGGGCTACGACCTTGCCCATCTTGCCTATCAGGAGGGGCGCACGCGGCCTGATTTCTGCGGCATTTTCCACGCCGATGTCGGCAGCGGCGTCTATGCGTTCTCGGCAATCGCTGCGGCGCTTTACCAGCGCGAAAAGACAGGCGCGGGCCAGCATATCGATGTCTCGATGCTGGAGACCATGCTCGCCCTGACGCTCAACGAAGTGCAATGGTCGCAATTTTCCGTCGACAAGCCGGGACGCCCGATGTTCGGGCCGATGGAGACGAAGGATGGCTATGTCATGGTCGCAGTCGTCACCGAGCGCGCCTTCCGTAATTTCGTCACCGCCGCCGGGCGCGCGGATTTCATCGAGGATCCGCGCTTTGCCCAATATGCCGCACGGCGCGCGAACTGGGGCGCATTGATGCACGAGCTGGAAAACTGGTCGCGCGAACTCTCGCGCGAACAATGTATCGCCGCGCTCGAGGCTCACGATGTCGCCTGCTCGCCCTACCGCACCATCCCCGAGGCGCTTGCCGATCCGCAGCTTGCCCATCGCGGCGCGCTGGCCGAAGTCCGCGACGCCGGCGGAACTTTTCGCGCGCTCAATCCCCCCTTCCGCATGTCGGGCTCGACGACGCGCGTGGGCGAACGCGTCGCGGCGCTCGGCGCGGATACGCGCGCGGTGCTGGAAAGTGCGGGATTGACGCCCGACGAGATCGAAGCGATCGCGGGATAAGCGCGCTTGCGCGATAAGGAGTTCGCCACGATGAAATTTTTCAGGACAGGGCTTTTGACCCTGCTGGCTGCGCTCAGCGGCGCGGTTTCGATCGCCGCCTTTCTGTATGGGCCGTGGCTGCTGGCCGCCGTTGCAAAGGCGCTGACGACTATTCTCATCATCGCCTGCGCCTGGCGCGGGCGCATCGGCGACGCCTATGGACGGGCTATTCTCGTCGGCCTTCTCGCCTCGCTTGCCGGCGACATATTCCTGCTCTGGCCACAACGCGGTTTCGAGCCGGGGCTGTTTGCCTTCCTGGTCGCGCATCTGGCCTATCTCCACGCCTTCACCAACGGGTTCCGGCGTGGCTTCGCCCCGGCGCCGGCGGCGGCTTACGCGCTGTTTGCAGGCGTCATGCTCGCCTTTCTGTGGAACAAAATTCCCGACGCGCTGCGCCTGCCGGTCGCAGTCTACGTCATCGGGCTCGTTGCAATGGCGGCCGCCGCCGCCTCGATGGCGCAGCGCGAGGTTCCCCGTTATGGCGCAGCCGCGCGTTCGGCGGCGCTCGGCGCGGGATTGTTCGTCCTGTCCGATCTCATTCTGGCGTTCGACAAATTCGCCGGGCCGGTGCCGCTGGCGAGCCTGTGGATATTGGCGAGCTATTGGTTCGCCCAATGGCTGATTGCGGCATCGGCGACCCCGCCGCGCCAGGAGCCCGTCGAAGAGCGCACTTAGAGCGATCCGCCTTTTGGCGGTCTTGGCGAAAGTCAGCCGGATTTCCCGTCGCCGGAACCCTGAAGCTGATTTTCATCAGGGGACGATACGGATTCGAGTTCGGCGCAGGTTGCGCGAATATGGTCCATGAGCAAATAGTGGGTTGCCGTCGGGCGCCAGCCGCGCCTTATGGTGAGACCGATGCGCCGCGCGCTGCCGGGCGTCGGCACGGGCAGCGGCGCCAGCAAGCCCAGCCTTTGCTCGGTGACGATCTGATGCGCCGAAATCAGGGTGAGACGATCCGAGCGCAGAAGCGCGCCGCGCATGAGCACCAGCGAACTCGTCTCGATCAGTCCGGGAAGTTTCTCGCGCGCTGCGGCTGAAAACATCGTTTCAAAATAATCGCGCGTCGGCGCGCCCGGCGGCGAGACGACCCATGGATAGGCCATGAGATCGTCGTGGGAAATTTTCGCATGCGAAAACAGCGGATGGCCCGACCGTGCGACAATGGCGAGGCGATCGTCGAACAAGGCGATCTGTTCGATGTCGTCGATGGGCGCGGGATCGCGCAATGCGCCGATCAGCATGTCGATCTCGCCGTTGCGCAGGCCGTGCAGGAGATCGCGATAGGGGCCGTCGATCACGCGCACATGGGCGTTGGGGCGCCCGTTCATCAGGCGGTGGATGGCCTCGGGCAGAATGTGGCTGCGCGCCAGCGGCATGGCGCCGAGCACCAGACGGCCGGAATCGCCGCCCGACAATTGCGCGACCTCGGCAAAGCCGTGTTCGATCTCGACAAAGGCCAGACGCGCCTGCTGCGCCAGATATTGCGCAGGCCGCGTCAGCTCTATGCCATGCGCCGCCGCCTCGAACAGGCGGGCGCCGGCCAGCCGCTCCAATTCCTTGGCGGCACGATGGACCGAGGGCTGCGACAGGCCGATATTGCGCGCCGCCAGACTGAAATTCCCGGCGGCGGAGACCGCGATGAGCGCGCGCAATTGCGCAACCGTCATCAGCCGGTCGATGTCCGGCGTCGCCCGCGCACGACCGGCCCCGCGCGCACTTTCGCGGGCGCCGGCGCGCAGGAATTCGAGCGCGCCGGCAGCGCGCGCGCAGAACAATTGGCCGGCCTGGGTCGCGATCATGCCGTCGGAACCATGGTCGAAAATGACCGCGCCGAGGCGCGCCTCCAGCTTGTCGATCGCCTGGGTGATCGCGGGCTGCGAGAGATGAATGCGTTCGGCGGCGCGCGAAACGCTGCGCGTTTCCGCAACCATGCAAACGGCGCGCAAATGTCGTAAATTCGGGATGTCCGCTTTGTCGCCGTCCGCCATGCGCAGATTCCTCTGCACGCATTATAGGCAAAACTTATGCTGCTGCCGAGAGTTTGAAATAGCCGCATCCGCGCCCCGCGCCGGATAATGACGCGCAAACCGGAAAGGAAGACCATGCCGATCGTCCGCACCAAAATCGACCGCGCCGACCCGCAAGTCATTGCGGGCCTTGCCCAATGCGGCGTCGCCACCGTGCACGAGGCGCAGGGGCGCACGGGCCTTCTTGCTTCCTACATGCGCCCGATCTACAGCGGCGCGCGCATTGCCGCGTCCGCCGTCACCGTCAGCGTGCCGCCCGCCGACAATTGGATGATCCATGTCGCCGTCGAGCAGATGCACAAGGGCGACGCGATGGTGGTTTCGCCGTTCTCGCCGTCCGACGCCGGCTATTTCGGCGATCTGCTCGCAGGCTCCGTTCAGGCGCGCGGCGGCGTCGGCCTCATCATCGACGCCGGCGTGCGCGATGTCGCCGATCTCAAGGACATGAAATTCACGGTCTGGTCGAAGGCGGTCTGCGCACAGGGCACGGTGAAGGAAACGCTCGGCGATGTGAACGTTCCGATCGTTTGCGCGGGCGCGATCGTCAATCCCGGCGACGTGATGGTGGCCGACGACGACGGCGTTTGCGTCGTGCGACGCGAGGATGCCGCCGACGTGCTGAAGAAAGCGCAGGCGCGCATCGCCAACGAGGGCGAGAAGCGCGCGCAGTTGAATTCCGGCATGCTCGGCCTCGACCTCTACAAGATGCGTGAAGCGCTCGCCGCCAAAGGACTCAAATATATTTGAGACGACGACCGGGCCTTGAGGCATGAGGCTCAGGCGTTTAGTCCAGGGTTCTGATGGCGCAATCTTTTCCGGCAAGTAGAGGGATGCGCTTTGATTACGCAGGAGCCGATGAGGGCCTGCGTTGGCGGACCGCCCGCCTATTCAGGGCCGTCACGAAGGCGTCGATGTCGTCGATCGTCGTGCGATGATTGACGATGGCGGCACGGATAGCAACGCGCCCGTCTATGGTCGTCAGCGATGGCGCCGCTTCGCCGCTCATGTGAAGATCCTCGACGATCCGCCGGTTCAGAGCGTCTGCCCGCTCTCGCGCAACGCTGAAGCAGACGATGTTGAGCGCAACTGGGGCGCGCAGTACAAACAGGCGATCGGCTTCAAGGCGTCTCGCCAGATGGCGAGCGGCAGCGCAATTCTGCTCCATGCATGCGCCTATACTATCCGCCCCAAGCGTCTCGAATGTCATCCAGGTCTTCAGGGCCCGGAAGCCCCGCGAGAGGTCTGGACCGAGATCGCATGGCCAGACGTCGCCCGCCGCCAGGCCGCTCTTTGCGCGCGAGAGATAGACGGCGTCGCTGGCGAAGGTCTCCAGATGCAAGGCAGTATCCCTGACGATCACGAAGCCAGCGTCGTAGGGTACGTGCATCCATTTGTGGAAGTCGAGCGCGACCGAATCGGCGCGCTCTATGCCCTTCATCAGAGGACGCAATTGCGTGGACAGCATCGCGCCCGCGCCGATCGCGCCATCGACGTGAAACCACAACCCACGTGCGTGGGCGACGTCCGCGACGGCGTCGAGCGGATCGACCGAACCCGTATTGACGGTCCCTGCGCTGCCGACGACGAGGAACGGAGCGCGCCCGGCCTTGATATCTTCGTCGATCGCCTCCGCAAGCAGGTCGGCGCGCATTTGGCGAGCCGAATTGGTCGCGATCAAGCGCAGGTTATCCAAACCCAATCCTGCGAGCTCCATCGCCTGTCCGACGCATTGATGCGCTTCGCGCGAAGCGTAGGCGACGAGCCGTTTTTCGGTCGCCTGCATTCCCCTCGCTCGCGCCTGGCGCCCGGCCACCTTCGTTCGGGCGACAAGAAGGCCGATGAAATTCGCCATCGAGGAACCGGTCACGAACAGACCGGACGATTCGGCAGGCAAGCCCAAAGCTTCCGCGACCCAGCGCGTTACCTGCCGTTCCACGTCATGGGCGATATGGTTGCGACCTCCGCAATTGGCGTTCAGCCCTGCGGCGAGCATTTCGGCAATCATGCCGACCGGCGTTCCCGCGCCGTGCACCCAGCCCATGAAAAGCGGATGGACATTCCCCGTCACGTAGGGACGAATATCGGAATCGACTTGCGCCAGAACGTCCGCAAGTCCGCGCGATCCACGCGGCAACGGCTTGCGAAAGCCGTCCCTGATCACATCTGGCGCCGGCCGCCAGACCGGACGCTCGCGGATCGTGCGTAGATGATCAATGATCAAATCAAGCGCGGCATGACCGTCCCGACGAAATTCGTCCCAGTCGGTCGGGTCGAGATTTTTGGTATCCATTCGCGCTTCCATAGGCTCGCTGCTTGTTTCTGGCGCGAGGCGTAACACTTTTGCACAGCAATGGAAGGGGACCGCGTGACGCGGATGCATGCATGTCAGGATTCCATGGCGACCCATTGCCTCATCGATGGTGCGGTCGAGCGCCAGGGGCCAGGCTCATAAACGGGTAATTGCCACGATAATGCAATGGTGGAAACGGCGTTCAGGACAATCAGGAACGAACCGGTCTGGAGAACGAACTGGTCTGGAGAACGACCTTCCAGACCCGCGCCGCCGCCGAATTTGCCCCTGGCCGATACATCGACGGTTTCTACGATCCACGTCGTCGGCATTCCGCCTTGGGATATAAATCGCCGACATCATTCGAGGCCGCAATGGCCATCAAAGAATGGAAATACCTCCGCTAAATCCGGGCAAGTCCAGTTCAGCGAAAATCTGGATGCGATTTATGAGTCGGTGACCTAGACTGGCCCATGCGGACTTTCAATCTTCCGCCGGACGCTACGCATGAATTCACACGACGCAATTACGCAAAACCTGCCTGCTACGCAAAACCTGCCCGCATCCATCGCCACAATCGTCGATCTCGCAAAGGTCGAGGCCGCCGCCATGCGTCTGGAAACACCGTGCGGGGCGGGGCGCATGGTCTGGCGCCGGTGGGGGGGCGCGGCGGCGCCAGGAAACGCGCAAGGTAGCGCGCAAGGGAACGCGCAAGGGAACGCGCCAGTCGTTCTCGTGCATGGCGGGTCGGGAAGCTGGGCGCATTGGGCGCGCAACATCCCTGCGCTGGTTGCGCAGGGGCGCGTCGTCTACGCCTGCGATCTGCCGGGATGCGGAGAATCCGACCGCCCGCCGGCAGGCGAAGACGGCGATGCGCTGCCGCCATGGCTCGAGGCGGGCGCGGAGGCGCTCGGCCTTGCGCATTTCGATCTCGTCGGCTTTTCCTTCGGCGCCATGGTCAGCGGCTTTTACGCCGCCGCCTATCCTTTGCGCGTGAAAAGGCTCGTGCTTGTCGGCGCGCCGGCGTTGAGCGCAAAGCCCGGCGCAAAACTCGCGCTGAAGGAATGGCTGCGCCTGCCGGACGGGCCGCAGCGCGAAGCCGCCTTCCGGCACAATCTGCGGCTTTTGATGCTCGCGCAGGACGAAAGCGTCGACGAACTCTCGCTCGAACTTTACGTGCGCTGTCTCAAGCAGGATCGCCTCACCAAACGGCGCATCGCGCGCACCGACATTTTGTTGCGCACCATGCCCGCCATCACATGCCCTGTTTTTGCGACATGGGGGGCGCAGGACGTGCTGGCGACAGGCCGGTTCGACGTGCTGGAGGCCGGCTTGCGGCGCGCGCCCGATTTCCGGGAGATGACTCTGGTCCCGCGCGCCGGGCATTGGGCGCAATTCGAGGAAGCGGCGGCTTTCGATGCGCTTCTGGACGATTTTCTATCGCGTGCGCTGTAGCGCTTTCGCGGAGCGGGCCTACCCTTCCAATACGCCGATTTCGGAGCGGTCCAATTCTTCCTGGACGCGATGATAGACATCGTCGCCGATCTCGCCGTTGCGGCGCAATTCCGATAAGCGCTCGCGGGCGGCCGTGATCGAGCGCTGGCGCAAACGGCTTTCCGCCGAAAGTCGCGGCGCATAAGCGCCTTCCTGGGAATCGGCGATCGCCAGGAGGTCTGCATATTCGTCGCGCACGCGGCGGGCAGCGTCGCTTTCCTCGCCATCGAGATGGGCGAAAGCCGCGCGCAGGGCTTCAGTTCGCGCAAAGCCGGTCTCCCTTTCCAATTGCTCGTCCTGCGGCAGATTGAGCAGGCGCAACAGCGGACCCAGCGTAAAACCCTGCAACACCAGCGTTCCGAGGACGACGAAAAAGGCGCAGAACAGAATGAGATCGCGATAGGGGAAGGGCGTATCGCCGCCCGGCAAGGCGAGCGCTGCGGCGAGCGTAACGATGCCGCGCATGCCCGCCCAGGAGACGATGAGACCGCCTTGCCAGCTTGGCCGCACGCTCGGGTTGATCGGACTGTAGCCGCGCAACCTGCCCAGCAGCATGACGCCGGCGCTATTGAGAAAGACCCAGATGAAACGCACGACGATGACGGTCGCAAGCACAGCCAGGCCGACCTTCAGATAATGGGTCTTCTCGTAAGCGTCGAGATTTTCGTAGATCGGCTTGATCTGCAAGCCTATCAGCGCGAAGGCGAGCACGTTGAGGAAGAAGATCGCCGTCTCCCACACCGCCCAGGAGGGGATGCGCTGGCGCGCATCGGCGCGTGAGTGGCGCGAGGCTGTCGCCGCGAAGGCGACCAATGTCAGCACGCCCGACAGGTGCAGATGTTCGGCTGTGATCCATATTCCAAAGGCGAACAGGAACTGGGACAGCACGGCGGTCGGCGGATCGGTGATGCGATCGTTGAGGCGCGACACGAGAATGCCGAGCGCCCAGCCCGCAAACAGCGAGATCGGCACGGAGAGCATGAGCAGCGGAATGGTCGAGGCCGTCATGACGAAGGTCGCTGCGAAAACCGCGCCGCGAAAAATCACCAGAGCGCTGGCGTCATTGAACAGGCTCTCGCCCTCGAGGATCGCTACAAGGCGACGCGGCGGATTGATGGAGCGAAGCACTGCGGAGGAAGCGACCGCATCCGGCGGCGCCACAATGGCGCCGAGCGCAATCGCCGGCGCCCAGGCAAGCCCCGGCGTCAGCCAGCGCGCAATGATGGCGACGCAGATCGTAGTGGCCACGACCGCGCCAAGCACGAGGCTTGTCACCGTCACCCAGTCGCGCTTCAATTCGCGCACCGATACGCCGTAACCGGCATCGACCAGAACAGGCGCAAGAAACAGGGCGAGCGCCAGATCGGGCGCAAGCTCGACCTGCGGCGCGCCGGGCAGAAAGGACACGCCTGCGCCCACCAGCGCCAGAAAGGCCGGATAGGGCGCGCCGATGCGGCGCGAAAAGGCGGCCAGTATCAGCGCCACGCCGAGCAACAGCAGAATGGATTCAAAAAAGGACAGAACAGGCTCCGGCATCAGATGGGCGGCAGGCCCGACCAGGGCATTCACATAAGCGCATGAACGGCCCAAGCCAAGAATGCAAGCCGCGCGACGGCCACAAACTCTGGCGGATCGGGCAAATCCTGCGCCAGGGCGGGTGGCGGACCGGCGATTTGCGCATAGCGGGGGGCGCGACAGATCGTGGCGAGGGCCTGTATGCTCACCACAGACCCGAAACAACAAGGAGCCCGTCGTGAGCGATAATCAGGATTATACGCCGCCCAAAGTCTGGACATGGGACAAGGCGAGCGGCGGCCGCTTCGCCAAGATCAACCGCCCGATCGCCGGCCCGACGCACGACAAGGAATTGCCGGTCGGCAAACATCCGCTGCAACTCTACTCGCTCGGCACGCCGAACGGACAGAAGGTCACGATCATGCTGGAGGAATTGCTGGCGGCCGGCCATTCAGGCGCCGAATACGACGCCTGGCTCATCAATATCGGCGAGGGCGAACAGTTCGGCTCCGGCTTCGTGGCGATCAATCCCAATTCCAAGATTCCGGCGCTTGTCGACCACAGCGAGAAAAAACCGGTGCGCATATTCGAGTCCGGCGCGATCATCGTCTATCTGGCGGAAAAATTCGGCGCCTTCCTGCCGAGCGAGCGGGCGGCGCGCGCGGAATGCCTGTCCTGGCTGTTCTGGCAGATGGGCGCAACACCCTTCCTTGGCGGCGGATTCGGTCATTTTTATGCCTATGCGCCAATCAAGATCGAATACGCCATCAACCGCTACGCCATGGAAGTGAAGCGCCAGCTCGACGTGCTCGACCGGCGGCTGGCCGAGGTCGAATATCTGGCCGGCGATTATTCCATAGCCGATATGGCGGTGTGGCCCTGGTACGGCGGCACGGTGAAATCGAACCAATACGAGGCGGCGGAATTCCTGTCGGTGCACGAATACAAGAACGTCATCCGCTGGGCCGAGCAGATCGCCGCGCGGCCCGCCGTCAAGCGCGGGCGCATCGTCAACCGCACGCAGGGCGAACCCGCCCAGCAACTGCACGAACGCCACGCAGCATCCGACTTCGACACGAATACGCAGGACAAAGTCGGCGGCCGGAGTTAAGCGCATTCAACAAAAGTGCGGGCGGCTTTGCGTCCGAACGCGCGATCGCTCTCCGGTCGGGCCGTCGTTGTTATTTCCGCCTGTTCCCGAAGCGGCGGCCCGGCACGGTCAGGCTGCCGCCCGCTTCAAGCCGTCGACGCCGTCTGCGTCTTGCGGCGGCGCGCAGGGGCCGTACGCGCGGTTTTCTTTGCCTGCGGTTTGGACTTCGGCTGGCTCTGCGACATGCGCCGCAATTTGGGCTGCGGCTCGGATTGCGGCAACGTCATTTCAAAAGCCCGTCGCGCCTCAGCCAGACATTCGGCGCCGAAACCTTCTTCTGCGGGATAAAGCGCAAGACCGAACAAATTATCGCCGCCGCCGACTTCGGGATGGACCATGCGCAAGGCGACCGTCAGACGGCGCCCGACGCTGTCGAGATCGATCTGATCGGCGATCAGGCTGAGGCAGACCGCGATTTCGTCCTGTGCGAGGCTTGCCACCGCATCGCTCTTGCGAATGCGCCCGGAGAGCCCCTCGACGATCTCGGCCATCACGCGCTCGGCCACGTCGCGGCCCTGAGATGCGGCGATGGCGTCGAAGTCGGAGAGACGGAAAAAGGCGACAGCGGCCGTTCGGCGCCATTGCCGCGAGGCGTGCGCTGCAATGTCGAGGCGCTGCTCGACCGCGCCTTGCCCGCGCGCCGTCAGGAAGGGGTTTTGCGGCAGACAGCGCGGAGCCGTCGGGTCGCGCACGGCAGGCGCGGCGCTGGACGGAGATTCGGGCGCAGACTTGAGCGCAAACTTGGGCTCTGGCGCTGCGGCCGACGGTTGAAAGGCGGGCGCCCCGGTCTTGCGGTGCGACCGGGTGACGAAAAGAAAACCGAAAAACGCCAGCGCCACGCCGGAAAAGGCGGCGACGCCGATCAGATCGCGGGCAGGACGCACGGCGGGCTCGGCTGCTGCGGCGTTTTTCCTGGCGTGCGCGGGGACGCTCGCGGGCTTTGCGACCACCGGCCGGGTCTGGGGCAAGTCTTCGGCCAGACGCTGCTTCCATGTGACGGGTTGCAAGGCGCGCGTCTCGACCGGGTCGAGACAGGCGCTTGCGCTGGTCAGCGCCGCGACAATCGCGAGCATATGCAAGGTGGCGGGATAATAGGCGTCCTTTTCCCCCAGCCAGTAGAATTCGCGCGGATAGGGTTCACCGGCGACGGAGCAGGCGCGCAAGGCCGAAATAGCGTTGTAGCCGCGCCCGCGCGCAAACTCCTCCTGCTGGCCTGTGCGCAGATTGAGCACCGGCACGCCCCCCTGGCCGCTGACATAGCCGGCCTTGTCGAACAGGTGCAAACGCTTGCGGTTCTCGCCTTGCGAAAAAGCGAGATGGAGCGGAATGCGAAATGAATCGTAACCCGAGAGCGCCGGAAAGCGCCGCGCAGGCGCGGCCTTGGCGCCGGAAAGCCCGGTCCAGTTCGTCACGATCCCAGGATTTTGCGACTGGATGGCGTCGAGAATCGCAAGGCCCGTGCGTTTGACGGCGTCCCAGTCCTTGTCGGGCGCAAGTTGCGCAAGGCGGGCGAAGGCCGGAAAAATCCAATAGGAGAGATTGACGACCGGCCCGTCCGATTGTTCCGCCGAGGTAAAGCCGTAGGTCGCCGGCAGCAGCACGCTGCCGACGTCCGCCACCTCCACGACCGCCAGGCGGGCAACGTCGCGCGCAATCGCAGCGCCGGCTTCCGTATATTTCGGATCCTCCCAGAGATCGGCGGCTTCCGCCAACGCCCAGGCGATCAATATGTCGCCGTCCGTGGCGTTGTTGTGGTCCGAAACCGCGTGCGTCACCGGATCCCAACGCCAGGCGAACAGATTGTCCGGACGCCCGGACAGATTGTCCCGGGTCCAGCGCCAGATGCGATCGAAGGCGTCCCGGTCGCCGGCCGCCGCCGCCAGCAGCATGCCATAGCCCTGGCCTTCGCTGTGGCTGACCTCATAGTTCGCGGTATCGACGACGCGCCCGTTCGACTGGACAAAGCGGCGCGACCATTCCCGCCAGAGCGGCGAATCGGCGATCACCCCGCCGATGCTCGGAAAATTCCGCGCTTCGTTTGCATGGGAAGCCGGCGCCGACGCCAATGCGCCGGTCAGGAGGCATGCGCCGACGAAAATGGTCGATGCCAATCGGCGCGATAAAACTCCAAATGCGAAAAACACCCGACTGTCCTCTGAAATCTCCGAACAGCCGGAATGTGACCCAAATTTCTTAACGGGAAGCGCCGAAAAAACCGCGCCTCGTAATGAATCGTCCAAAAATAATGTACGAAACATAACCACTTGAGGCGGGAGCGAACAAGAATTGGCTCATACGGCTCTCTTAACGTACGGTAAGATAACCGGCTTCAGATCACGACCGTCAATTGCTCGGCCGCCCGCGTGACCCCGGTATAAAGCCAACGGGCGCGATGTTCGCGAAACGCATAACTCTCGTCGAACAGATAGACATTGTTCCACTGCGAGCCCTGCGCTTTATGCACAGTCAATGCATAGCCGAAATCAAATTCGTCGGATTCGCGGCGCAGCGCATAAGGTATCTCCTCGTCCCCGCCGGCGAAGAATTGCGGGATCACGCCCACGCGCAGCGGCTTGGCGGAGGGCGCATCGTCAGGCGCCACCGACAGCCGCACCTTGCCGCGCCGCACTGTTCCCGTCCGCGCGACGCGGAAAATACCGCCGTTGAGCAGGCCTTTCTTGCGATTGTTGCGCAGGCAGACCAGCTTTTCGCCGGCCTGCGGAAACTCGCCGGAAAAGCCCTGCAATTCGCGCAGCCGCCTGTTATAGGCGCGGCGCGTACGATTGAGGCCGACCAGCACCTGATCGGCCGCCTGGACCTCCTGCGTATCGACCTCGTCGCGGCCGATCACCTTGGTGCGGCCCCAGACGCCGCGCTCCAGTCTGCGTCCCTGGCGGATATCCATGGACAGGCGGATGATCGGATCGTTCTCGGCCTGGCGATGGACCTCGGTCAGCATGACGTCGGGGTCGGCGGCCGTGAAAAACCCACCGCCCTTGACCGGCGGCAATTGGGCGGGGTCGCCCAGAACCAGCACTTTCTTGCCGAAGGAAAGAAGATCGCGGCCCAGTTCCTCGTCGACCATCGAACATTCGTCGATCACGATCAGGCTGGCGGCGGCGGCCGGGGCGTCTTCGTTCAGTTCAAACGAGGGCTCCTCCGTTTCCACCTCCTTGGGACGGTAGATCATGGAATGGATGGTGCGCGCATCCGTGCAGCCCTTGGAGCGCATGACAAGCGCGGCCTTGCCGGTGAAGGCGCCGAAAGCCGTCTCGCCGTCCACGCTTTCGGCAAGATGCCTTGCAAGCGTGGTCTTGCCGGCGCCGGCATAGCCAAACAGGCGGAAAACCTGCGGCGCATCGCGCGCAGCAAGCCAGGCCGCAACAGCGGCGAGCGCGCGGTCCTGTTCGCCCGTCCAGTTCATGGGCGTCATCTAGCACCTGGCGATTGAGTCGGGCGAGACAGGATTTCTTGCAATTTGACGCCACACGTTTATCTACGCCTTAGCCATGGAAAACGACAAAAGCGAAAGCGCGCGCGAGGCCGCCGCCGAGACGAAGGCCCCGGCGATCGCCCTTTCCCCGTCTTGCGACGGCGAGGCGCCGCGCCATCTCGACAATGTGCTCGGCTATATGTTGCGCCGCGCGCAAGTCGCTGTTTTCAACGACTTTAGACGCACTTTCGCCGATTACGACCTGCGGCCCGCGCAATATGCCGTACTGACGATTTTGCGGGAGAGCCCGGGCTTGCGCCAGGGCGACGTCTCGGCAATGCTCGGCATCAAGCGGACCAATTTCGTGGCCGTGCTGGACGAACTCGAGCGGCGCGGCCTGACCCGGCGCGAGGCGGTGGCCACCGACCGGCGTTCGCGTGCGCTTTACCTGACGCCCGCCGGCAAGACACTCGCCGAAGAAGTGCGCAAGGTGCAGGATGAGCACGAACAGCGCATGATCGAGTTTCTGCCCCCTGGCGGGCGCGATCAATTGATTGCGCTGCTGCATTGCCTGACACAGGGCGTCGGCGCGGGCGCGGACGACGAATGAGCGGGACGCCCGGCGCCTGAATTGTCGAACCCCGGACACAGGACATTGCGGACATGCGGCTTTCGATCGCAATACCGATCTATAATTTCGCGGATTTCATCCTTGAAACGCTCGATTCCATCACCGCCCAGGATGGCGCGGACGAGGTCGAGATCGTGGTGGTCGACGGCGCCTCGACCGACGCGACGCCGCAACTCATGGCGGAATATCGGACGCGCCACCCGAACGTGCGCTACGAGCGCCTGCCGGCCAAGGGCGGCATCGACCGCGACATGGCGACCGCCTTCTCTCTGACCTCGGGCGAATATTGCTGGCTGTTCTCGGGCGACGACATCATGCGGGCGGGCGCGCTCGCCCGCGCCTTGCAGGAGATCGAAAGCGGCTGCGACGTCTATCTTTCGCAGCACATGGAATATCTGAGCAACGGGCGCGACTGGACGCCCTGGCCGGTGCTGGCCGGCGATGGCGCGCAGACGTTCGAGCTTTCAAATCCGGCCGAACGCCGCCGCTATTTCGAGAGCGCCGCCAATACCGAAGCCTTCTTCTCGTTCATGGGCGGCATGATCAACAAGCGTTCGAGCTGGGACCGCGTCGCCTTTCCGGAAGCCTTCGACCGCTCGTGCTGGGCGCATGCGGCGCGGCTGTTCGAGCTGATGCCAAGGGGCTTGAAACTGCGCTTCGTGCCGGAATGCTGGCAGGACCGGCGGCCCGACAATGACAGCTTCATGGGCGGCGGGCTGGTCAAGCGGCTGGCGCTGTCGATCGACGGCTACAACAGGATCGCCGACACGTTCTTCGGCCATGACAGCTTCGAGGCCTTTCACGTCCGCCGCGCGGTGCGCGAGGAGATCGGCATCGGCTCGCTGATCATGGGCAAATTCGTCTGCGAACTCGATCCGGAAATCGAGAGCCGCACGACGCTCGACCGGCTCGCGGCCATGATGTACGGCGGTTTTTCGTTGAGGAATCTTCACGCGCGCCTGCTCTACGCCACGACATCGGGCAAGAAGATCAAGCGGTGGGATCCGGAATGGGCGGCCAAGGAAGAGCGCAAGGCGCACGAACGGCGCAAGCGGCGGGAAGCGGCGGCGCGCTGATCTTCAAGCGGGACGGGCTTGGTCCTGTCAGGGCCGCGCGTGGCCGCGGCGGCCGACCAGCGTCATGCGCAGCGGCTCCCAATGCGTCGCCGAATCGAAGGGCCGGACGAAATGGTCGCCGGTCAGGTCGTTGCGCACGAAAAACGCGTTCACCCCGCAGATGTCGCAACCGACCAGGCTCATCGCCTTCTCGCGGCCGATGCGCTCCAGCGCCGGCACGGAAGCGCCATA
>JBKDZW010000012.1:0-4147 GCA_047971685.1 Rhodoblastus sp.
ACGCCCGGCGTGGTTGCCGCATCGCTGATCTATCACGCCTTCGATACCGACGAAGACAACGCCTTATCCGACGCGCGGCAGGCGCTGGACGCCAATCAACCACAATTGCAGAGATGACGGAGGGTCAGACCCATGTCCGCTGAAGCCAAATTTCAATCCGCGCCCGCGCAAGACGGCCCCTTCGCGCAAACGCGGCGCGATGCGCTCAAGACCTCGGCAATTGCGGCGGCGGCCGGCGTCGCCGGGCTTGGCGCGCCATTCGAGGCCAATGCGCAGGTCACGGGAACCGACGGCATTCGCTGGGACAAGGGCGTATGCCGCTTCTGCGGCACGGGCTGCGGCGTGATCGTGGGCACGAAGGGCGGCCGTGTCGTGGCGACCCAGGGCGATCCGGATGCGACGGTCAATCGCGGTCTCAACTGCATCAAGGGCTATTTCCTGTCCAAGATCATGTATGGCCAGGATCGGCTGACGCGGCCGCTGTTGCGCAAGAAGAACGGCAAGTATGACAAGAACGGCGATTTCACGCCGGTTTCCTGGGACGAGGCGTTCCAGATCATGGCCGAGAAGTTCAAGGGCGCGCTCAAGGCCAACGGGCCGACCTCCATCGGCATGTTCGGCTCCGGGCAATGGACGGTGTGGGAAGGCTATGCCGCCGTCAAGCTGATGAAGGCGGGCTTCCGCTCCAACAATCTCGACCCCAACGCGCGCCATTGCATGGCGTCCGCCGTCACGGGCTTCATGCGCACCTTCGGCATCGACGAGCCGATGGGCTGCTATGACGACCTCGAAGCCGCCGACGCCTTCGTGCTCTGGGGCTCCAACATGGCGGAGATGCATCCAATCCTGTGGTCGCGCCTCACCGACCGCAGGCTGACGCACGAGGGCGCGCAAGTGCACGTGCTCTCCACCTTCGAGCACCGCTCGTTCGAGCTTGCCGACAACGGTCTCGTGTTCGCGCCGCATTCGGATCTGGCGATCCTCAACTACATCCAGAACTACATCGTGAATTCGGGTGCGGTGAACAAGGATTTCGTCGCCAAACATTGCGAATTCGCACAGACGGTCGACGATATCGGTTACGGCCTGCGACCCAATAATCCGCTGGAAGAAAAGGCGGTCAACGCCTCGCACAAGGCCGGCAAGGACGGCGCGCTCAATCCTGCGGGCTACAAGGACAAGATCGGCTTCGAGCAATACAAGAAGCTGCTCGAGCCCTATACGCTGGAATACGCCGCCAAAATGTCCGGCGTGCCGAAGGAAAATCTCGAGCGTCTGGCCAGGCTCTACGCCGATCCGAAGAAGAAGATCGTCTCCTACTGGACGATGGGCTTCAACCAGCACACGCGCGGCACGTGGGTCAATAACATGATCTACAACGTGCATCTGCTGACGGGCAAGATCTCCGAGCCCGGCAATGGGCCGTTCTCGCTGACGGGCCAGCCTTCGGCCTGCGGCACGGCGCGCGAGGTCGGCACCTTCGCGCATCGCCTGCCCGCCGACATGGTGGTGGGCAACCCCAAGCATCGCGAGACGGCGGAAAACATCTGGAAACTGCCGCCCGGCACGATCAACGAGAAGGTCGGCTATCACGCGGTTCTACAGAACCGCATGCTCAAGGACGGCAAGCTCAACGTCTATTGGGTGCAATGCAACAACAACATGCAGACCGCTCCCAACATGAACGAGGAGGGATTTCCCGGTTATCGCAATCCCGCCAATTTCGTCATTGTCTCCGATCCCTATCCGACGGTGACCGCGCTTGCGGGCGATCTCATCCTGCCGACTGCGATGTGGATGGAGAAGGAAGGCGCCTATGGCAACGCCGAGCGGCGCACGCAGTTCTGGCGCCAGCAGGTGAAGGCGCCGGGCGAAGCGCGCTCCGATCTCTGGCAGATGATCGAGTTCTCGAAATATTTCAAGGTCGAGGATGTGTGGCCGGAAGAGCTGATCGCCAAGAAGCCCGAATATCGCGGCAAGACGCTCTATGACGTTCTGTACGTCAATGGTCAGGTCAATAAATTCCCGAAGACCGACATCCAGAAGGGCTTCGAGAATTCCGAAGCCGAGGCTTTCGGCTTCTATGTGCAGAAGGGCCTGTTCGAGGAATATGCCGCCTTCGGCCGCGGGCATGGCCACGACCTTGCGGATTTCGAGCAATATCACAAGGCGCGCGGCCTGCGCTGGCCAGTGGTCGACAACAAGGAAACGCTGTGGCGTTTCCGCGAGGGCTACGACCCTTACGTGAAGGCGGGCGAGGGCGTGTCCTTCTACGGCAAGCCCGACAAGAAGGCGCGCATCATCTTCTGCCCCTACGAGCCGCCGGCCGAAAGCCCGGACAAGGATTTCGACCTGTGGCTGTCGACGGGGCGCGTGCTCGAACACTGGCATTCCGGTTCGATGACGCGCCGCGTGCCGGAGCTCTACCGCGCCGTGCCGACCGCCACGATCTACATGAACCCGGACGATGCGATCGAGCGCAAGCTGTTGCGCGGGCAGACCGTGAAGGTCGAGACGCGGCGCGGCGAAGTCATCACGCGCGTGGAGACCAAGGGGCGCAACAGGCCGCCGCGCGGCGTCGTGTTCTTCCCTTTCTTTGACGAGGATCAGCTCGTCAACAAGCTGACGCTCGATGCGACCTGCCCGATTTCCAAGGAGACGGACTTCAAGAAATGCGCCTGCCGCGTGACGCCGGCGTGATTGCGGACGATCGGGACTGAGCGATCATGAACGCGCCGATAAAAAACGCGCCAGCCAATCCGGGGCGCCGCAAGGCGTTCGCGGATATGGCGCGGTATGGCGGGGCCGCTGCTGCGGCCACGCTCGGCCTCGGCGCGTTCGAGCGGCAGTCCAGGGCGCTGCCTGCGCACAATCTGCGGCCGCCCGGCGCGCATGCAGAGGAGGCTTTTCTTTCGGCCTGCGTGCGCTGCGGCCTTTGCGTGCGCGATTGCCCTTACAACACGCTGAAACTCTCCGACTGGGGCGCAGGGCCTGCGCCAGGCACGCCCTATTACATCGCGCGCGAAATCCCTTGCGAAATGTGCGAGAACATTCCTTGCGTGAAGGCATGTCCGACAGGCGCGCTCGACCATGGGCTGATCGACATCGCCAAAGCGAAGATGGGGGTGGCGGTCATCACCAGCCGCGAGACCTGCCTCAATCTACAGGGGTTGCGCTGCGACGTCTGCTATCGCGTCTGCCCGCTGATCGACAAGGCGATCACGCTTGAGGCCACGCATAATGCGCGTACCGCCAAACACGCGATCTTCGAGCCGGTCGTGCATGCGGACGCCTGCACAGGCTGCGGCAAGTGCGAGAAATCCTGCGTGCTGAAGGAGGCCGCAATCAAGGTTCTGCCGGTCGAGCTGGTCGCGTTGAAAGGAGACGCCCATTACAAGCGCGGCTGGGAGGAAAAACAGAAAGCCGGCGGCGCGCTGGTCGACGCCCCCCTGAAAATGCCGACGCGCACACCCGATGGCGCGCCCGTGCCGGGGCTCAAGCCATGAGCGCGCGATCTCCATACCGGGAAGCTTACGCGGCCAAGGGCGTTTTCGCTTCGCGGCGCTTCTTTCTCGCGCGCCGTTTTGCGCAATTTATTTTTCTAGCCGTATTTCTCACGGGGCCGTGGTTCGGTTTGTGGATCGCCAAGGGGGATCTGGCCTCGTCGCGGACTTTCGACGTTCTGCCGCTGACCGATCCCTTCATTCTGCTGCAATCGCTCCTGGCGCGCCATTGGCCCGAGACGACCGCGCTGATCGGCGGAGCTATCGTGCTTGCCGCCTATCTCGTGTTCGGCGGGCGCAGCTATTGCGCCTGGGTTTGTCCGATCAATCCGATCGCCGATCTCGCCAGCGCCATACGTCTGCGTTTCGGGATCAGGCAGACGGCGAGGTTGCGGCCGGAGACGCGCAGGTATCTGTGCATCGGCGTGCTGGTTCTGGCGTTCGCCTCGGGAAGCGTTGCCTGGGAACTGGTCAATCCGATCACGGCGCTGCATCGCGCGCTGGTGTTCGGGTCGACGTTCGCCGCAACCGGCGCGCTTGCCATTTTCGTCTTCGATCTCTTCGTCGCCAAACAGGGCTGGTGCGGCCATATCTGCCCGGTCGGCGCCTTTTACGGCGCGCTCGGCAAGGTGAGCCTGCTGCGC